>NZ_JASLCE010000020.1 GCF_030146175.1 Flavobacterium sp. | reverse complement strand
ACTTATTGAAAATCAGTAAAAAACAAAAGCATAAATATCGAAAACATATTAGCATATCTCGTTAATTTACAGTAACTTTGCCCCCAATTTAAAAATAACGAATGAATAAATTTGAACAATTAGGATTGAATGAATCGCTACTGCTGGCGATTAAAGATCTAGGATTTGAAAATCCGTCGGAGGTACAGGAAAAGGCGATTCCCCTATTATTGGAAAAAGACACAGACATAGTTGCATTGGCACAGACCGGGACAGGTAAGACCGCTGCGTTTGGTTTTCCACTGATTCAAAAGATTGACGCTGAGGACAGAACAACTCAGGCATTAATTTTATCGCCAACACGCGAACTTTGTTTACAGATCACCAATGAGATTAAACAATATTCAAAATACGTTAAAGGAATTCACACTGTAGCCGTTTATGGTGGTGCAAGCATTACCGAACAGGCGAAAGATGTAAAAAGAGGCGCACAGATTATCGTGGCCACTCCAGGAAGAATGCAGGACATGATTAACAGAGGAATGGTAAACATTAAGAACATTAATTTCTGTGTTCTTGACGAAGCCGACGAAATGTTAAACATGGGATTTTATGATGATATCACTTCCATTTTATCCGATACACCGGAAGACAAAAGTACCTGGTTGTTTTCGGCAACCATGCCACAGGAAGTAGCGCGTATTGCACGTGAGTTTATGCGTAAACCACTTGAAATTACAGTGGGTCACAAAAACTCTGGTTCACAAAACGTTTCGCACGAATTTTACCTGGTAAATGCCCGCGACCGTTATTCGGCTTTAAAACGACTAGCTGATGCTAACCCGGATATTTTCTCGGTTGTCTTCTGTCGTACCAAAAGAGACACACAAGCTGTTGCTGAAAAACTAATCGAAGACGGATATAATGCTGCCGCTTTACACGGTGACCTTTCTCAGGCACAACGTGACGGCGTAATGAAATCGTTCCGTGGTCGTCAGATCCAAATGTTAGTTGCTACCGACGTAGCGGCTCGTGGTATTGACGTAGACGATATTACACACGTAATCAACTACCAGTTACCGGACGAAATCGAAACGTATACACACCGTTCCGGTAGAACCGGACGTGCCGGAAAATCCGGAACATCAATGGTGATCATTACGAAAAGTGAATTGCGTAAAATTTCACAAATCGAACGTATCATCAAAACGAAATTCGAAGAAAAACCAATTCCTTCCGGAATTGAAATCTGCGAAATTCAGTTATTCCACTTAGCGAATAAAATCAAAGACGTTGAAGTTGACCATGAAATCGATGCCTACCTTCCAGCTATTTATGAGGTAATGAAAGACCTTACAAAAGAGGAAGTAATCAAGAAAATGGTTTCGGTAGAATTCAACCGTTTTATCAATTACTATAAAAAATCTCGTGATTTATCCGCTCAAAATGCTGGTGAACGTCGTGAAGATGCAGGAAGTATCCCGTCTGACGGAGCAGTACGTTTCTTTATCAACATCGGTTCCCGTGATAATTTTGACTGGATGACGTTGAAAGACTTCTTACGTGACACTTTAGAATTAGGTCGTGACGATTTATTTAAAGTGGATGTAAAAGAAGGTTTCTCATTCTTTAATACCGATGCTGAATACGCTGAAAAAGTAATGGATGTTTTAAACAACATTCATTTGGAAGGACGTAAAATCAACGTGGAAATTTCTAAAAACGACGGTGGTTCCAACAACAGAAGACGCGACCATAACGGACGTAGCGGTGGTGGTGATCGCAACCGTTCCCGAGGTGGTGACCGCGACAGAGGTGGCGATCGTGACAGAGGACCAAGAAGAGAGCGTAGTTTTGGCGGTGGTCGTTCGGAAAGAAAAGATGATTTCGGTGACCGACCATTACGAAATGAAAGAAGATCAGGATCAGACCGTTCTCCGCGTCGTTCCGAAGGTTCTTCGAACAACAACAGCGGAAAACGCCCTAGAAGAAGCTAATTCTTTTGTTAATTTTCTTCTAATATAACTTAAAAACTGCAAAATATCCCTTACTTTTAGACCAATCTAATAACCCGTATGAGATTTTTTGCAGTTTTTTTATTTACCCTACTAACATTTGCTTCCTACGCACAGGAAACGGAAACCCCCTCAACGGTTTCCGGTATAGTAGTGAACGCTACGACTTTATTACCCAAGAGTAACGTCAATATTGTTAACATTAATACCGTTAAAGGAACCACTTCCAGCGGACATGGTGAATTCACCATTGAAGCCAAAGTTAACGACACGATTCACTTCTCTTTTATTGGATTTGAATCGATTAAAATACGGGTTACCAACGACTGGATTAAAAACAAAAACACCAAGATCCGCTTAACCGAAAAGGCCTATGCTTTGGAGGAAGTCGTGATCAATAAATACCAGCTAACGGGTTATCTGGAAGTCGACACCAAAATTTTACCGTTAAATGAAAATTTCCGTTATCCGATTTCGGGATTACCATACGGTTATGAAGCCGGCGATCACTCTCCTAATAAAATTAACCGCGTCTTAGGATCACTTTTTAATCCTGCCGATTTACTCTATAATTTCTTTGGAAAAAAACCGAAAGAAATGAGCAAGTTAAAGGAAATCAAAAAAGACGATGTAGTCAAAAACCTTTTGGCTTCCAAATTCGACAAAGAAACCCTGGCTTCGCTTTTGGGAATCGATCCGAAGGAAATCAACGAAATCTTACAACGTTGTAATTATTCGGAAACCTTTATCAAAACAGCAAACGATCTCCAAATCATGGAAGCGATTAGTAGCTGTTATGAAGATTATAAGATCTTAAAACGAAAAAAATAAGTATAAAATAAAAAAAGAGGATTTTTAGTCCTCTTTTTTATTTTTCTCCAGATATAAGCGCGTGATATAATCAATATCCTTAATCGATTTCCGAGCCCAGTCAATTCGTTTTTCGATCATTTCGGCATCCGACAGCTTCCAATCCAGGTCGGAATTACGCAATCGCGTCGAAATATTTTGCAGAATAATCGCCGCCGATACCGAAATATTT
This sequence comes from Flavobacterium sp., assembly GCF_030146175.1. Lineage (GTDB taxonomy): Bacteria > Bacteroidota > Bacteroidia > Flavobacteriales > Flavobacteriaceae > Flavobacterium. Next base: position 11,701 of record NZ_JASLCE010000020.1, on the reverse strand, counting down.
AAGCTTTCGGTAAAACCAACCATCGGAATTTTTAAAAAACCATCGGCCTGCTGCATGACTTCATCCGACAACCCGAGGCGTTCTGTTCCGAAAAAAATCGCCGCCGGTTGTGTAATATCAAAATCCTCCAGCAAACAATCATTATCATGCGGTGTGGTTGCAATAATCCGATAACCTCTTTCTTTTAAATTGGCAATACAATCCTGATTGGAATCAAAACGATTGATATCCACCCATTTCTGAGCGCCCATCGCGATCTCTTTATCGATTTTTTTACCAAAACGTTCTTCAACTACATGTAACTCCTGTATTCCGAAGACTTCACAACTACGCATTACAGCACTCGTATTGTGCAATTGGTACAAATCTTCGACCGCCACTGTAAAGTGCTTGGTACGGTTTTCTAACACCCGTTTAAAGCCTTCGCTACGGTTTTCGGTGATAAAATTTTCTAAATAATCTAAATAGGCGATATCGGAAAAAAGCGGTTCCATTAAAAAAATATGAATTTGTTAAATTTCTTTACTAACTTTAGTGAAGTTAAATTACTCTTATGACACAAGAAGAATTACTAGCGCAAATCTACAAAAAAGACGACAAAGCTTTTACGCTTTTATACGACAGCTATGCCAAAAGTCTGTACGGTATTATTTATAACCTGCTAAAAGACCGGGAAGAATCCGAGGACATCCTTCAGGAAACGTTTGTTAAAATCTGGAAAAATCTGGATACTTACGACGAAAGTAAAGGTCGTTTTTTTACCTGGCTTCTCAATATTGCCCGCAACAGCGCTATCGATCGGTTACGTTCTAAAAACTTTAACAATAATCAGAAAAACTTATCTTCTGACAATTTCGTACATATACTCGATGACAATGCAAGAACCATGAACAAGATCGATACGATTGGAATTCAGGAATTTGTAAAAAAACTAAAACCCAAATGTATACAGCTGATTGACCTCTTATTTTTTAAAGGCTATACACAACAGGAAGTTTCCGAAACACTGGAAATTCCTTTGGGAACGGTTAAAACACAAAACAGAAACTGTATAAACGAATTAAGAAACTTACTGCGAGTATAATGAACACTAGAGAATACATAGAATCCGGAGTTCTGGAACTGTATATTTTTGGAAAACTGTCCGAATCGGAAAACCAAGAAGTACAGGTTTACGCCAATGAATATCCGGAAATAAAACAAGAGATCGAAAGCATCGAAAAGGCTATCATTAACCTTTCGTATAGCGTCGCACCGAATTTGTCCCTGGAGACATTCAATACCATCCGAAAAGCATTACTCGAGAGAGAAACGAGCGTAGTAACGATGCAACCGAAATCCAACAAATCGGCCTATTTGGGTTGGGCAGCATCGTTCCTATTATTATTAGGAGCCGGCTTCCTGTATTTCCAGATGAACCAAAACGATATTCTGCTTAAAGATAGCAAAGAAAAGAATCAGGATTTACAAAAATCGGTTGTCACCTTAGAAGAGCAAAATAAAAACAATGAAACTTTACTTAACCTCTTTAAAGACGAAAACAATAAAGTAGTAGCACTTGCCGGTCAGGCGGTTGCTCCGGAAGCCAAAGCCAAAATATACTGGAATCAGAATGATCATTCAGTATATGTAGATGCATCCGGATTACCGGAACCACCTAAAGGACATGTGTATCAGGTATGGTCATTAAAAATGGATCCGCTCACTCCAACAAGTATTGGATTACTGGAAAAAACGGAAATCGGGAAATCCAGAATATTTAAAGTCGACAACGCTACCGATGCCGAAGGATTTGGTATCACACTGGAACCAGCCGGAGGTAGTGCCGCACCTACTTTAGAGCAATTATATACCTTAGGAAAAGTATAAATTAATGACCTTAAAGAAAAAATTAGTCGTTCTTTCCGGAGCCGGAATCAGCGCGGAAAGCGGTATTAAAACCTTCCGCGATGCCGACGGATTATGGGAAGGTTACAATATTGAAGATGTTGCCAGTCCGGAAGGATGGGCCAAAAATAAAGCATTGGTATTGGATTTTTACAACAAAAGAAGAGCACAGCTTTTTGAAGTACAGCCCAACAATGCCCACCGGATTCTGGCTGAAATGGAAGCCGAATTCGACCTACACATAATCACTCAAAATGTAGACGACTTACACGAAAGAGCCGGTAGTCGCAACGTTTTACACTTACACGGCGAACTACTCAAGGTACGCAGCACTGTTGACACCGATACTATTCTCGACTGGAAAACCGATCTTCACTTGGGCGACAACGACAGCAACGGACACCAGTTACGACCGCATATCGTTTGGTTTGGAGAAGCCGTACCTGCAATGGATGAAGCGATCGCGCTTGTTCAGACAGCCGATATTTTTCTGATTATCGGAACGTCGCTACAGGTTTATCCGGCCGCCGGATTAATCGATTATACCCGACATACAACCCCGGTGTATTATATCGACCCCAAACCGGCCCAAATTTACAATGTGAACAATCCGTTTAAAGCCATAGCCTTATCCGCTTCCGAAGGAATGGAACAACTACGACAGCAGCTTAGTGCCCAACCGGAAAAGATTTAAAATTGTATTTCCAGAAGTTTGGGTAAAACCTTATCTTTGCGATTATTAGAAAATAACACAACAACAAATGCATTTAACTGAACTTAGTGCTATATCGCCTATCGACGGCCGGTATAGAAACAAAACCGTTTCCCTTTCCGAATATTTTTCCGAAGAAGCTTTGATCAAATACCGCGTACTGGTAGAAGTCGAATATTTTATTGCGCTTTGCGAATTGCCTTTACCGCAGTTGGCCGGAGTGGATAAAAACCTGTTTGCCGATTTGCGAAAGATATACGAGAATTTTACGACAGAAGATGCACTTTGGATCAAAGAGACTGAAAAGACCACCAATCACGATGTAAAAGCGGTAGAATACTTTATTAAAGCTGCTTTCGACAAATTGGGATTACAACAATACAAAGAGTTTATCCACTTCGGATTGACTTCTCAGGATATCAATAACACTGCGATTCCGCTTTCGACCAAGCACGCTTTTGAAAAAGTATACCTGCCATCGTTAATAAGCGTAGTTGCCAAACTTAAAGAATTAAGCCAGGAATGGAAAGACGTTCCGATGTTGGCCCGTACACACGGACAACCGGCTTCCCCTACCCGCTTGGGCAAAGAAATCGCCGTGTTTGTAGAACGTCTGGAAGAACAAATGCGTTTGTTATTTAACGTACCGTTTGCCGCCAAATTTGGTGGTGCCACCGGTAATTACAATGCCCATTTTGTAGCTTACCCAAAAGTTGACTGGCGAAAATTCGGAAACGATTTCGTAGAAGCTACATTAGGACTACACCATTCTTTTCCGACTACACAAATTGAGCATTACGATCATTTTGCCGCTTTTTTCGACGCTTTAAAACGCATCAATACCATTTTGATCGATTTGGATCGCGATATCTGGACGTATGTTTCGATGGAGTATTTCAAACAAAAAATCAAAGCCGGAGAAATTGGTTCCTCGGCGATGCCACATAAAGTAAACCCGATTGATTTTGAAAATTCAGAAGGAAATCTGGGAATTGCCAATGCCATTTTCGAACATTTGGCAGCCAAATTACCAGTATCCCGTTTGCAACGCGATTTAACCGACAGTACCGTGTTGCGTAATGTTGGTGTACCAATCGGACATACAATTATCGGTTTTGAAGCGACTTTAAAAGGACTAAACAAATTACTTTTAAACGCTGAAAAATTCGAAGAAGACCTGGAAAAAAACTGGGCGGTAGTAGCCGAAGCCATTCAAACGATTTTAAGACGTGAAGCCTACCCGAATCCGTATGAAGCATTAAAAGATCTTACCCGTACCAATACGGTGATCAACAAAGAGGCAATCCATAATTTTATCGCGACTTTAAACGTATCGGATACGATAAAAGCAGAACTTTTACAAATTACACCGAGTAATTACCTCGGAATATAACTCTTTTTAAAAAATATTCTTAGATCCCGATGGCTTTAACCATCGGGATTTTTTATTGCTATTTATGATAAATTTATCTTAAAATAACGGCATAATAAGCCCTGTTGCTTTTATAAATACGCATTATTTTATAACTTACACAAATCCTAAAAAACAAAAAATATATGCCATTATCAACAGCTGAAACCGTAGCCGAAACCTCTCACCATTTATATCCGTTAATCAGTGATTTAGGATTGATCCTAATGACAGCCGGAGTAGCCGTACTGTTGTTTAAAAAAATCAAACAACCGCTGGTTTTAGGCTATCTGGTTGCCGGTTTTCTTGCCGGAAATAATTTTGATTTTTTCCCCTCGGTCACCGATATCAAAAGCGTTGAAGTCTGGGCCGAAATCGGGGTTATTTTCCTTTTGTTTAGTCTCGGATTGGAATTCAGTTTTAAAAAACTGATGAAAGTCGGCGGAACCGCCTCCATTACCGCTATTATCCAGATTATCTCGATGATTTTTATCGGATATATGTCCGGACGGTGGATGGGTTGGTCACAAATGGACAGTATTTTCCTCGGTGCCATACTCTCCATGTCCTCTACCACGATTATTCTCCGTGCTTTTGACGAATTAAATGTCAAAGGAAAGAAATATGCCGGAATCGTTTTCGGTGCTTTAATTGTCGAAGATATTGTTGCCATCTTACTGATGGTGTTGCTTTCGACCATATCCGTTAGTCAGCAATTTTCCGGAGCCGAATTATTCGAATCCGTTTTAAAACTGTTATTCTTCCTGATTCTTTGGTTTGTGGGTGGTATTTTCTTTATTCCAACCTTACTTAAAAAAGCCAAAACCTTATTGAATGAAGAAACTTTATTGATCATTTCATTAGCACTTTGTCTGATGATGGTAATTCTGGCCACTAATGCCGGTTTCTCACCTGCTTTAGGTGCTTTTATCATGGGATCCATTATAGCGGAAACCACTCAGGCCGAAAAAATCGAACACCTTATCAAACCGGTAAAAGACCTTTTCGGAGCGGTATTCTTCGTATCTGTCGGAATGTTGATCAATCCGGATACTTTGGTGGAATATGCCGTACCTGTGTTATTGATCACTTTGATTACCATCATAGGAAAAACGGTGAGTACCGCCGCCGGAGCATTGGTATCCGGTCAGCCCTTAAAACAATCCGTTCAGGCCGGTATGAGTCTGGCGCAAATCGGGGAATTCTCCTTTATTATCGCCACCTTAGGGATGTCGCTAAAAGTAACCAGTGATTTCCTGTATCCGATTGTTGTGGCGGTTTCGGCCGTAACCACGTTTACCACTCCATTTATGATCAAAATGTCAATGCCGTTTTATGAGAAACTTGAAAAAGTATTACCTAAAAAATGGCTTACGGCTATCGATAATTACAGTACGAATTCACAGTCGATTAAAGCAACCAGTAACTGGCAAGTGGTATTGCGCGCTACCATGACGCAGGTTGTGATCAGTTCGGTTATTATTATTGCGATTATCCTGTTGTCCGATCTTTATATTTCGCCTTTGGTGATCGATTCTAAATTCGGAAATGCCGTAGCCGCATTGATTACCTTAGTGATCATCGCTCCGTTTTTATGGGCGCTATCGCTGCGAAGAGTCGCCGAAAGTGCAATGGACGAACTTCGAAAAGAACGCAAATACCGTGGTCCTTTAACCATGCTGATTCTGGTTCGAATTGGCCTTGCGCTGTTCTTTGTAGGATTCCTTCTGAATAATTTCTTTTCACCGATTGTTGCTTTTATTGCGTTGATCCTCGTGATCATTTCGTATATCATCTTTCCTAAAAAATTGCATGCCCAGTACGATAAAATCGAAAAGCACTTCCTTAAAAATTTCAACGATCGTGAAATTGCACGTGCTCAGAAAACCCGGGATGATTTAACCCCTTGGGACGGACACATGGCCAATTTTGAAATTGCCAAAGAGTCGAACCTTGCCGGAAAAAAACTCCAGGATCTGAAAGTACGTGAAAAAATGGGGGTAAATATCGCTTTTATCAAGCGTGGTGAAATCATGATCAACATCCCTACGCGTAACGAACGGTTGTTTCCGGGTGATGAAATTTGTGTAATCGGGACAGACGATCAGGTTCAGAATTTTAAAGGTTATCTGGATCAGAATGAGATTGAAGTACCGGAATCGGTAACCGAAGCGCAAATCGTACTACAACAATACGAATTGACCAATCAGGAATTTATCGGAAAAACGATTCGCGAATCGCAACTACGCGAGCGTACCGGTGGCCTTGTTGTAGGTATCGAACGTAATGGCGAACGCATCCTAAATCCGGAATCCCACTTGATTTTAGAACGAAACGATATCTTATGGCTGGTTGGTGATAAAAAACTATTGGCGGCCGCTTTTAAGAATCAATAATACTTTAAACACAAGACCTGACAGGTTTTCGAAACCTGTCAGGTCTGCTACTGACTTTAAAAACCTTTGAGGTCTGTTTTAAACATAAAAAAACCTGATATTTTCATATCAGGTTTTTATTTTTTATCGCGAATAATTCGGTGCTTCTTTTGTAATAGTTACGTTGTGCGGATGGCTTTCTCCGATTCCGCTGGCCGTGATACGAACAAATCGTCCTGTTTCCTGTAAGGTCTGGATGTCTTTTGCACCACAGTATCCCATTCCGGCACGTAGTCCGCCAACAAACTGAAGCATACTTTCGTTTAGCTCTCCTTTGTAAGGTACACGTCCTACGATTCCTTCCGGAACCAGTTTTTTCACATCGTCTTCCACGTCCTGGAAATAACGGTCTTTGGATCCTTCTTTCATCGCTTCTACCGATCCCATTCCGCGGTAGGATTTGAATTTTCTTCCTTCGAAAATAATCGTTTCGCCCGGCGATTCTTTGGTTCCTGCTAATAACGATCCCAACATCACACAATCGGCTCCGGCTGCTATCGCTTTCGGAATATCACCGGTATAACGGATTCCTCCATCAGCAATAACCGGAACTCCGGTTCCGCGTAAAGCGGCAGCGACTTCCAATACGGCCGAAAACTGCGGAAATCCTACTCCGGCAACCACTCGGGTTGTACAGATCGATCCAGGTCCGATTCCTACTTTAACGGCATCGGCACCGTTTTCAGCTAAATATAAGGCCGCTTCCGGTGTCGCGATATTACCTACCACCACATCCAGTTGCGGGAATTTTTCTTTTACTTGTTTTAAAACACCTACCACGCCTTTGGTATGTCCGTGTGCCGTATCGATGATCACCGCATCTACACCTGCGTTTACCAAAGCCGTTGCCCGTTCTACCGCATCGTTGGTAACACCTAATGCAGCCGCTACACGCAAACGTCCAAATTTGTCTTTGTTGGCATTTGGCTTTTGTGTTAACTTGGTAATATCTCTAAACGTAATCAACCCAACAAGTTTATGTTCTTTGTTGACTACCGGTAGTTTTTCAATTTTGTTTTGTTGCAGAATTTCTTCAGCTGTGGCTAATGTAGTTCCTTCTCCGGCTGTAACCAGTTTTTCAGATGTCATCACCTCGGTGATTAAACGAGCGTTGTCTTTTTCGAAACGCAAATCACGGTTGGTCACAATACCTTTTAGGATTTGATTTTCATCCACCACCGGGATTCCTCCGATACTGAACTCGCGCATGGCCAGTTTGGCATCGCCTACAGTTGCCGTAAGTGGCAATGTAACCGGATCGATAATCATTCCCGATTCGGCTCTTTTTACTTTTCGTACTTCGGCAGCCTGCTGTTCGATTGTCATGTTTTTATGTAAAACACCGATACCACCTTCCTGCGCCATCGCAATAGCCATCGCACTTTCGGTAACCGTATCCATAGCAGCCGAAACAACTGGTACGTTTAATGTAATATTTTTTGAAAATTTCGTTTTGATACTTACTTCCCTTGGCAGGATTTCTGAATAATTCGGAACGAGTAGAACATCATCATAGGTTAGACCTTCCCCGATGATTTTAGCTGTGTGTGCTTTCATGTTGCAATTTGTAGTTGAATTGCATGCAAATATAACACATTTATTCCATCCGCGGGAAAAACTTTAACATTATTATAAATCGTTTATGCGACAAAAACAAATCCATAATTTATAGTTTATCCGAAAACCTATTTTTGCGGTTAAATTATTTATAGTTAAAAGATCTTGCCTGTTAGCATACTATTTATCCGTAGTATATAGTGGTTTTAGAACCGCAATTGAAGGGTCGCATAGTAAGACCTTGGTGCCGAAGGGATAATTCCCGGTCCCGGATAACCGGTTGCTCGTCTTGTAAAATAAATAGTATTCGTAAGATTATTGATACCGGTTTCTATCGTAATTTTTTTGGCAACCGTAAGCGACAACGCCCAATCGACAACATAGTAGGTTGGAACCTGTCCTTCAATTCCCTTAATATTTTCGTTTTTGTCCTGTTTACTGTTGGTGGCATCGGTGTATTGATCACTCATATAGGTAAATTGCATACTGGTCATCAGGTTTTTATAACCGAATAGCATACCGGATTTAAGGTTTTGCATAGGAACAAATTCCACTTTATTTCCTTGTATTCCGGGTTGTTTCGAACGGATGTATTCCGATTTTGTCAAAGCCAGATTAATAAAAGCATTCCATTTAAAATGGGGATTCATCGGGCTAAAAAGTGTTTTTTGTAAACTTAAATCGGCAAAAATTTCCATCCCATAGATAAACGCATCGCCTACATTCGTACGGAATCGAATAATCCGAAAATCTTCCGTTTCTTTAATAATCTGCCCCAAACGTCCTTTGTAAGCCAATCCGAAAGCACTGATATCATAGGTCAGTTTGTTTTTCAGTTGTCCACGGATTCCGAAATCAAACGTATAGCCTTTTTCATCTTTCAGGTTTTCATCAATTTTATAGGACGGTTCTGAAATTCGAATATCATTAAAAGTAACCGAACGGTAATTCTGAGAAAAGTTCATATATGACTCGACTGCTTTTATCGGTTTGTAACTGAATCCGATTCCTAAAAGTACAAACGAACGGTTTAATTTGTTATGTTCTTCTAAAGTTTCATCAAAAATGACATTCCCGGCATTATCGCGATTGATTTTCCGGTAAAAACCTTTTGCCTGCGTCGTAATATGCTCAAAGCGAATTCCCGGAGTAATCGCGAACTTATCGGTTATCCGAAAAATATTTTCTCCGAATAGAGCCAGATTACGATTCGGATAGTTATAATCGGACTGGTTTTGATAATACGGAAATTCGGCTGTTGCACAATCAAAATTGGCATCCCTTCCGGAACTACCGGGGCCTTGTCGGGCTGTATTATCCGACTGGTAGTATTTGAAACCTGCGACAAAGGCATTTTCGTTTTTAAAAAAACCATACCGTTTTAAGATTCGTGTTTCGGCTCCCCAATTGGCAAACTTTCCGGTGATCAGATCGCGGACAGTTCCTTCATGATCTTCCTGAAAGACACGATTGGAACGAAATCCAAGCGCTTTGCGTCCGGCATATAATCCAAACAGGTTTACGCTCAGATCGGTTTTTGATGTAACCGCATGCTTCAGTTTTAGTGAAAAAAGATTCCAATCGACAGCAAACCAATTTCGTTTCCGATTACTCTGAAACGCATTCTCGTAAAACATCTTATCGGTTAGTCCTCCGGGTTGCTGTGCTAAATATTGAAAATGGGTATACTCGAAACACAAACTGGTTTTAGTTGTAAACCGGTATCTGAAATTTCCGAAATAGTTTTTGGATTCAAATTCGGAATTGGGTTGAAAGCCATCCCCCAATTTATAATTAAAAAAGGTATAATAACTAAATTTCCCTATCGTTCCGCTTAAACTGGTAAAACTGGTAAACAGGTTGTTGGATCCTATCGTTTGCCTGTTTAATACGCTACATATTTTATTCGTATCGGGACTTTTCATTTTAAAATTGATCAATCCTCCAAATTGCGTTCCATATTGTAACGATGCTGCTCCTCTTATCACTTCTATCCGATCCAATCCTTCTGTTGCCGGTGTATAATAACTTTCCGGATAGCCTAAAATATCAGCACTAATGTCATAATCGTTCTGACGTATATTAAAATGGGCCGAACGATTCGGATCCAATCCTCTTCCGCCAATATTCAATTGCAAGCCACTGTTGTCACTTTCGTAGATATTCAATCCGACTACTTGTGAAAATACCTGACGGGGTACATTTACAGCCCGATTACCCATCATATTATCCATAATGACCACTTCCGTTTTTTTGCCGGCATAAATCGCTGTTTCTTCAACATCCCGTAACCGAGCCATCGCAAAGATTTCTTTTTTTCTTTTTTTGATCAAAATCTCACTAAGCTTGATCTCCATGGGATGTAAGGCGATTAAGAGGTTTACATCCTGATTGACTACCGTAACTATTTCTTCCTGTAAACGGTATTCATCCGACAAAAAGACCAATCGATATTGACCGGGTTTTACTTTTGAAAAAAGAAACGCTCCTTTTTCATCCGATCGCGTCACACTATTATTACTTACATTTACGATTTCTACCGAAGTGAGCGGTATCTGTTTTTCAATAGCTATAATTCTTCCTTTAATATCGTATTGTGAAAAACAGATTGTGGTTACCAACGTTACTATCAGCGTACTAAAGTCCTTTAATCTCATCGTCAAACGGTACTATCCAGGTTTTGTGTAAAAAGCAATCTTTTTCTTTTGCGAGATTCACGGTTGGGTTTATATATCTTTTTCCGGGTCTTCCGTTAAGTGTCACATAACTTTCTACCGTGACTATCGGATCGTTGATGCCTTTTTTCTGATAATAATCGTGTAGAAAGTGCGCATACTGTACAATGAAATCCGGCTGAAAAGCCATTTGTTTTTCCTGAAAAGGGGTCAGAAATGCATCATTCTCAATATAAAAAGAATGTCCCGTTATCCTATCTTTTATCGCAAACTGGATATAACCGGCTTTTTCCATCAACATGACACGCCAGGAAAAACGGAAACCTTCTTCCGTCCAGAATAATTCTCCCGGATATAAAAGGTAACGAAAGGGGAATACCAATTGTACAACAAAAAAAACGATCAATATTTTAACGCGTAATGCAGCGGCGCTTAGTGTTTTTGTACTCCGCTCTCTTGCATTGTCGAAAAACAACATATTAATTTTGAAAATGCGACTCCCATAGGCTAATACTTTATGGTGGTATTTCGGATCGAAGAAAATGAGTGTTGCGAAAATCATAATAAACGGAAACATTCCTATTGGAAATAGTATTCGCGTTATCAAATGAAAAAAGACAACCATCATAAAAGCCAGGACTCTTGTACGCCGATACAGTAACAAAAACGGAATAAGCAGATCATATAGCATTCCACCCCAACTGAAAGCAAATGCAACCCATTCCTGTTTGAGAAAGAAGCCTAATACCGGTACGTCATATTTGGGTGCAAGCCATAATTTTAAAGGCATTGCTCTGAAAAGCCAATCGGAATTAACCTTTGCCAATCCGGCATAAAAATAGACAATCCCCAACATGAGTTTCAGGCTATCGATACACCATGCCGGAATTTTCTGAAAGGCAAGTTTCGGATTTTTCCAGGCATCAACCGAGTAATAGCTATTTGCCGGTAAAAAGAACATGATAAAAGCTACTGCAGTGATAAAATAATAGTGATTCAGGTATGTCGTTTTATCCATCAATTC
>NZ_JASLCE010000019.1 GCF_030146175.1 Flavobacterium sp. | reverse complement strand
CAATCAGCATTCCTACCGCTACGGATATCGCCATATCGGCTACGTTAAAAATCGCATTAAAAAAGGTAAAGTGTTTACCTCCCCAAAGCGGTAACCATTTTGGCAGGTTACCTTCCCATATTGGGAAATACAACATATCGACCACTTTTCCGTGGAACCAGGTTCCGTACGGATTGGAAGCAAATAAAGTTGCCGGTTCATGAATACTGTCGTTAAAGATCACGCCATAAAAAACCGAGTCAATAATATTGCCAAAAGCACCGGCCAGAATTAATGCCACCGCTACGATCAGGTAGTTGGAACATTTTTTCTTTACCGAATCATATAACCAGTATCCGATTCCGCAAACGGCTACAATTCGGAATAAGGTTAGAAACAGTTTACCGTAGGCTCCGGGTATTTCGACACCCCATGCCATTCCTTCATTTTCGATAAAATGAATACGGAACCACTCAAAAACATAGACTTCATCGTTGAGCGCGAAATTGGTTTTGATATAGATTTTAGAAAGCTGATCAACAACAAGGACCAGTATTACTAACAAATAAGCTTTTCGTAAAGACATTTTCAATAATTTGACAGCAAAAATAAAAGAATTATATAATAAAAACGCTCCTTACGGAGCGTTTTCGAGATATTTTGAAAAGATTAACGTTGTAAATTTTTCGCTTCGATACTCATCGTCGCATGCGGAACGAGTTTTAATCTTTCTTTACTTATTAATTTTCCGGTAACTTTACAGATACCATAGGTTTTGTTTTCAATTCGGATTAATGCATTTTTTAAATCCCTGATAAACTTTTCCTGACGGATCGCCAACTGAGAGTTTGCCTCTTTCGACATGGTCTCGCTTCCTTCCTCAAAGGCTTTGAATGTTGGTGATGTATCATCAGTACCATTATTCAGGTCATTCAGATACGCACTTTTAATCAGATCCAAATCGGCTTTTGCTTTTTCCATTTTCTTTAAGATGATCTCTCTGAACTCGGCTAAATCAGCGTCGGAATATCTTATTTTTTCATCCACCATAATTTCTTTCTATTTTGAAATTAATACTCTAGTTTTAATGTCATCAAACTCAATTTCTATACCATTGTTGAGTTGTTCTTCAAAAATTAAAGTTTCGGTTAACGTTTCTGCTTTGATATAGTCTTCATTGCTACTGACTGCATTTTCCAATTGCAGGTCTTTTTGCAGATGCACTTTAATTTTGTCCGTTACTTCTAATCCCGAATCTTTACGGATATTCTGGATACGGTTTACTAATTCTCTGGCGATACCTTCTTTTCTTAATTCATCGGAAATCGTAATATCCAATGCCACTGTAATCCCACCGGAATTTGCTACCAGCCAACCCTCGATATCCTGAGAAGAAATCTCAACATCTTCAGTTGTTAAATTAACACTTTTTTCTGATATAACAAGTGTTAACGTCCCTTCTTTCTCCAATTGATTGATTTGCTCCTGAGAAAAATTCTGTATCTCCTTAGAAATCAACCCCATATCTTTACCAAATCGCGGCCCTAAGGCTTTAAAGTTTGGCTTGATTTGTTTTACCAATACCCCGGAAGCATCGTCCAACAACTCGACTTCCTTCACGTTTACTTCCGCTTTAATCAGGTCGGAAACCGCTTCGATTTCAGCACGTTGATCATCGTCAAGCACCGGAATCATTACCTTTTGCAACGGTTGACGCACTTTAATCATTTCCTTTTTACGCAGGGATAATACCAACGATGAAATGGTTTGTGCTTTCTGCATTTTGCTTTCCAACGATTTATTAACAAAGTTTTCAACGTATACCGGAAACTCGGCCAAATGTACACTATCGTAATTTTCCGACTGTGTTGCGTGGGTTAAATCTTTGTAAAGTTTGTCCATAAAGAACGGTGCAATCGGTGCGCTTAATTTGGCTACCGTTAGCAAACAACTGTATAACGTTTGATACGCCGCAATCTTATCTTGCGCATAGTCCCCTTTCCAGAAACGTCTTCTGCAAAGACGCACATACCAGTTACTCAGGTTTTCCTGAACGAAATCGGATATAGCACGCGCCGCTTTCGTCGGTTCGTAATCGGCATAATATTCGTCTACATTTTTAATCAACGTATTTAATTCCGAAAGAATCCACTGATCAATTTCCGGTCTTTCTTCCAACGGCACTTCGGCTTCTGTATAACTAAATCCGTCGATGTTAGCGTATAACGCAAAGAAAGAATACGTATTGTATAGTGTTCCGAAGAACTTACGACGCACTTCCGCTACACCTTCGATATCAAATTTCAGGTTATCCCACGGATTTGCGTTTGCAATCATATACCATCGGGTCGCATCGGGTCCGTATTCTTTTAACGTTTCAAACGGATCGACTGCATTCCCCAATCGCTTGGACATTTTTTGTCCGTTTTTATCTAATACAAGCCCGTTCGAAACTACGTTTTTATAGGCTACTTTATCAAATACCAATGTAGCGATAGCATGTAAGGTGTAGAACCATCCACGTGTCTGATCGACTCCTTCGGCGATAAAATCGGCTGGAAACGCCAACTGATCGTCTACCAATTCTTTATTTTCAAACGGATAATGCCATTGTGCATACGGCATCGCACCACTATCGAACCAAACGTCGATCAGGTCGCTTTCGCGTTTCATCGGTTTACCACTAGCCGATACCAACGTAATGTTATCCACTACGTTTTTATGAAGATCCACCAACTCGTAGTTGGCTTCACTCATATCACCTATCACAAAGCCTTTAAACGGATTTTCATCCTGAACTCCGGCAGCGATGGCTTTTTCAATTTCAGTATATAGTTCTTCGACGGAACCGACAAGCATTTCTTCGGTTTTATCTTCCGTTCTCCAGATTGGCAACGGAATACCCCAATAACGGGAACGCGATAAATTCCAGTCGTTTGCATTTTTTAACCAGTTTCCGAAACGTCCCTCACCGGTTGCTTTTGGCTTCCAGTTGATCGTTTCGTTTAGGTCGAACATACGGTCTTTTACTTCGGTTACTTTGATAAACCAGGAATCCAACGGATAATACAGGATCGGTTTATCGGTTCTCCAACAGTGTGGATAACTGTGTACATATTTTTCGACTTTAAAGGCTTTGTTTGCTTCTTTTAAGTGGATCGCAATTTCGACATCCACCGAGCGTTCCGGCGCTTCTCCGTCGTTATAATATTCGTTTTTAACGTATTTACCACCCATTTCCGTTCCCATTTGTTTGACAAACTTACCTTGTAAGTCTACCAAAGGAACCGGATTTCCGGCATCGTCCAATACCAACATTGGCGGCACTTCCGGTGTGGCTTCTTTTGCTACCTTGGCATCGTCTGCACCAAATGTAGGCGCCGTATGTACGATTCCGGTACCGTCTTCCGTCGTTACGAAATCACCCGAAATCACGCGGAATGCATTTTCCGGATTCTGATACGGTAACGCGTAGTCCAGCAATTGTTCGTAGCGGGTTCCTACCAGCGTCGCTCCTTTTACTTCGGCTAAAACGGTATACGGTATTTTTTTATCTTCCGCTTTGTAATTCGCAAAGTCTTCTTCGTTTTCAGACAGGAAATATTTCCCGGCAAATTGTTTTGCCAATAGCGGTTTTGCCAATACCACATTGATTGGCTCGAACGTATACTGGTTAAACGTTTTCACCAATACATAATCGATTTTCGGACCAACGGTTAACGCGGTATTCGACGGTAACGTCCATGGTGTGGTTGTCCATGCTAAAAAGTGCACCACTCCGAAACCTTGTAAGGCTTCCGGCAATGTTACATCGATCGCTTTAAACTGCGCCACTATAGTCGTGTCGGTCACATCACGGTAACTTCCCGGCTGGTTCACTTCATGCGAGCTCAATCCGGTTCCGGCTTTTGGCGAGTACGGCTGAATGGTGTATCCTTTGTACAACAACTCTTTATTGTAGATCTGTTTTAAAAGCCACCAAACGGTTTCCATATATTTGGATTTGTAGGTGATATACGGATTTTCCATATCCACCCAATATCCCATTTTTTCAGTCAGGTCGTTCCATACATCCGTATAGCGCATCACGGTTCGCTTACACGCTTCGTTGTATTCGGCTACGGTGATTTTGGTTCCGATATCTTCTTTGGTAATTCCCAATTCTTTTTCGGTTCCCAACTCTACCGGCAATCCATGCGTATCCCATCCGGCCTTACGTTTTACCTGGTATCCTTTCTGAGTTTTATAACGACAAAAAATATCTTTAATGGAGCGCGCCATTACGTGGTGAATTCCGGGAAGACCATTTGCCGATGGCGGTCCTTCGAAAAACACAAACGGCTGGTTTCCTTCACGGGAAGTAATACTCTGTTCAAAGATGTTCTGTTTTTTCCAAAATTCAAGCACTTCAGATGCTACTGTTGGCAAATCAAGTCCTTTGTATTCAGTAAATTTCGTACTCATTTTATCGTTTTTTCTAATCAATTTGCGAAAGTAAGGATTTTTGAATAATTCTTAGTTAAGACAATTAGAAAATAGATGGTTTACAAAGACTTTTTGTTGTTTTTTACTGAAAAACTTCTTTGAGTACTTCCAGTGATCGTGGTTTTTTAAATCCGTCGAAATGAAAGGCGTAATAATCGAGTAGTATTTTGAGTAGTATTTGTCGTTCTTTTCCGTTAAAAATCTTTTGATTACTATCAAACTTCAGCTCCTTTAGCTTCTTAAACAACAGTGTTTCGTGTTCCGTCAGACAGGTAATTCCGTGAAAAGGCACGAACATCCCTTCAGTCATTTCAAAAAAGGCATGTTCGTCGTTGGAAACATCCGGATAAAACCCGAGGAATTTGGTGATTTCCATTAAAAGCATCAGGTGAAAATTGGCCACCTCGTCATGCGTATCCAGCCAAAGCAAAGCGGTTTCCAGAAACGCAAACAGGTTTTCGTTCTGCTCTTCTTCCCGGATACAATTATGCAACATTTCGGAGATAAAAATCACAATGGTACTTTTCACCACATCGACATTAACCGACGTATAAGGTGTTGCCAGTTTTACTTCTTTAAACCGTTCGAGAGTTCCTTTATTTTTATGACTGGCTTCAATTTCCAGTAAGGTAAGCGGTTGGAAATAGGCAATTTTCTGATTGCTCTTTTTTCCGGAAAAGGCACTTTGTACAAAATAAGATTTTAGGCCATCCGATTGGGTAAAGCATTTTACAATCAGGCTTTTTTCCTGAAATCGAATAGAACTAAGTACAATTGCTTTTGTTTTGACAAGCATCTTAATTATTGGAATTTTCCGATCGGATTAACGAATCACCATTACTTTTTTGACTTTGGTTTCGGAACCGTCTTCCGATGAGATAAAGATCATATAAACCCCGGAAGCTACTTTATATTTTCCGAATGCCCGCGTATCCCATGTAATCGTTCCACCTTGTGACGTCGTTTCGTATACCAGATTTCCTTCGATATCGGTAATTTTCACATTCGCCTTATCGATTAGTCCGCTAATGTTTACATCGCCTTCAAATCCGGGACGTACCGGATTCGGGAATACATATACATTATTCAGATTTTCATTAGCCTTCGTTGCCGTTCCCTGAAACGAAACCAATCCTTTATCGGTCGCAAAAAACACTTCCCCGGTAACACCATCAATTTCAATATCGTTGATATTATTACTCGGCAAAGGGGAATTCTCCTTTGTAAATTTATGCAATACGCTCTGTCCGTTTGGCGATACCTGAAAGACACCTCCACCGGCAATGGACAACCATTTGTTATTTGATCCGTCGACTGCAATATCCAGGATTACCTGTTGGTAAAAAAGTTCCTGCGCCAAACCGTCTTCCAAGATGATAATGGCATTTGTTGTTAAACTGGTTTCGGTTAAAAAACGATCCACACTCGGTAAAATCCGCAATCCTTTATTCGTTCCGATCCAAAGCTGATTTCGGGTATCAACCGCAACCGTTCTAACATCGTTATCGGCCAGATTTCCGCTATCGGTACCACTCTTGATTGTAATAAACTTATTTCCATAGTTTTCGTTAAACCCGATTAATCCATTACTTACCGACGGAATCCACTTGGTATTGTTTTTATCTACAATCAGCGGTCCGTAGCTATTGGTTTCCGGCTGTACGGTTACATTAGACAAGTCATAAGACACCCATTGATTATCGGCACGAAGCACTTTGAGTCCTTTTGCCACCAAACTATTGGTCATCCAAAGATTTCCTCTTCGGTCGAAAGCAGGACCATTGATACGGATATCATTATTATTAGGCGGCGGCAACGATTCCAGTCCGTTATTACCGGTATTCAGCTGTGTATAAAGTGTAACCAATGCATCATTTTCAATTTTCAAAAGCCCGGAATAATACGAACTCACAAACACCTGATTTTCATTATTCGGATTGAGTGCCACCCTACTGAGTGATTTCGCACCGCTTAACTCTTCATACGGAATCAACGACCAACCACTGCTTTCTTTAAATTTACTGATACCGTAGGCGTCCAATGGATACGGATTATAATACCGGTCGTAATCTCCGTAAAGTGCCCAAAGCGCACTAGGTGCCTTTTTTAGGGAAAAGATTTTATTCCGAACCGGTCCGTCGGGAGTATTATTCTGGAATGTCATACTGTTGGTTGTAGTCGTACTAAACATCCCTTTATCTTTAGTCCCGATAAAAATATTATTCCCCGTCGCTACGCCACAGGTAAATGTGGTAACGATATCCGGTATTTGGGTGATATGCGCCAATAAAACCATCGCCGGATCAAACACATAGACATGATTTGCCGATGTATATACCAGTCGGTCGTTAAAACTCTTAAAATCCACAGCCTGTTGCATGGTCGCATACACTTCCTGAATAGCGGCATTCGTATAACTATAAATTCGGTTATTGGTATTCGCTAACAACAGTCGGTTATTGAATGTTACCGCTCCCAACCACGTTCCGGCATCAAATTCCTGCCATTGGGAAAAATCGATCAGATTCGGATTGGCCACGCTCGCCCGACGAATTCCGTTATTCCGGGTTACCGCGTAAATCATACCATTATAAACCGTGGTTTGCAACACTTCAACTTCCTGACCTGTAGGCCCAATAAAATAGGTATCTCCGAACTCCATCGTAGCCAGATTGTACACGCAAAGTCCGAAATCGCAGGAGATATACAGCTTACCATCGCTTTCGTAAAGATGATTGATTTTTTTCTTGTTCGGTGCTATTGATGGTTTATTTACGATATCCACTACATTAAACACACTTCCGTCTGCCTCGTTAACAACCAGCAATAAACCATTATCATTTCCTACAAACGTCTTATTCTTGGTAACACTAAAATGCATAGCCGTAATGGTTTCGGCTTTAAATCCATTAATAGACGTTGTGGTTTTTAATTCATTCGTTACCAGGCTTTTTGAAAAAACCGCATTTTCTGAAGTCGCAAAAACCCTTATAGGAGTTGCCGCAATATCCGTTACCTCGGCAAACGAAAAAAAGCCTCTCCAAAGTTGGTTTTGTTGTGCAAAAAAAGGAGTTACAAACAGTAGTGCAAGGATGCTATATAATATTTTTTTCATTAACCGCAGATTGATTTACAAATATAGACTAAAACGCAATTATTTCATTTTTTGTATATCGTATATCTGTCATCATTTTAACTTTTACTGCTATTAAAAAATAAAAATTCCCTTTCATCGATTATATTTTCAATATAACGCTTTTTTTTATCACAATGAAATTATGTTTTTATATATTTGTCAGGAAAAGTTATATCTTTTAGTTAAAAATGCGAAGAAAAATTCTACTACTCCTCCTTACCATTGTGCTAGGGAGCAGCACGTCAGTTAAAGCGCAATTCGGATTTTCTCACGAAATAGGAGTTATTGCGGGCCCTGTAGCTTTCCAATCGGATTATGGGGAAAGAGATAACCTGAGCACGGATGCCGGTAATACCGGATACGGGATTGGTATTGTGCATTATCTGAATTTTTCTTACAGATCTGACTGTAGTTGTTATACTCCAGAGACTTACTTTAATGACCATTTCAAATTACGTACTGAATTATCGTACAATAAAACCAAATTAAAACATTTTGGTAAATGGGTTGAAGACAGCCGTCAATCGGTTATGGCGAATCAGCTTAGAGGTATGCGCGGATCGACTGCAGTAACCGATTTAGGAATGCAATTGGAATATTACCCGTTTAGTATTCGTGATTTTTCTGTTACACCGGGCGCCTGGGCACCATTTGTAAGTTTAGGAGCGCATTTTAATTATTTTACTACCGAAGCTTATTCTACTTTAGGTCCCAATTTAGGAACCAATCCAAATGTAACTCCTGAAAAATATATCGGAGCCGTACGTAATGACAGCGGAACTACATGGTCTGTCGTGTCGAGTGTAGGAACCCGATATAAACTAACGGAGTTATCCGATTTAATGATTGACCTTCGTATGCAATATTATTTCTCCAACTGGGTTGATGGTATGAGTCCGGATCCGACACGCTATCCGGAAAACAAACACAACGACTGGTTGGTTTGGTTAAACGTAGGTTACATCTACTATTTAAACTAGTATAAAATTATTTGATCATAAAATAAAAAAACCGGGATTTTGAATCCCGGTTTTTTTATTTATTAGGCTAATGCTTGTTTTAAATCTTCGATCAGATCTTCGATATCCTCTACCCCAACGCTCAATCGAACCAGGTCATCGGAGATACCGATTTCTTTACGTTTGTCTTCCGGAATAGAAGCATGTGTCATTAAAGCCGGGTGATTGGCCAATGACTCCACTCCTCCTAATGATTCTGCCAGTGTAAATACTTTTACTTTTTCCAGGAAGTCGATGGCGTCTTCTTTTTTACCGGATTTGAAGGTAAAGGTTACCATTCCGCCGAAACCACCAATCATTTGTTTTTTGGCAATTTCATGAAACGGATGCGACGGTAATCCCGGATAATATACTTTTTCTACTTTCGGGTGATTTAAAAGGAACTCGGCTACTTTTTCACCGTTCTCACAATGTCTTTGTACACGAAGGTGTAAGGTTTTGATTCCACGCAATACCAAAAATGAATCCTGTGGTCCTAAAGTTGCTCCGGTAGCAAACTGCTGGAAATGCAACTGATCGCCCAATTCTTTATCTTTTACGATTAACGCTCCGGCAATAACATCCGAATGTCCGCCAAGGTATTTTGTAGCCGAATGCATTACGATATCTGCGCCCAAATCCAATGGTTTTTGCAAATACGGTGTGGCAAAAGTATTATCCACTGCAAAAAGGATTTTATGCTTTTGCGTGATGGTAGCAATCGCAGCAATATCCGCCAATTTCATCAACGGGTTTGTTGGTGTTTCTACCCAAACCAATTTCGTATTGGCATTGATAAGCGATTCGAATTTATTCAGATCGTTCATATCCACAAAATGGAAAACGATTCCGGAATCCTTATAAATACGGGTAAACATACGGTAGGTTCCTCCGTATAAATCGTCCATAGCAATTACCTCATCACCGGCTTTTAACGAGCGAAGCACACAATCGGTTGCCGCAAGTCCGGAAGAGAATGCCAAACCTCGGGTTCCGTTTTCAATACTGGCCAAAGCATTTTCCAAAGCCGTTCTTGTCGGGTTTGCTGCGCGACTGTATTCGTATTCATTTAAAGGAACACCCGGGCTGGTTTGCACATAGGTCGATGTCTGATATACCGGTGGCATAACGGCTCCCGTACTCGGGTCGTGATGCTGTCCTCCGTGTATTGCTTTTGTATTAAATTTCATATCTTTTTTCTGATTTTTATCGTATAAACTAAGCAAATTTACTTTTTATTTTCTGTCAACCGCACAGAAAGCCGTACCTTTATATATTATTAACACATTTTTACCATGAAACAGATCGTTTATTTTCTACTTATCGGACTTTTCGTTGTTAGCTGCGAAAAAAAGGAATTGCAATTCGAAAATATCGCTTATGAAAAGCAGAGCAAAAAGCCGTGTGATTCTACGTGCACTCAGGTAAAAATAAATGTTCCGATAGCCGAAAACAGCCCGGTTGTCGAGGACAGTATTAATAATGCGGTATTCAATACCGTTCGTGAAATTGTCTATTTTGGAGAACAACCGTATACGGCTTCCAACTATCAGGAATTGATGGAAAATTTTGTAAAATCGTATAACGATCTGATCGCTCAGTTTCCAAACGACAAAATGCCAGCCTGGGAAGCAACCGTTGAAGGTAAAGTCGTTTACCATTCGGAAAACATTATCAACATTACCTTAAAACATTATACGTTTACCGGAGGTGCCCATGGCTATTCCGGTGTACGTTCGATAGTATTGAATGCCGAAACCGGAAAAACCATCCCTGAAGAAGGCTTTATAAAAGACAAAAAAGGTTTTCAGGCGTATGCCGAAAAGAAATTCCGGGAAAAATTCAATATTCCGGCCGGAAAACCGATTAATGAAAACGGCTTGATGTTCGAAAACGAAGTCTTTCAACTTCCGGAAACCTATATCTTTTCCGAAAAAGGATTGGTTTTATACTATAACACCTATGAAATCGCTCCGTATGTCGATGGCCCGAGAGAATTGCTATTACCGTATGATAGTATAAAACCGTACCTGATTCTTAAATAAATTTTCGGATACTCATCATAATACCGACATGAATTCCTTCGTGATAATGGTTAAATTCAATAGCCTGTTGCGCATTGGTAATCACAAAACCCGACATGGTGGTAAAATCGGTATAGTCACGGAAAATCCCGGCATTATAATCGGCTTCCGTCTGATCGATTGTTGCCGTTAGCAATTGTTTGATTGTTTCAACTTCATCGGCTGTCACATCGGCTTCCGGTTTGGTTCCGCGTTTATAGGCATCCACCATCGCATCCGAAATCTGCATTGGCAATCCCGACAATTTATAGACCAGCATTTGCTGTACCACTACGATGTGTGCTATATTCCAGATTAGGTTATTACTAAAACCTTCCGGAACTTTATTCAATTGCTCAAGCGTATTATTTTCCAATACATCCAGTAGTTTCCGACGGTTCATTCGGGTGATTTCAAAGCTTGTTTTCATGTTTTGTTTTTTCGCTAATGTAGGCAAAAGTCCTATTCGAAAAACGGCACTGTTCCTTTTTTACCAACTAAAATATAGACGGCTATATCTATTATTTCTTTCGTTTATCGTTACTTTTGCAGTTGTATTATAGTACGGAACATACCATGAGAAAAATATACTATTTAAAAACCTGCGATACCTGTAAACGCATCTTAAAAACAATTCCCAATCTGGACACGTTTGTATTGCAGGACATCAAAGAAAGCCCAATTACAGTAAAACAACTGGAGGAAATTCATGCGCTAACCGGCAGTTACGAAATGCTGTTTAGCAAAAGAGCCAAACTCTATAAAGAAATGGGACTTAAAAACGAAACCTTATCCGAACCGGATTTTAAACGGTATATCCTGGAACACTACACTTTTTTAAACCGTCCGGTTATTTTGGCCGACGGAAAAGCATTTGTAGGCAATAGTCCGAAAGTAGTCGAAGCAGCGATTGCTTTTGTAAGCTAAATGAGCAAACGAACCTATGCATTGATTGCTGCCTGGACGGTAGCTATCATTTATGGTGTGACGTTTACCATTGCCAAAGATGTGATGCCGGCGCATGTCGATGCGTTCGGTTTTATTTTTATGCGCGTTGGCGGTTCGACGGTTTTATTCTGGCTCACCGCACTCGGAATGGCACTTGCCAATCCGTCGCAAAACCAGAAAATCGACTTAAAAGATTTCCCAAGAATTATCGCTGCAGCATTTTTTGGCGTGGCTTTTAATATGCTGACATTTTTTAAAGGACTGAGTTATACTTCTCCGATTATGGGTGCCGTATTAATGGTTACCACGCCGATGATCGTACTCGTTTTATCGGCTTTTATCATGAAAGAAAAAATGCAGCGTCAAAAGATCTTCGGCATTATCCTCGGATTGGCCGGAACCTTACTTTTGATTTTATACGGTCGATCCATGATCAATGCGCCAAATGCCGCTTTGGGTAACTTTCTGGTCTTTGTCAACGCCGTTTCCTATGGTTTTTATCTGATTCTGGTTAAAAAATTGATGGATAAATACAGTGCTTATGCCTTTGTAAAATGGATTTACCTGTTTGGATTTCTGATGGTAATCCCATTTGGCTGGCAGGAATTTCGTCAAATCGACTGGCCTTCCGTTCCATTTGACATTTACTGGAAAATCGGTTTTGTAATTGTGATCTCAACGTTCTTAACCTATCTGTTAAACCTGCTATCCATGCGGGAATTAAAGCCTACTACGGTAGCCGTTTTTATTTACCTGCAGCCTTTTTTCGCTTCCGTTTTTGCGATCGGACTTGGGAAAGACGAATTAAGCTGGGTTAAAATCGGATCGTCTTTACTGATCTTTACCGGGGTTTATCTGGTCACACAGAAAAAAGTAAAACCAACGGAATCAAAAGGCTTTGATTAAGTTTTTTAACAGACTAAACTCTTTTTAGTACATTTGTAGCTATTACATTTTTATATGATACAATCGATGACGGGTTTTGGTAAAGCATCTTTGCAATTGCCAACCAAGAAAATTACCATAGAAATCAAATCCTTAAACAGCAAAGGTCTGGATCTTAATGTTCGTATGCCGTCTGTTTTCCGCGAAATGGAACTGGGTCTTCGCAACCAGATTGCACAACAGCTGGAACGCGGTAAAGTAGATTTCTCGATGTATATTGAAGTAACGGGAGAAGAGACTTCTACCAAAGTGAACGCTCCGATTGTAAAAGCGTATATCCATCAGATGCGGGACATTTTACCGGAAGCCGATGCTACGGAATTGATGAAAATGGCCGTACGGATGCCCGATGCTTTAAAAACCGAAAGAGACGAAATTGACGAAAACGAATGGCAACAAATTCAGTCGGTTATTAACGATGCATTGGTAAACATCAATAATTTCAGAAAAGACGAAGGCGCCTCTTTGGAAAAAGAATTCCGTTTGCGAATTGGCAATATCCGTTCGTTTATGGAACAGGCACTGCTATTGGATCCGGAACGAATCCAACTCATTAAAGAGCGTTTGCAAAATGCCATTACCGAATTGCAAGCCAATGTTGACGAAAATCGTTTTGAACAGGAATTAATCTACTATCTGGAAAAACTGGATATCACCGAAGAGAAAGTTCGTTTGGGTAACCATTTGGATTATTTTCTGGAAACCCTTTCAGGAAATGAAGCCAACGGACGTAAACTTGGTTTTATCACCCAGGAAATGGGACGTGAAATCAACACTATGGGTTCTAAATCCAATCATGCCGGTATGCAGAAATTGGTAGTACAGATGAAAGACGAATTAGAAAAAATTAAAGAACAAGTACTAAACGTTTTATAACTACGGTACCCAACAATACAACAATGAATACAGGAGGAAAATTAATTGTTTTCTCGGCACCATCGGGTTCGGGAAAAACAACCATTGTCAGACATTTATTAGGAAAAGACGATTTAAACCTGGAATTTTCCATATCGGCTACGTCCCGCGCACCGAGAGGTGAAGAGATCGACGGAACCGATTATTACTTTATTTCACTCGAAAATTTTAAAAAACACATCAAGGCCGAAGATTTCCTGGAATGGGAAGAAGTATACCGCGATAATTTTTACGGTACGCTAAAAGCCGAAGTGGAACGTATCTGGGCCAAAGGGAAAAATGTTATTTTCGACATCGATGTAGCCGGCGGATTGCGTATTAAGAAAAAATTCCCGGAGCAAACGTTAGCTGTTTTTGTAAAGCCGCCAAGTATTGACGAGCTTAAAATCCGTCTGAAAAAGCGCTCCACCGAAAGTGAAGACAAAATCAACATGCGTATCGCCAAAGCTTCGGTAGAACTGGCTACGGCACCACAATTTGATCGAATCATTAAAAATTACGATCTCGATACCGCCAAACAGGAGGCCTACGAGCTGGTTCGTGATTTCGTACAATAAGCAACGTAATTCCCATGAAAATAGGGCTTTATTTCGGAACCTTCAATCCCATTCATATCGGACACCTGATCATTGCCAATCATATGGCCGAAAACACCGATATGGATCAGATATGGATGGTTGTAACGCCACATAATCCGCACAAAAAGAAAAATAGTTTGCTGGACGATTACCATCGCCTGCAAATGGTTTTTCTGGCAACCGAAGACTATCCCAAAATAAAGCCTTCCGATATTGAATTCAAGCTGTCCCAACCTAATTATACGGTAAACACGCTCGCACATTTACAGGAAAAATTTCCAAATCATGAATTTTCCCTGATTATGGGTGAAGACAACCTGAATTCACTTCACAAATGGAAGAACTACGAAGTAATCCTTCAAAACCACACTATTTTTGTTTATCCGCGCATTTCATCCGAAGTAATCTCCGGTGAATTTATCAACCATCCGAAAATCCATAGGGTTGGCGCTCCGGTAATTGAATTGTCTTCCACGTTTATTCGAGACAATATCAAAAACGGTAAAAACATCAAACCAATGTTACCGATTAAAGTATGGGACTATATCGACCACAATCTTTTTTATAAAAAGTGATTGTATTAATGTTGCTCTTCATCCAGACAATTGGATTTACAAATACTAAAAAACATCGCCCAGTTACTACCCGGAAAGTTCTCCCCTTTTGCCCAGGCGGTTTCACTTTGACCCGGTCTGGACACTTCGGCATGTGCTGCAATACAAAAGCAATCGCCTAATCCAGACTTAGCAATCGTATACACCACCTGTTGTACTCCCGAAGGGTTATTTGTAGCCAATGGGAATTTCCCCGGAATCGGGTTTCCGGTTTTGGTTTGTGGAATCAGATTACAATCGCCCACATACAAATGCGTTGCCTTTATCTTCCAGTCATTTATCGCATTGTAAATTACATACACATTATTCGCATCCATTTTTACATAAACATTCCCGGCAAGGTAAAATTGACCCGCCATCAGATCGGTAGTATAACAGGCGTTGGAAACATCAAAAACAAGATTTTCTGTTTTGTTCATTTCAGAATCCGGAGTATTGGAAACAACCGGTTCGTTTTCGCAGGCAGCCATTAACAACAAGGCGCTGCAAAATAGCAGTGAGCGTACTATTGTTTTCATCATCAACTATTTAATTGGTTATACACAAATTTACACACAAACATTCAAATACTTAAAAACCAGAGCATTATATCGACAACGCTATTAAAACAACCGACAAACGGCAGTTTATTTTATCATTATATTAACGTCATTTGCTAGCGCGTTAAATACCTTTGTTAAAAAATATACTATGTTAAACTTCGAATTATATAACCCGACCAACTTAATTTTTGGGAAAGGGCAAACGGAAAAACTAGGTCAGTTGGTTCCGAAAAACAGCAAAATTTTACTGGCTTATGGTGGCGGAAGCATCTTTAAAAACGGTGTTTACGATCAGGTTAAAGCCGCTTTAGAAGGTTTTGAAATCGTAGAATTTGGCGGTATCGAACCGAATCCGCGCTACGAAACCCTGATGAAAGCCGTAACGGTAATCCGCGAACAAAAACTGGATTTTATTCTGGCTGTTGGTGGTGGTTCGGTTATCGACGGTGTAAAATTTATATCGGCTGCCGTACATTTCGACGGAAACCCAATGGAAATCCTTCACAAAAGATTATTGATCAAAGAAAATGCAATGCCGTTTGGAACGGTATTAACCTTACCGGCTACAGGAAGTGAAATGAACTCCGGAGCGGTAATCACGATTAACGAAACACAGGAAAAACTATCGTTTGGCGGTTCGGCTTTATTCCCTAAATTTTCCATCTGTGACCCTACGGTTATTGCGTCCTTACCAAAACGTCAGTTACAAAATGGTGTGGTTGATGCCTTTACCCATGTTATGGAACAATACCTTACCTATCCGCACGACGCTTTATTACAGGATCGTATCGCCGAAGGTATCTTACAAACCTTAGTCGAAATCGGACCGGATGTGGTAGAGAATCCAACCGACTATAAATTGGCAGCCAACTTTATGTGGAGCTGTACGATGGCTTTAAACGGATTAATCCAAAAAGGAGTTCCAACCGATTGGGCAACGCATATGATCGGACACGAACTAACCGCCTTATACGAAATCGATCATGCCCGAACACTGGCTATTATCGGTCCGAACCTATACCGTGTGCTGTTTGAAACCAAAAAAGAAAAATTAGCACAATACGGCGAACGCATCTGGAATGTAAGCGGCGAAACCGTAGAAGAAAAAGCCACTCAGGCAATCGAAAAAACCGTACAATTTTTCCATACGATGGGAATGGATACCAAAATTTCCAATTATACCACCGACTATGAAAAAACAGCCGATTTTATCGTAGACCGTTTTCAGGAAAGAGGATGGAAAGCCATGGGCGAACGTCAGAACATCACCCTTGAAAAAGTACGCGAAATCGTAGAAATGAGTTACTAATCCTTTCCGAATGCTAAAAAACGAAAGGCGCTCCCGAAAAATCTGGAGCGCCTTTCTTCACCAAAAACAAAAAATAGTAACTTATTTTTAACTTAACTTGAGTTCCTCCTGTTTAACACGCTTTAGTCCGCCTTCTTTAAGGTACTGGATAAATCCTCTTCCCTGAAATTCGTAGGTCGTACCCGAAGCCTGATGAAACAATCGAATTCTACTGTCATTAATAACGGTTAATCGAAACGCTTCATTGCCCCAGAAATCATAATCTAATGTTAAAGTTTTCGCATAGGCATTTCCCGGCACATTATAGATTCCGTAGCCTCCTGTAAAATCCCAATAAATGTTATTTACCGGTGTTCCGGAAGCATCCTGCGACGATCTGAAATTATTTCCACTGGATAAAAACTGAACAAAGTTTTCATGATCAAAATCGTTTAAAGCACCATACTGACTGGTATATACTTTTTCCCAGGCTTTGTATTCCTGTAGGAAATAGGTAATGTTATCGTAAAACAAACGGTTGTAATCAAATCCGTTTCGTTGGTAACCGACCAGATAATAGGACGTATTCTGATTTCGGTCGTACAAACGGATTTCATTCGCACTCAATCGGGTTACTTCCAGATTATATTGTCCGTAGACATTGTGAAAAAATCGGATGGCATCCGGATAAAAATCATAATAACCCACATTTATTCCATAGCCGTTTCCGGTAGAACCGATTCCGACCAGGTTGTTATTGGCAAAAAGATTTCCGTTGACAAACGAGATCGTAAAAGCCCGTGACAAAAACGGAATATCTCCGTTTCCGGTTGTCCGGTCATAATCCACATACCATAATTCATAACGATGCATCAGTTGTGGAAGTGTTTCATTTCCGCCAACATAACCGTCGTCATAGTTAATAGAACAAGACGATAACAGTATGGGTGCGATTAGTAAAGCTAAAAGTAATTTTATCGTTTTCATAACTTCGGGGTTTTGTTATAACACGATAACCAATTTGCGTGCCACTTTTCTTTTTCCGGATTTTCGAATCGGATTTTAACAGTGGGAAGCACTTTTGCAGCCTATACTTTGTACTTCCTATGTTTTTAAGTACATTTGGATTCATAAATTAAAATCGATAATGAGTGACCATCCAAAATTTGCAGTAATAGGCGGGGGAAGTTGGGCTACGGCCATTGCAAAGATGTTATGCGTAAACCTTTCGGAGATAGCGTGGTACATGAGAAGTACCTATGCTATCGAACATATCAAACAAAACAGACACAATCCGAATTACCTGAGTTCTGTTGAATTCGACACTACTAAATTACTTTTAACCAACGACATAAACGAGGCGGTTGCTTATGCCGATTATGTGATTTTTGCCATTCCATCGGCTTTTTTAAGTGGTGAACTGGAAAAACTAACGGTTAGCCTTGAAAACAAGATCATTTTTTCGGCGATTAAAGGAATTGTTCCGGAAACCAGTCTGATCGTTGGCGAACATTTCCATAAAACCTATAATATTCCATACGACAATATTGGCGTGATTACCGGTCCGTGTCACGCAGAAGAAGTGGCTTTGGAGCGTTTATCGTATCTGACGATTGCTTGTGGCGATATGAAAACCGCCAAGGTAATGGCTAAAAATTTGAACAGTCATTATATTAAAACCAAAATTTCGGACGACATTGTCGGTACCGAATATGCCGCGATGCTAAAAAACATCTACTCCATTGCCGCCGGAATTGCACACGGTTTGGGCTATGGTGATAACTTTCAGGCTTTATTGATGAGCAATGCCATCCGCGAGATGAAAAAGTTTATCAAGAAAGTACACAAAATGAAGCGCAACATCAACGATTCGGCTTATCTGGGCGACTTACTGGTAACCGGATATTCTGTTTTTTCCCGTAACCGGATGTTTGGAAACATGATTGGAAAAGGCTATACGGTAAAATCGGCGCAAATGGAAATGAGTATGGTTGCCGAGGGTTACTATGCGACTAAAAGTGCCCATAAATTAAACGAAGAATACAAAGCCAAAACGCCAATTATAGATGCCGTTTACGATATATTATACGAAGGAAAAGAACCTAAAAAAGTATTTAAAAAACTGACGGAAAAATTGGATTAAAAAATTTTATTTTTACCCGTTTACGCTAAAAATACCGTTCTCAGAATCCTAAAAAGACTTTAAACTGTTGACAACCAGTATTTTAAAATCTTTTTAGGATTCTTTTTTATTTGTAAACACATACAAAACAAACAGCATAACCTTTTCAAATACAACAACTTACATTCTTTTCCCTTGGGTAAAAAAAGAAGTCTTATTTTCGCAAAAACTAAAAAAAACCAACAATGGATCATTTAATCAATCATCCGGGTATTCTAACCGCTTTTTCCATTATTATTTTTGTCATGTTGCTACTCGATCTTGGTGTTTTTAACAAGAAGAGTCATGTGGTTTCCAACCGCGAAGCACTTATCTGGTCTATCGTATGGATCTCGCTGGCCATGGGCTTTAGCGGGGTTATTTATTACTTTATGGGATTGGAACAATTCACCCAGTTTCAATCGGCCTACTGGATCGAAAAGGCGCTATCGGTCGACAACCTCTTTGTGTTTATTCTCGTTTTCGGATTTTTTAATGTTCCGAAAGAACTACACCACAAAGTACTTTTTTGGGGAATCATTGGTGCGTTAGTATTCCGGGCGATTTTTATTTTCACCGGTGTGGAATTGATCAACATGACCTACTTACCGGAAATGGATCTTTTTGGTCATGCTGTCCGAATTAATGTAGTGTTGTCTATTTTTGGTATTTTCCTGGTTATTGCCGGTATCAAATCCTGGTTTGCCGAAGATGGTGACGACGGTGACAAAGATTTTACCAAAAGTCCCGGTGCCCGATTAATCCATCGCTTTTTTAAAGTGAGCGAAAACTACGATGGTGATAAGTTTTTCACGATTGAAAACGGAATCAAAATGGCGACACCGCTATTGGTAGTCGTTGCAGTAATCGAATTTACGGATCTTATTTTTGCGGTCGATAGTATTCCGGCGATCTTCGCCATTGCTCCGGACGATCCTTTTATTTTATACACGTCGAATATATTCGCGATTTTAGGCCTTAGAGCGCTTTATTTTCTTTTAGCCAACTTCATGTATATGTTTAGCCGATTAAAGTACGGATTGGCCGTTATTTTGAGTTTTATCGGTATTAAAATGCTTATCTCACCATTCTTTCATATTTCCTCGCCGGTTTCTTTACTAATCGTAGGTAGTATTTTGATTTTATCGGTTGTGGCTTCACTACTTTTCCCTGTAAAAGAGTAAAAAAAGAATTTTATATATACTATAACACCTGACAGGTTTTCGAAACCTGTCAGGTGTTTTTTATTTAGACAAGTGTTTTTATTTTATCTGAATTTCATCAATAAAAATATAGGCATCACCACCCGCACCCTGATGCCATTCCGGTAATTTCCCATAATTATAGGCTACTATTTTCACATAACGCGCCGTACTGTTTTTCAACCCTGCTTTAAACGAACGGATCGTCACGTCTGTATTTTTAGCATCGAGCGTATTAGTTACCGTAGCTACCGGTTTAAAGTTTATATTGTCGTCCGAAAGGAAATACTCCACCTTAACCGGCATTAGAATCCAGGCGCGGCTATCCTGTAAAAAACGAGCATCGATTTGCGAAACCGATTGTACTTTTTTCAGATCGATCACCGCTTCAAAATTTTGTCCCTGATAGCCTTGCCAATCCCCTTTTCTCCAGTTTTCGGTACCGAGAATTCCATCTATCAATCCATCCGGTCCGCCGGCGTGGTATTGCGGATGGTTTTTCGAAGCAATGTTCACCGTCCAATCGTTTTCTTTTTTAAAGTACGATGCTTCTACAGTCGCACTTTTCTTTCCGTTATTTTCGGCATAGGCACGAATAACCGTCGATTTTCCAATCGTAACCGGTTTGGTATACGGAACGAATTGCTTTTGCGAAGCGGAACTATCCGAATAATACAATTTATCCTCCTTATTTCCGGAACGAATCGTGATGGTTTGTTTGTCTTTAAACGCTTTGCTTTCAGCTTCAATTACCGGAACCGGCACGATCTTATCCGACGCACTGGTATTCACTACTACAACATCCGCATTCAATCCCAGATTTTCAAGGCTGTCTGCTGTTGTTTTTTT
This sequence comes from Flavobacterium sp., assembly GCF_030146175.1. Classification (GTDB taxonomy): domain Bacteria; phylum Bacteroidota; class Bacteroidia; order Flavobacteriales; family Flavobacteriaceae; genus Flavobacterium. Next base: position 28,588 of record NZ_JASLCE010000019.1, on the reverse strand, counting down.
GGTAATGGTTCGTGTGGTTCCATCTTCCAGATGAATCAGTACTTTATCAAAATACGGTGTGGTTGTACTCCATACCGGTAGTCCCGGTGTAACCGCATAAATCCCCATACTACTCAAAACATACCAGGCACTCATTTGTCCGCAATCTTCATTTCCGATCAATCCGTCCGGGGTATTTTTATAGAACGTATCCAGAATGTATTTTACTTTTTCGGCGGTTTTTTCCGGCTTTCCAATCGCATTATACAAATACGCCATATGATGACTCGGCTCATTCCCATGTGCATATTGTCCGATCAAACCGGTAATATCGACCTGTTCCCTGCCGGTTGTTTCCGAAGGTGCCACAAACATCGCGTCGAGTTTTCCCTCAAACGCATCCTTCCCGCCATAGGCTTCAATCATACCCGGAACATCCTGTGGCACAAAAAAGGAATACTGCCAACTGTTTCCTTCGGTAAAATTGTTGTTCACTTCCCTCGGATCAAAAGGTTTGTCCCAACCACCGTTTTTCTTCGGACGCATAAACCCGGTCTGATTGTCAAAAATATTTTTCCAGTTTTGCGAACGCTTGATAAAATAATGATAGTCGTCTACTTTGTTTAACAACATCGCCATTTGCGCGATACACCAGTCATCGTAGGCATATTCCAGCGTTTTGGAAACACTCTCGTGTTCGTCGTCAATGCTGATAAAACCATTTTTTTTGTAGGCCTCCAATCCCAGGTGATCCAGCATCGCACTATGTTTGGCTGCCTGAAACGCTTTTTCATAATCAAACCCTTTGATTCCTTTTGCCATCGCATCGGCGAGTACCGAAACCGAATGATACCCGATCATACAATCGGTTTCATTGGAGGCCAGTTCCCAAACCGGCAAACGACCGCCCTGCTCGTATTGTTTGATAAACGTATTGCAATAATCGGCTGTTCTTTTTTTATCAATAAGCGTGTACAGCGGATGCGCACCCCTGAATGTATCCCAAAGCGAAAAGACGGTATAATACTCGAACCCTTCGGCTTTGTGTAATTCGTTGTCACGTCCGCGATACAGCCCATCCACATCCATAGCGATGTTGGGTTGCATCATGGTGTGGTATAATGCGGTATAGAAAATTGTTTTTTTGTCTTTATCGGAAGTTGTAATTTCAATTTTGGATAGCTCTTTATTCCAAAGGGTTTCCGCCTGTTTTTTTACGGCATCGAAATTCCAGTCGGGCATTTCGGCCAGCAGGTTTTTTTTAGCACCTTCATAACCCGTAGGCGATAACGCTACTTTTACCAGAATCTTTTCCCCTTTTTTTACTTCTTTCGAAAAGCTTATCGCCAGTTGGGATCCGGCAAAAAAAGTATCGGTATTTTTGGGTGGTGCGAATCCGTTATTGCGGACATTGGTAATTTGCATCGGCACGCTGAATACCATTCGTGCATACACATATTGATCCCTTGCCCAGGCTTCACTTCTGCGAAGGATTTCAATGGTTTGGTTGTCGATTATCCGAACATCGCCCATTAACAATTTGTCGCGATGGTTCAGATCCAGAATAATATTTGCCTTACCCGATTGATTAAACGTATATTCCTGTAAGCCTACACGAGTAGTAGCGGTTAAGCGGACATCAATATTGTGGTTATCGAGTTTTACGGCATAATAGCCAGCCGATGCTTTTTCATTTTTATGCGAAAAAGGCGAGCGATACTGATCACTATTTAGTTTCGGTTTCCCCATAGTAGGCATCAGCATGATATCGCCAAAATCGGAAACTCCGGTACCGTTTAAGTGGGTATGTGAAAAGCCATAGATAACCGAATCGGAATAATGGTAACCGCTACATCCGTCCCAACTACCGTCGATACGGGTATCGGGCGAAAGCTGTACCATTCCAAACGGAACCGTTGCACCGGGAAAGGTATGACCATGACCTCCGGTTCCTATAAAAGGATTTACGAATTGTGCGTAGTTATTTTTTTGCGAAAACAGCGTGGCTGTCTGTAGTAAAAGGAAGCAAAAAAGAATCTTTCTCATGCGGATGGTGCTGTAAATTTTCCATAAAGTTGAAAAATTTTCGCGAACAGACCAATTTCCACACCAAAATTACTTCCCTAAAATCCCTCTTTTTGTCAACACCGGAAGATCGACTAAAGCTTTATCATTAATCGTATTGGTACGGAAGACATAGGTTTTATCGAATAATTTCCCATCCTGAAAATAGGTTACCATAAACTCATTGTTCAATTGCAGGACATTGTTTTCCAGCAATTCGATTTTAACAGACGCGTTTGGCGCTACTTCTTTAAAAGCGTGACGGAAGGTTCCGGTTTTACGGTCTTCTCCGTTTATTTTCCCATAGGCTCTGGAAACCACCAGTGCCATTTCCAATTTTACATCGCTGTCGTTAATCAGGTGGGCATACCATGAATTTTCCATAAAGTCGTCGTTCCACTCCTGAATAGCGGCTACATAAACATTTTCAACTTTTGGGATCGTGATATCTTTTTTCATTTTTTAACGGGGTATAATAGTGTAAAAGCGAATAGTGTGACCTATTCGCTTTTTATTTTTTAAATGCTGGATTTGAATTGTTCTAAGAATCGGACGTCATTTTCGTAGAACATACGAATGTCTCCGATTTGGTATAACAACATGGCAATTCGTTCGATACCCATACCGAACGCGAATCCGTTGTATTTATCGGCGTCGATTCCGCAGTTTTTTAAAACGTTCGGATCAACCATTCCACATCCCATGATTTCCAACCAACCGGTACCTTTGGTGATACGGTAATCGGTTTCAGTTTTTAATCCCCAGTAAATATCCACTTCGGCACTTGGCTCGGTGAATGGGAAGTACGATGGACGCAGACGGATTTTCGATTTTCCGAACATCTCTTTTGTAAAATACAACAAGGTTTGTTTTAAGTCGGCAAACGAAACATTCTGATCGATATACAAACCTTCCACCTGATGAAAGATACAGTGTGAACGGGATGACACCGCTTCGTTACGGAACACTCTTCCCGGAGAAATGGTTCGGATTGGCGGTTTGTTATCTTCCATATAACGCACCTGAACGGACGATGTATGGGTACGCAATAAGATATCCGGATTGGTCTGGATAAAGAACGTATCCTGCATATCGCGCGCCGGATGGTATTCCGGTAAATTTAACGCGGTAAAGTTATGCCAGTCGTCTTCGATTTCCGGACCTTCGGAAACGTTGAATCCGATATTGGAAAAAATATCAACAATCTGATTTTTCACAATTGAAATCGGATGGCGTGATCCGATCACCAAGGGTTCACCCGGACGAGACAAATCGCCGTAAATGCCTTTGGTTTCTTCTTTGCTTTCTAAAGCATCCTGAATGGATTTTACTTTATCTTCCGCGGTTGTTTTCAGCAGGTTAATCACCTGACCGAATTCTTTTTTCTGATCGTTGGGAACATTTTTAAATTCAGCAAACAAGTCTTTAAGAAGGCCTTTGCTTCCTAAGAACTTGATACGGAATGTTTCCAGGGTTTCTTTATTATCTGTAGTAAAAGCCTGCGCTTCGCCAATGTATTCTTTTATCTTATCAATCATCGTTCTATCAATAAAGGGCAAATTTACGGATTTTGGATTCAGCTTCTACAGCTTTTGCCGATTAATTTACCGGTAAATTGTGCCTTTTGTCCATTTTTTGTTTTATTCGATCAATCCTTTTTCGAGGAAATAATTCACAATGGCCTCTTTCATCAACACCGATTGTTCGCCGGCTTTTAAGGGCGGCAATTGTTCTTTTACCGTATAATGCGGCCAGCCGTCTTCATCAAAAAAAGAAAATTCATAGTAACCATAAGGCTCCAACAGACGACAGATCGCGATATGCATCAGATTGATCTTTTCGTCTTTTTTGAATTTTGTTTTAATTTTTCCCAGTTCCTGAACGCCGATCAGGTAAATGATCGCGTCCAGATCCAACATTTCGCCATCGGCAAAACGTTCGGATAATATCTTGACCAGCGTATCCCAACGCTGTTTTAATTGTTCGTCTCTTGACACTTTTTATTTATTGAATTTTTTTATATTCTATTATCGTTTTAGTAAACTGAGTACTCGTACTTGCAAACGTTTTTATAATCTCCGTTGGAAAGCCCCCTTCATTGTATTGCATTTCATAATAAATCGTCTCGATAGGCTCCGTACTCGTTTCATTTGCATATTGTTCCTCTTTGGTGACACCGTTTTTACTATGCATATCCATGGATCTATAATTTAGCATATATTTTAAATACGGATTCATATCACTCAAAGGATTCTTTTTATCATCGTAGAAATACCTGCTCTTTATTTTATTCGTCTGACCTAAAGCAGAGGTCAGTTTTTCTATCCGATTACCATTTTGATCGAATGTAAGCTCCTGAAGAGAAGTTGCATTACCCGATGTTATTTTTATGGTTTTCAAAACGTCATTTTCATAAGAAAGCGCTGTTATTCTATTTCCTGTGGTGGAATACATATGTACCAGGTTATCCCCGCTATAACCCACTGTTGCACTGCTTCCAAGGCCAAAAACATGATTATCAGCTATATAAAATCGTTCGATTTTATTACCTGCATAGCCAAAACGTCCAACAAGTTTGTCTCCGAAATCTGTTATTTTATCCAACTCACCAGTATCTTCATCATAACTGAAATATATAATACTCGTATCAAAAATTTGAGAATTATAATATCTGAATTCTGTGATTTTTTTTATTCTGTATTTTGGCGTACCATTACCGGTATTACCATTATCACCACTAGCACTATCATCACTCGAACACCCAATTGCAGCTATACATAAAACTGCTAAAAATATTTTTTTTATCATAATTAAGGTTGTTTTTCGTTTTTTTGCAAACATAACAAATTTATATTAGCCACTATGTCTTTCTTTGATATTCTACTTGCCGCTGTTTTACTCTACGGATTTATCCAAGGCTTTCGCCAGGGATTATTCACCGCTTTTGCTTCCCTGATCTCTTTGATTGTGGGCATTATTCTGGCTATCAAATTTTCGCATTTGGTACGTTCGGTTATCGAAAATCATGTTTCCTGGAATCCGAAATATATTGAAGTAACCGCCTTCGGACTTACGTTTGTCCTCGTTGTTGTGGGCATAATCCTGCTGGCCAAATTATTTACCGGAATTGCCAGTTTTGCTCAGATGGGTTGGCTAAATACAATTGCCGGGGGACTTTTCGGAATCTTAAAAATGGCTTTAATCCTGAGTATATTACTGAATCTTTTCCAGAAAATCAACATCAATAATTATTTCCTTTCGCAGGAAACGATGGATAATTCGTTGTTTTACAATCCGATTCAGAAAACCTCACAACTGATTTTCCCAAGTGTTCAGGAATGGTATGAGGACTTTAAAACGATCGATGCCGACAAAGAGACTTCATCGGCATCGTAATCATTACTTTGACGGGTTATTTTAATTATAGCTAATAACTATTTTAGACAATAACGACTGATTTGCATCGTTAACTTTTCGGATTTCGGTTGGATATCCTGCCGGATTGTATTGTATCTGATAAGACGTTGTCCCTACAATATCATTAGATGCTGCGCTGGCATAACGTTGTTGGGTAATTCTGTTGTTTTGATCCATTGGATTAAAGCTTTCGAATTCCAATAGATATTTTAAATACGGATTCATTCCTGAGAAAGGATTTTTCTTATCATCGTGAATATATCTGCTTTTAGATACGGTAGGTGTATATTTTGAAGAAGATCGCACTTCTACCACATTGTTTTGATCAAAAGCATATTCTTCTCCTTCGTAAAAGTCCCATTGGTTATTATTGTACGTTGATACGGTGTTGGATTTTAAAACGTCATTTACATATTGGTATTCTGTTTTTTCTCCTTCGTTAGCTACCCGTATCAGTTTCGCACCATCGTATGTTACCGAACTGGCTGCAATAAGTTGATTGTTACGATATGTATTCATTTGGGTGATTTTATCGCCCGCGTAAAGAAAATCTATTTTTACATTGTCTGCTGTATAAATAAGGCTCTTTAGTATATTGCCTTCATAGACAAAATTTCCGGTTTTTGTAAGCGTTGTAGAACCTCCGTAATTTATTATTTCCGTAATGTTCTTAATTTTTAATCCGGATGATGTTCCGCTGGCGTCGCTACTGCTGTCACTTGAACAAGCCGCTAAGCTTACACATAAGACTGCAAAAAGTATTCTTTTCATTGTTTTGTTTTTGTTTGTTTATTTTTCACAAACGTATGAAATTTCACCAGTCTTCCAACAAAACTTTTAAAATTTTACTCATTCCGCTACAGCCACGAGGCTTTGTCGAATAATCATATCTTTTGTAGGACAGAAAAATATTGGGAATAAAAATGCCGGTAGTAGTACCGGCATTTTATATGATTATTTAAGTTCTTTAATAGCATCTTTTTCGATCCAGCCTTCCGTATCATCAGTCAGTTGGATTTTCCGCCAGTTATCGAGCGATTCGAGAACAAAGACTTTAGCTCCTTCATGTAATACAAAGGCATCTGAAGCAGTTGCTTTGGGCTCACTTTTTACCGGAACAACCTCAGCAAAAACAATAGCCGGTCGTTCGCTGTTATAATTATCTTTTTCCGCAATAGCCGCCGATACACTGATCAGCATCGACAATAACACAACAAACATTCCGAAGAAAAAGATTCGCTTTACCACGGTTTGACTGGCAAAATAATAGCCAATAAAACACAATAGGAAAAAAGCAGACGATCCAACGGCAATCCACGCCCATTCTTCATAATGGAATACGTCCAACAGATCGTTAATCATTTTGGAAAAACCTACTTTCGGCACGACTTTAATCTCATCGATGGTCATTTTTTGTGCAAAATGCAGGTTTGTCTGCGCCGCATGATCTTTCGGATTTAGCAACAACGCCTTTTCATAATTGTAAATAGCCGGTGCTACTTTATGCATCTTATAATAGGCATTTCCCAAGTTAAAATACAACTCGGCCGATTGTTTTCCGGATTGAACCACCTGTTCATAACTGGCAGCTGCCTCTTCGTATTTTTCTTTTTTATAGAAATCATTTCCTTTATCAAAAGCAGTCTGTGCCCAAAATACCTGGGAAACTAAAAGGACGATATACAATAGCTTTTTCATAGCGATTAGTTCGTGATTTGTTTTTCCAGTCCGGAAATTACGGTTACAGCTTTATCATAATCCTGTTGCATGGTTCCAACCGAAGCCGGCGTATAGCGTGCAAATTCGCAGCTATCCATCAATCCTAAAAAGTTTTGAACCGTTTCAGGAGTCGCTTTTCTGGATAATAGCAATTCCTGGATATTCTCTTTACTCATCTCCGAAGTCTCAATATTCAATTTTGCTTTTAAGAAATTGTGCAGGGCTTTTTCCATTGCCACATAAAAGGCTTCTTTATTACCCATTTGCTTATTGGCTTCCGACAGGAATCGTTTGGCCAGTTTATTCGACTGACGGATTTTGTTTCCAACCACATCGCCATCGATCGCTTCTTTTTTCTTACGCGCCAATACAATTATCGGAATGATCAGGAATGGTGCCATCAATAAGGAATAGAACAAACCGGAACCTAAGAATCCTTTTTGATGTATGCTGGTCAGATTGGTTTTTAGTTTGATAAACTGAAACTGATCGTTTGCCACCACATTTTGTTTTCCGGGTACCGAAGCCACCTGGTTATCACCTGAAGTTGGCGACGGTCCGTCCATCACATTGACCATTATTTCCGGCGTATTGATTGTCTTATATTTATTGGCGCTCAGATCGAAATAGGAGAAAACCATTGGTTTGATCAGATAGTTTCCTTTGTATTGCGGAATGATTGCATACGTATCCGACACTTCACCCTGCATACCGGAAAGCGGTGTGGTTACTTTTTCTTTATGCTCCGGATCGTACATTTCGAGCGCACTTGGCACTACCGGTTTTGGAAGGTTAAACAATTTCAGGTTTCCTTTTCCGGAAACACTCACCACCAGATTCAACGATTCGCCTGCTTTTAATGTGGTTTTCGACGGTGTAACTTTAAAATCGAAATCCCCCACGGCACCGGTAAAATCGATTGGTTTTCCGGCTTCCGGCAAGGTGCGTACATTGATCGATTTGGCTCCGGCCGAAACCGTTTTATTACCGCTGGCATATTCCATACGCCCGAAGAAATCACGGCGCCCGGTTGGTAAGTCGACCTCAATATCCAGTGAAAGCGGTTCTATTTCGAGTTTTCCGGCTTTTTGCGGATATAACACGGTTTTGCGCAACACCACATAACGATAGTCTTCACCATTGTATTTTCCGTTTTCCACAACCAGTTTTTTGATATCGATATTCTGGCTCCAGAAATCGTTGTATTTCGGACTGGCCATTTCGCGCCAGTTTCTCACACTGGCCGTATTGCTCACATATAATTTATACACCACCGTTATCGGTTCGTTGATATACGGATTGGTTTTGGAAATTTCGGCTACAAGATGAATTCCTTCGCCGGTTTTTTGTTGCGGATAATATGGATTTACTTCTTCCTGTACCGCATTGGTAACCGTTACTTTTACCGGATTCGTTTTATAAATTTTCCCTTCGATTTCAATAGAAGCCGATTTAATGATCGCCGGTCCTTTTTTTAACGGCATCAGAAAATAGGAAAAGGATTTATTAAATGATTTTTTTCCGTTAATCCACGAATAGCTCACCGCCTGATTCGGGCCACCTACAACCCGGAATCCTTCAAAAGCCGGTGGGCTGAAATTATCCCCGTCTTCGTTCATTGTAAAATCAATACGAAGGCGTTCGTTAATCCCAAGGGTATTCTTACTCACGGTTGCTTCAAACTGCACCTGAGCAAAAAGCCCCTGAAAGCATAATAATAGCAGAAAAATAACTCTATTCATTGTTGTTTTGTGTCACTACTTAGTTTGTCCGACAAGGTATACTTTTTTGTCCGATTACCAATCTTTTTCATTTTTAACAGGACTTCCTTTGACTTCTCTTGCCTTCACTTTGTCCTGAATTTTCTTCTCTTCGTTATTTAAAGCGTCCAACATATTTTCCATTCGTTGTTTGGAAGCGCCACTTGGTTTTGGCTGGGCGTTCTGTTTGTCTTTGTCGCCTTTATCTCCGTTTTTGTCTTTCGGATCGCCTTTATCGTCTTTTTTATCCTGACCTTTATCTTTATTCTGGTCTTTTTTATTGTCGCCTTTATCTTTGTCTTTATCCTTATCTTTCTGATCCTGCTGATCTTTATTCTTATCCTTGTTTTTGTCTTTATTATTATTTTTCGGCGGATTTTCTTTTAACTTCTGTTTGGCCAATGCATAATTATAACGGGTTTCCTCGTCATACGGATTATTCCGCAATGCGTCTTTATAGGCTTCCACCGCTCCCGAATAGTTTTTTTCCAACATAAAAACGTTACCAAGGTTGTGCATTGCTTTGTGCTTTTGCTTTTTCCCTTTGGCATTTTCAATCGCCTTCATATACGCAAACTTCGCTTCCCCGGGTTGGTTTTGCCTGTAAATGGCATTCCCGAGATTATAGGATGAAGTCGCTCGTGTTGGCACTTTAGATTGCGAGATACGATAATCCGCTTCGGCTTCCGAATAGTTTTTTTCGCCGAAAGCTTCATTGCCGCGCGGCAGGTTCCGGTCTTTGACCTGAGCCGCCATTACCAATGAAAACAACAGAAAATAACAACTAAACCACTTCTTCATTATTCTTTTTCATTAAATAAATTCAACTTTTTAACCCAGGCTGTTTTGCGTTCCAGTAGGAAAACATCCAATAATAATAGTGCAAATGCAATGCCTAAAAACCATTGGTATTGCGATTGAAAATCGGCTATCTGCTGACTTTCGAAGTCGGTTTTTTCCAGATTGTCCAATCCGTTTTTCACAAACTCCACTACTTCTTTGGTGTTTCCACCATATACATAACCGCCATTAGCGCTTTTCGCTATATTTTTTAAGGTTTCCGGGTATAATTTCGTCACCACGGTTTCCCCTTTGGAATCTTTTTTATAGCCTTCTATTTTGCCCTGATTTCGCAACGGAATCGGCCCGCCTTTTTCGGTTCCGACACCGATGGTCAGGATTTTGATTCGCTTTTCTTTGGCTTCTTCCACCGCATCTTCAAAACCTTCTCCGTGGTCTTCCCCATCGGAAATCAACACGATCAGTTTACTTGTTTGCGGATCATCAAAATAAGAGGTTGCCAGTTTAACCGCTTCCGACAAGGCGGTTCCCTGCGAGGACACCATATCGGTATTCATACTTTGCAGGTACATTTTAGCCACGCTATAATCGGTTGTAATCGGCAAAACCGGATAGGCACTTCCGGCATATCCTACAATCCCGATACGATCGCTTCCCAATTGGTTGATGATCTGAGAAACCAACTGTTTACTCTTTTCCAAACGATTGGGTGCAATATCTTCTGCCAGCATACTTTTGGAAATATCCACAGCAAAAACGATATCCACTCCTTGTCGTTTTACGGTTTCCATTTTGGTTCCGATTTTCGGGTTGATCAAGGCCAGAATGATTCCCGCCAATGCCAATAGTAACACCACCAGTTTTAATACCGGTTTAAAAATGGATTTCTCCGGGCTTAATTTTTTAATCAGTTCGAGGTCACCGAATTGTTTTTGCTTTTTCCGTTTCCAATAGAGATTGATCAGGAAAAGCAATACCAAAAACGGTATCACGCCCAACAGGTAAAAATATTTTGGTTCTTCAAATTGCCACATAATCAGATAAAACTTCTAAAAATAGTTTTTCGTAATAAAATTTCCAAAACCAGTAAGCCTAAGGCCAGGAATACAAGCGGTCTGTATTTCTCATCATAGTTGAAATAACGCATTTCTTCTATTTCGGTTTTTTCCAGTTTATTGATTTCGTTATAGATATTTTCCAGGCTCTTATTACTGGTCGCTCTAAAGTATTTTCCATCGGTGGTAGCTGCGATTTCTTTCATCAGCTTTTCATCGATTTCCACCTGCATCATGCGGAACAGGAATTGCCCGTTTGGTGCAATCGCATAGGGAAACTCCGCCATCCCGTTCGTTCCGATTCCAATGGTATAGACTTTAATGCCGTATTCTTTGGCGATTTCGGATGCCATTCTCGGATCGATAAACCCGGCATTATTCACACCATCGGTTAACAGGATCACTACTTTACTTTTGGCTTTACTATCTTTTAATCGGTTAACGGCAGTTGCCAATCCTACCCCAATTCCGGTTCCGTCCTGTAATACATTGTCGTACTTTACGCCTTTTAAGGCTTCAAGCACCACGGCTTTATCACTGGTTACCGGTGTTTTGGTATAACTTTCGGCCGCATACACCACCAATCCGATCCGGTCGTTCGGACGTTCTTTTACAAACTCGGAAGCCACACGTTTCAGTGCTTCCATTCGGTTGGGTTTTAAATCTTTGGCCAGCATACTTCCGGAAACGTCAATTGCCATTACAATATCGATTCCACTGGTGGTACGGGTTTTATTGGTTACATCGGTCGACTGCGGACGCGCTAAAGCGACAATCATCGCGCTTAACGCTAGTATGCGCAGTACAAACAACAACGGTTTTAACTTTGGTAAAATCGAGGTTGTTCCTTTAAATCCTTTTACCGAACTGATTTTTAAGGTCGCCGATTGTTTTTTTCTTTTCCAGAAATACCACGCGATTACGACCGGTATTACCAAAAACAGCCAAAAAAACTCGGGATGTAAAAAAGAGATATTCTTCATCATTCGGTTACTTTTCTAAGTTCAATGGATTTCACAATCCTGTCGGCTATTTCTTTTGCATTTTCGTCTCCCTCGCGGTATACCAGTGCAATTTCCTGTATTCCGAATTTTTGGGAGAAGATAATAATCTGGTATTCCATTCGTTCGTCTTCGTTTTTCGCCGGATTAAAGATCGTCATCGTTCCATAACCTCTTTTTCCGGTAAATCCGTCTTTGATTTCAAAATCATCCGTTTTTACGATGATTCCTTTGGCTCCGACTGTTTTTTCAAATCGGGTAATATTCTCATTCAGAATGGCATCGTTATCCGCGCGAAGTGAATCTTTAAACGTGGTTGTATTCACGGCGATACTAAAATTATCGATCAGGCTTCCGTACAGGAATTTCTGAGTTGACTTAATATTGGCCGGTAAATTCGTCTGAACGCGTTCGTCGCTAAATCGTTTTAACACTTTTGGCGTTTCGATAATCACCGACGGTTCTCCATATTCGCTTTTTACCCATTCGCCTTTTAAAAGGTCTTTGGTACTGTGACCGATTAGTTTGTCTTTAATAAAATCCAATCCGTCGGTCGACAGGAAGTAGGTAAAGGCGGCAATAAAAAGCACAAGACTTGTCGCTGTTGAAATCAGGATTCGTCGTACTTTTTGTTGTTTTAATAATCGTTCTTGTCGTAATCGTTCGTCAACAATCGCCTGTTCTACTTCTTTCGGGATGGATTTTTCGATGGTAAAGATGATCCCTTCAATGTTTTTACGGTCGGAGGCAATTTCGAAATCCAGCGGTTTGGATTTGGCGAATTTTACCAGATCGGCATTTTTAAGGATTTTTTCAAAGGTTTCGAACGTATCCTTTTTGATGCCCATTTTCTTTTTGATCACCGCTTCTTTCAAGGCGGTAAGCAATTCGGCCGTCGTACTTTCCATCGCCGGAACCTGAATGGTTTCCTCGATATAGGTACGCGTGATATCGGTCATTTCGGAATAATAGGATTTTACATCCCCATTTTGCCAAAGCTCTTTTTTCTCCAGATTTTGAAGCAGATTCGTTGCTTTTTCAATAGGTGTCGCATAAATCTCTTCTACTTTTCTGTCTTTGTTCTGATAGCGTTTTAGCAACCAGTTCACCAAAAACCCGGCACCAATTATCAAAGCCAGAATAATACTGTATTTCCAAACGTTGCTGATTGGTTTTTTAACCGTGATCACCGGTTTGATATCGTACATCTGTTGTTTGGTCGTATCGACCACCACACCCATAACCTGAATCGCCAGCGAATCGGTCAGGAACTGTTTGTTATTGATGATCACCGGTAATTGCGGTACCGTATATTTTCCGGTATCAAATTGCGTCAGGCCGTATCTTTTGATTAACTCGTAACGGTTTGCTTTTTTGATGGTATCCACCGGATAGGATTCCAGTACTTCCAGATAGCCAAATGTTTTACTATCCGGGAAATAGACCTGTGTCGTACTGTCTACTGTTGTTTTTAACGTCAGGTTAAACTGCGATCCTATTTTGATCTTTGTCGAATCTACCGTAGCCTGCACCGGTTTTTGCTGTGCGAAAACCACAGTACCGAGCATTAAAAACAGCAGTATGTAAAACTTATTCTTTATCATTTCTAGGTTCTTGCTTTAAAATAACCCAATAACTTGGTTACATAAGATTCGTCCACACGGGTACTAACCGTTCCGGAACCACAACGGGAAAACGTTTCTTTAAAATATTTTACGTTTTCCAGATAGTGTTTTTCGTATTCTGTCCGAACCGATTTCGAATTGGTATTAACCAATAAGGTTTCGCCGGTTTCGGCATCTTCCATATGTACCATTCCGATGTTTGGCATTTTTTCTTCGCGGACATCGTATACCCTTACTCCGGTTACATCGTGTTTTTTTCCGGCAATTTTCAGCGTTTGCTCGTAATCGGAAGTCATAAAATCCGAAATCACGAATACGATGGCTTTCTTCTTCATAACACCTGACAGGAATTTCAACGCCTGCGAAAAGTCGGTTTTTTTGCTTTTTGGCGTAAACTCGATCAGTTCGCGAATGATGCGCAACACGTGGGATTTCCCTTTTTTAGGCGGAATAAACAATTCGATCTGATCCGAAAACAAGATCAATCCGATTTTGTCGTTGTTTTTTGTCGCCGAAAAAGCTAAGGTTGCCGCGATTTCGGTTACCACATCCTTTTTAAGCTGGTTACGGGTTCCAAAACTTTCCGATCCACTGATGTCGACCAGCAACATCATCGTGAGTTCACGTTCTTCTTCGAAAACCTTGATATACGGTTCGTTATAACGTGCCGTTACATTCCAGTCGATCGCACGAACATCGTCGCCAAACTGATACTGGCGCACTTCCGAAAACGTCATCCCCCGTCCTTTGAAGGACGTATGGTATTCGCCCGAAAAGATATGATCGCTCAGTCTTCGGGTTTTGATTTCTATTTTTCGTACTTTTTTTAAAAGCTCTTTGGTATCCATTCTAAGAGTGATTACAGATTAACGATTCGATCCTTTTGTCTGGCAATAGGGTTAAAAATCAGTTATCTATATTCTAAGGCACTTCGATTTCGTTTACAATTTTATTGATGATCTCTACAGAAGTGATGTTTTCGGCCTCTGCTTCGTAGGTAATTCCGATTCTGTGACGCAACACATCGTGAACCACGGCGCGAACATCTTCCGGGATTACATAACCACGGCGTTTGATAAAGGCATAACATTTAGCCGCTGTAGCCAGGTTGATACTTCCCCTTGGAGAAGCTCCGAAGCTGATCAATGGTTTTAAATCGGCCAGTTTGTATTTTTCCGGATAACGGGTAGCAAAAATGATATCCAGGATGTATTTTTCAATTTTCTCGTCCATATAGACTTCGCGAACCGCTTCCTGTGCTCTTCGGATCTGATCCAAAGAAATCACCGCGTTCACTTTTTCGTAGCTTCCTTTCAGGTTTTGACGGATAACCATACGCTCGTCTTCCATTTTAGGATAGTCGATTACCGTTTTTAACATAAAACGATCGACCTGCGCTTCCGGTAACGGATAGGTTCCTTCCTGTTCCACCGGGTTTTGGGTTGCCATTACCAGGAATGGTTTGTCCAATTTAAAGGTTTCGTCGCCAATGGTTACCTGTTTTTCCTGCATGGCTTCCAGTAATGCCGATTGCACTTTTGCCGGAGCACGGTTAATCTCATCCGCTAATACGAAATTGGCGAAGATCGGTCCTTTTTTTATCGAGAAGTCATTTTGTTTGATGTTATAGATCATGGTTCCCACTACGTCCGCCGGTAAAAGATCGGGCGTAAACTGAATTCTGCTGAAAGAACCTTGAACCGCTTGCGACAGGGTATTGATGGCTAATGTTTTTGCCAATCCCGGAACTCCTTCCAAAAGGATATGTCCTTGTCCTAAAAGTCCGATTAATAATCGTTCTACCATGTGCTTCTGACCTACAATCACCTTGTTCATCTCCATTGTCAGCAGATCGATAAAAGCACTTTCTCTCTCTATTTTTTCATTAATTGCTCTAATGTCTAAAGTAGCTGTGGTGTCGTCCATTTTTATGTTTTTTTGAGCCGTGAAATTAAATAAGTTATTTTAACACTGCAAATTGAAAATTTATTTAGTGTTTTGTTGTTAACAATTGGTTAAAAGTCTTGGTAACCGTTTCTTTTTAAGCCTGAATTATGATTTTGTTTTTATATTTTTAAGATCTGAAATTTAATTACCATGAAAACAGTTCTTATCACGGGTGCTACAAGCGGAATCGGAAAAGCGACAGCTGAGCTTTTGGCCCGTCATCAATATCGTCTGATTATCTGTGGACGAAGAAAAGAAATTCTCGAAACATTAGAAAGCGATTTAGCAAAACATACACAAATTACGTCACTTGTCTTTGATGTGAAGGACAAAGATTCGGTTTTCAAAGCCATTTCGTCCCTTCCGGAGGACTTTTCAAAAATCGACATTCTGATCAATAATGCCGGAAATGCCCACGGACTGGATCCGATTCAAACCGGAAACACCGATGACTGGGATGCGATGATCGACATTAACGTAAAAGGATTGTTGTATGTTTCGAAAGCGATAGTACCACAAATGACCGAACGCAAATCCGGTCATATTATCAACATCGGATCGACCGCTGCAAAGGAAGTTTATCCCAACGGAAACGTTTATTGCGCGAGCAAACACGCTGTTGACGCGATTACGCAGGGTATGCGGATCGACCTGAATGCTTTCGGAATTAAAGTTGGCGGTATCCATCCGGGCATGGTTCACACGGCTTTTTCGGAAGTGCGTTTTAAAGGCGATACCGATCGTGCCGATAACGTATACAAAGGTTTTCAGCCTTTACTGGCCGAAGATATCGCGGATATTATCCACTTTGTAATTTCGAGACCGTATCATGTTAACATTGCCGACCTGATGGTCTTATCGACTGCTCAGGCTACGTCTACAATCGTAAATAAAAATTTATAAAGTTCGTTTCATTCGATGATTAACAAGCGCCTGCTTATCAAAAACCTATTGGCTCATAACGATGAGAGCAGCTTCTATGACAAAAAACGTCAGCTGAACCTGCATACCAAAGAAGGCAAGGCGAAGTTTTTAAAGCACATTTGTGCGTTATCGAATTCCAACCCTACGAACAATTCCTATATTGTGGTTGGTGTGGAAGATCAGGACAACGAAATTGTGGGCGACGACTTTTTCGACGACAGCCGGATTCAGAATCTGGTCAATGCTTTTTTGGATAATCCACCGCGGATTCAGTACGAAAACGTTCCGTTTCCGCATTTACCAAAAGACAAGGTTGTCGGATTGGTTACGATTCGACCCACGCATAAAATGTCCTCTTTTAAAAAAGCGATTTATACCATACCGGCCAAAGCCATTTTTATGCGACGCGGCAGCAATTCGATCCCGATTGACGAGCCGGATTTTTCACAGGAACCCGCAGCGAGTTCCAATACCGAAACCGTTATCAGTATCGAAAACAACTCCCGTAACAGCATTGAATATACGTTGGAAGGCGTTATCGATTTTATGAACAACCGGCACAAGGACATGAATCCCGAGTATAAGGTTTTTAAGGAATTCTTCATTGTTTGCTGGGCCGGAAACAAAAAGAAAATACGGGACACGACTTTTTTATCCCGGGTTGATATCGAATTAATCAACGAACAGGTCAAACTTTTTTATTCGGCATTAGACGAAGTGACGGTAGATTATTCGGACGATTGTTTTAGGATCACCGAATACCTGCTTTTAGGATTAAACGACAAAACGAGTTATTACCCGTTGGAACAAGTCAGCATCCGGTTTTATGACAATGGTTATTACAAGATCGACAACCAGATGCTTTTCGAGCCACCGGAATTTAACCGGAAAATGTTATTTCATATTTATAACTCCAATTTGGCATTAATCCGTAAATTGCAAAAAGGTTTACCGTTGTCCGAACGCGAGAACAAAGACCTGGAAAACCTGCCTTCGACCCTAATGATCTGTTATCTGAATGGATTTGACGAGGCCAAACAAAAACTTATTGATGCCAAATTGCTCCTTAAGGCGCACGATAATCCTACGGTTTATGTGTCGTTTAAAGAAGCCATGCGCATTTTACGAAAAATGAAATACGGAATGAATAATGAGTAGAACGTTAGTTATTGGAGATATACACGGCGGACTGAAAGCGTTACATCAGATTCTGGAGCGCGCCCAGGTTACTACAAACGATAAATTAGTGTTTTTAGGCGATTATATCGACGGATGGAGTGATTCGCCTCGTGTAATCGATTTTTTAATTGAACTGGACAAAACCCACGATTGTTTTTTTATCCGCGGCAACCATGAAGAAATGGTTTTACGCTGGTTAACAGCCGGCGACGACAATGCCGAATGGCGTATCCACGGTGGACAATCGACTGTAGATGCTTATCAGGATCTCGACATTCACACCAAAGACCGTCACGTAGGTTTTCTGGCGCGTTTAAACGACTATTATATCGACGAACAGAACCGACTGTATGTTCATGCCGGTTTTACGAATCAGAAAGGGGTTTATTACGAGTTTTTCCGCGGGATGTTCTGTTGGGATCGAACGTTATGGGAAACGGCCATGTCGTTAAACCCGGCGCTTTCGAAAGACGATTTGTTTTACCCAAAACGCCTTACGTTATATCACGAAATCTTTATCGGTCATACGCCGGTAACCCGAATTGGTGAAACCGTTCCGGTAAACAAAGCCAATGTTTGGAATGTCGATACCGGAGCTGCGTTTAAAGGCCGGTTAACCATTATGGATGTCGATACCAAATCCTTTTGGCAAAGTGATCCGTTACACGAACTTTACGCCAACGAAAAAGGACGTAACTAAGTGTTTCGTCCAATTTTTATACTTTTGTAAAAATTTTGAGACATGAAAAAACACATTATTCTTTTAGGCGTACTATTGAGCGGCCTTTTTGCCAATGCACAATCCAAGAACGAGGTTAAAGTTAATATTTTAAATACGCTCGTACTGGCATCAGTGGAATTAGGCTACGAGCATTTCCTGGACAACAACCAGTCTATCGGGGTTGAATTTCTGATTAACGATCGTTTTTCCTATACTACTGAAAAGAGTGGTGGTGCTAAAGAATTTAAAACCAATAGTATTCTAGCCTCTTATAATTTTTATTTAGGAGCCAATGGCGAAAGCAATTCCGGTTATTACCTATCGCCATTTTTAAAATACCGTTTTGGTGATTTTAACGAAAAAGAAGTCATCGACGATGTGGAAGTAACCCTCACTACCGATATGAACAGTTTTATCATCGGTTTTGGAACCGGATACAAATGGGCCTGGAACAATAAATTTGCGATTGCTCCGTATGCTAATATCGGACGTAACTTTAGCCGTGCGGTAAACGATCGTTTTAGCGCGCTTGAATTTAACGCCGGAGTAAGTATCGGGTATCGTTTTTAAAACTTTAAATGCTACACCTGACAGGTTTTGGAAACCTGTCAAGTGTTAGAAATCTAAATAACATATCTGGTCATCAGGTGTTAAAAATAAAAAAGGGCTGTCTATTTTTGTAGACAGCCCTTTTTCTATAAGAGATGTATCGATTAGAAATCAAACTTGATACCTTGTGCCAATGGCAACGCTGTTCCGTAGTTGATGGTATTCGTTTGTCTTCTCATATACGCTTTCCACGCATCAGATCCTGACTCACGTCCTCCTCCGGTTTCTTTTTCACCACCAAAAGCACCACCGATTTCAGCACCAGATGTTCCGATGTTTACGTTTGCGATACCACAATCAGAACCCGCCTGAGAAAGGAATAATTCCATTTCTCTCATGTTGTTGGTAAAGATCGACGAAGATAATCCCTGAGGCACTCCGTTTTGCATAGCGATCGCTTCTTCGATAGTTGAATATTTCATCACATATAAGATCGGCGCGAATGTTTCTTCCTGAACGATATGGAATTCATTTTTCGCTTCGATGATACATGGTTTTACATAGCATCCGCTTTCGTATCCTTCACCTTCTAAAACACCACCTTCAACGATAATGTTTCCTCCTTCCTGTTTTGCTTTTTCAATAGCATTCAGGTAATCGTTAACCGCACCTTTGTCGATTAGCGGTCCAACGTGGTTGTTAGAATCCAATGGATTTCCGATTTTTAATTGTCCGTATGCATTTTTCAATACACTGATTGTTTTGTCGTAAACGCTATCGTGAACGATTAAACGTCTTGTAGAGGTACAACGTTGTCCGGCAGTTCCTACCGCTCCGAATACCGCTCCAACCAATACCATGCTGATATCGGCATGTTCTGAAACGATAATGGCGTTGTTTCCTCCTAATTCCAAAATAGTATTTCCGAAACGCTCCGCTACGGTTTTAGATACGTGACGTCCGATTCTTGTAGAACCTGTGAACGATACCAATGGAATACGTTTGTCGTTATTGATTAAATCACCAGACTCATTACCTACTACTAAGCAGCTAACACCTTCCGATACATTGTTGTTGCGCAATACTTCAACAATGATATTCTGACAAGCTACCGCACACAAAGGTGTTTTTGAACTTGGTTTCCAGATACAAACGTCTCCACAAACCCAAGCCAACATTGAGTTCCAGCTCCATACGGCTACCGGGAAGTTAAAAGCAGAGATAACCCCTACTACTCCAAACGGATGCCATTGCTCGTACATTCTGTGCATTGGTCTTTCGGAATGCATGGTTAATCCGTAAAGCTGACGGGATAATCCTACTGCGAAATCACAGATATCGATCATTTCCTGAACTTCACCTAAACCTTCCTGAAGGCTTTTACCCATTTCGTAAGAAACCAGTTTCCCCAGGGGTTCTTTATATTTTCTAAGTGCTTCACCCA
This sequence comes from Flavobacterium sp., assembly GCF_030146175.1. Taxonomy (GTDB): domain Bacteria; phylum Bacteroidota; class Bacteroidia; order Flavobacteriales; family Flavobacteriaceae; genus Flavobacterium. Next base: position 8,403 of record NZ_JASLCE010000019.1, on the reverse strand, counting down.
TTTGGCGCACAATTTCTCCTCTTTTCGGAGCCGGGATCAATCGCCATTCTTTAAAAGCTTCTTCAGCCGTTTTCATGGCTGCTTCATAATCTTCTTTCGTTGATGATTTTACTTTTCCGATTAATTCTCCGGTTGCAGGAGAATACGATTCGATAATTTTACCATTTGAAAACCAGTTTGATCCGGTTGATGTTCCTTCGTTTATTTCTTTAAGCCCTAATTGCTGTAGCGCTTCCTGAATACCGAATTGGTCAATTGCTGTTGCCATTATTCTAAGTTATTTTCGTGTGTTTTTATTTTTCACAAAGTTACTGTTTTTTGTTTAGCATTATAAAGGATTAACTTTTACGCTTATGTTTCCGCAACAATAACCTTTGTATTTTTTTATTTTTTTGCGACAAAACGCGGATCGGATTCCATTACGGTTCCACATTTCTCGCAGGTTCGTAGGGTTTCTGAGTTGTAAAAATGCTGGAAATGCGGCAGGAAGTCTTTCTCGATATCATTTAATTCGAAATACACTTCGTATAATTTATGGTTACAATTGTCGCAATGCCATAGTAATCCGTCGGTAAACCCTTTTCCGGCTCTTTTCCGTTCGATTACCAATCCGATGGAACCTTCACTTCTCACCGGTGAGTGCGGTATTTTTGCCGGATGCAGGTACATATCGCCGGCTTTGAGCGGCATTTCCTTTCGCACACCTTCTTCCTGAATTACGATTTTAATATCGCCTTCCAGTTGGTAGAAGATTTCTTCCGTTTCATTATAATGATAGTCTTTTCGCGCATTAGGACCGGCTACGATCATTACAATAAAGTCGTTAGCGTCTACATATATATTTTTATTGCCAACCGGCGGTTTTAACAAATGCCGGTTCTCATTAATCCACTGATTAAGATTAAAAGGGGGTTGGATTGCCATAGGTTGAATGTTTGTACTAAAGTACAAAAAAGGAAAAAGGCAGGTTAAAAAAACCTGCCTTTATTATTACTTCACTTCTTTAATCAGATAAATGTACACCGGAAAGTGGTCACTAAATCCGACTTCACCATTGGAGTTACGCAACGGATAGCCTTTGTATTGCCCTGAACTCTGGATCAGATACGGTTTATTAAACACACCTGCTTTCCAGAAACGCAATGACGAATAATCTTTACGGATCAATGGTTCGCTAATGATGATCTGGTCGAATAAATCCCATGCATCACGGTAGGCTAATGTACCGATACCGTCTTTAGACATTTGCTCCATCGGGTTAAACATTCCGAATTCTTTAACGTCATCTTTTTTCCCTTTGGCACCTAAAGCTTCTTTTACACTCTTATTATAAGGACCATCGTTCAAGTCACCCATAGTAATTACTTTAGCATTCGGGTTGATTCGGTATAGGGAATCGATAATTTTTTTGTTTAAAGCACCGGCAGCTTCACGGAACGGGCTACTTTTTTTCTCACCTCCGGAACGCGATGGCCAGTGATTTACGATAACGCTGATTTCTTCACCGTCTAATAATCCGGTTACCAATAATTGGTCACGAGTATATATTCTTCTGGTTTTGGTATCCAGATTCACATTAACTTCTACCTTGTCATCACCTTCTTCTTTGTCTTTTTTATTCAGACCTTGCTCGTTTTCATATATATATAATGGTATATTTTTATAGCTTAACGGCTTAAAGTGTTTCTTCTGATATAAAAAGCCCACATCAATTCCCCTTTTGTCCGGAGAGTCAAAATGGATCACACCATAATCTTTTTCGATCATTCCCGGTTGCTTTACCAGGTCTTCCAATACCCCTCTGTTTTCAACTTCGGCACATCCTACGATTACCGGAGCATGTGGATTTTCACCGGTTCCGATTTCCGGAATAACACGACTTAAATTAGCCAGTTTTTTCTGATACTTTGCTCTGGTCCAGCGTTGTGTACCGTTAGGCAACCACTCCTCGTCATTGTTCGGCCCATTGATTGTATCAAACAGGTTTTCCAGGTTGTAAAACGCAACAGTGTACACTTTGAATTTTTTGTTTTGCGCGTAAATCCCATTAAATGAGAAACATACAATTAAAAGCGCGATGAAATTTCTAATTTTCATGTAAGGTATATTAAATTAACATCAAGTTTGAGACAAACTCCGGGCCAAAAGTAAATAATATTATTAAAAGATGTACATTTGCAGGCTGTTAAGTTTTTATTAAGACTTGGCAAACAAAAAATTAACTTAATTTTATTTATGAAAAAACTTGTATTTAGTATTTTATTTGTACTGCAAGCCGTTTTTGTTTGGTCACAACATTCCCCAGCACTAAAGGGAAAAGTTGTTGATTCTAAAACGCAAAAACCATTAAGAAATGTTGTTGCGACCATCTTAAGCACTAACCAGTCTGCTTTAACAGATGCAGCGGGTGTTTTCTCTTTTGATGTAGCAACAGAAGGACAACAAAAGTTAACTGTAGGAAGTACAGGGTACACTACCCAGACTTTTACACTTAGCATTGTGAAAGGGCAATCTTTGGATTTGGGTGTGGTTTTCTTGGAAGAAGACATTACATCTGAGCAACAACTAAGCTTGATCACCATCACAGAAAATGATCTTGGAGATGACAACAGTGGTTCCGAGAGTACTGCAGGTTTGCTACAGGCATCCCGCGACACTTACCAACAAGCTGCTGCTTTCAACTGGGGTCAGGCAAGATTCCGAATCAGAGGTTTGGATAACGAGTATGGTACTACTATGATTAATGGTATCGTAATGAACAAACTTTTTGACGGAAGACCACAGTGGAGTAACTGGGGAGGTCTTAATGACGCGACCAGAAACCAGGAGTTCACTATGGGATCTGCTCCTTCCGATTATACCTTTGGTAACATTTTAGGTACACAGGAGATAAACACTAGAGCTTCTTTTTACCGTCCTGGAACACGTGTTTCGTTTTCAGGAACAAACTCAAACTACAGCTGGAGAACTATGGCAACTTATGCTTCCGGAATGAACAAAGACGGATGGGCATTTGTGGTTTCAGGATCCAGAAGATGGGCTAAAGAAGGTTACTTCGAAGGAACAGATTATTCTGCTAATTCCCTTTTCGCAAGTATCGAGAAAAAATTCAATGACAAACACAGTATTAACTTTACTTCTATCTACGCTCAAAACAGCAGAGGTAAAAATTCACCAAACACTCAGGAAGTTACTGACTTAATGGGTACAGAGTACAACTCGTATTGGGGATGGCAAAATGGTAAAAAGAGAAACTCAAGAGACAAAAACGTTGATGAGCCAATCTTAATGTTGAGCCACTACTGGAAAATAAACGAGAAAAACACGTTAAACACGAATGTTTCTTACCAATCAGGAGGAATCGGGAATTCCAGATTAGACTATAACGGAGGAAACAACCCTGATCCAACGTACTACAAAAACTTACCAAGTTATTATTTAAACTTACACAATATTCCAGCTGACGGTTCTTTACCAACGCATACACCAAACTATGCACAGGCTGATATCGCAAGAACGGATTTCATCAACAACAGCCAGATCAACTGGGAAAGAATGTACCATGCAAACGAAATCAACAAACGCAGTATCTATGCTTTGTATGAAGACCGTATGGAAGATGTTACCCTGACTGCCAACTCTATCTTAAACTCTCAATTATCGGATAACATTACTTTAAATGCAGGAATTAACTTCCGTTCATTAAAATCGGAAAACTTCCAGAAAATGTTAGACCCACTTGGAGATTATGGTTTTATTGATACTGATTTATTCTACGAAGGAAACGGTTTTACAGCTGGTCAGTCTCAAAGTGACTTAAACAACCCGAACCGCGTTGTTAACGCTGGTGACCGTTACGGATACAACTACATCATGCGCGCTATCGTTGCGGATGCATTTACACAGTTTAAATTTACATACAACAAATTCGATTTCTATTTAGCACAAACATTCTCTCAGACAAGATACCAGAGAGAAGGTCTTTACAGAAACGGATTATATGCGAACAACTCATTTGGAAAAAGCGACAAGTTAGAATTCAACAACTACGGATTTAAAGGAGGACTTACGTATAAAATCACTGGAAAACACATGTTAAGTGTTAACGCTGCTTATATGACTAAAGCACCTATGTTGCGAAATGCATTCAACAACGCTCGTTTAAACAACAGTATCGTTAGTGGATTAGAAGATGAGAAAATTTCAAGTGTTGATGCAAGTTATATCATCAGAGCACCAAAATTAAAAGCACGTTTAACCGGATTCTACTCTAAAATCGAAGATGCAACTAAAGTTGGTTTCTTCTATGCAGAAGGTTTAGGAGCTATCGAAGATGGTGGTAACGACAGTGAGAATGACTTTGTGGCTGAGATCACAAAAAATATCGACAAACAAAACATCGGTTTAGAGTTAGGTTTAGAGTACCAATTGTCTAAAACAATTAAAGTTACCGGTTCTGCTTCATATGGTCAATACATCTACAGCAACAACCCAACGGTACTTCTTAACATCGATTCACGTCAGGCAGCGGGTCTTAACCCGATTGTTAACTTCGGTGATTCTTACCTTAAAAACTACAGACAAGGTGGTATGCCACAACAGGCTTACTCTCTTGGAATTGAATATAGAGATCCTAAATTCTGGTGGATCGGAGCCAATGCAAACTACTTAGATGACAGTTATGTTGAAGTAGATCCATTAATCCGTACAAACAACTTCTTTATGCAACCTGGAGGTTCTGGAGTATCGTATCCGGAAGTTACAGAAGACAGAGCACGTCAGTTATTAAGCCAGGAGAAATTCGATTCTTTCATGTTGGTTAACCTTACAGGTGGTAAATCATGGAGAATTAGCGGAAATACTTTAGGTTTCTTTGCAAGTGTTAACAACATCTTTGATGTTACTTACAAAACTGGAGGTTTCGAACAAGCTAGAAACGCGAACTACAGAGAGTTAAATATGGATTATGCCAGCGGTACCCGTTCATTCGGATCGAAATATTTCTACGGTTACGGCAGAACGTATTTCGTAAATGTTTACTTAACATTCTAATTTAAACCAGTAAAGAAGAACTCACATGAAAAATTTTAATATAAAAACACTTTGTGTTGCTTTGGTTGCCTTAGGTGCTTTGAGCAGCTGTACTAAAGAAGACGATACTAATTTGCCACCAATTGTTCCGGCTATCTATTTTGAAGATTTCCAGACTGCTGTGGCCAATACGCCATTTGATTTTGAAGGATGGACTAACTTCGCACAGGTAGGTACTAAAAAATGGATTGAAAACGGATATCAGGGTAACGGATATGCCGAGTTTACACCATTTAACAGCGGACAGGCATCGAATGTTGCCTGGATCGTAACACCGGGAATCAACATCGACGGAGCCATTAAAAAACGTTTAACTTTCGACGTGGCACAACACCACGTAACCGATTTGGTAAACAATAAATTAGAAGTTTTTATTTCTACCGATTATGATGGAACTAACGTAACGGATGCTACCTGGACTCAGGTATCCTTTACGCCACCTTTAGCGGGAAGCACACATAACTACGACTTTTTTAAAGCGGGTGCAATCAATCTTGCTAACTATTCCGGTACAATTTACATCGGATTTAAAGCAACCGGAGGTACTGCTACAGCACTTTCCGGAGCTTATATGATTGACAACGTAAAAATATTCTAAGCTAAAAAATACAACGATGAAAATTTCAATTAAATCCCTTTTATTCGCATCACTTTCAGCTGGAATATTATCCGGCTGTGTGAATGGCGATCATTATCCTAAAGCGGATAGCCCTTGTTATACCTTAACACCGACAAAAACAGTTGCTGATATTTTTACAGTTGCTACCGGTACTCCGACGCAAATTACAGCCGACGATGTTATCGAAGCTTATGTAGTATCGAGCGATGAAGGTGGTACATTTTACAAAACGGTTTCTTTAGAGACACTTGACAAATCAAGAGGTTTCAGTATTCCGGTTGATATGTATAACATCTACACCGAATTCGAACCGGGAAGAAAAGTATACGTAAGCCTAAAAAACCGTTATATCGCGATTGCACACAGTTCATTGGTAATTGGTGATTTATACCAAGGAAATGCCGTAGGACGTTTGGTACCGGAAGAATTCAGAAGAACAGCGAAAGCGTCTTGTGATTTCGTAAATGAAGATGAATTAGTATCACACATGACTATTGCTGAGGCATTAAACAACAACCACATTAACAAACTTATCGAGTTTGACAATGTTCAGTTTAACGATGCTGCAATGGGATCGACTTATTATGATGCTAACAGTACGGCTACCATCGGTGGTGCAACCAACTGGAAACTTACAGACAATACCGGTCATGAAATTATTTTCAGAACAAGTGAGTTCGCTAAGTTTGCTGCTAAAATGGTACCTAACAAAAGTGGAAAAGTACGTGGTGTATTAACAAAATACAACAGTGATTTCCAATTCCTTGCTCGTACAGAAAGAGATATTATGTTGGAAAACCCAAGATTCTATATCAGTACTGCTCAGGGAGGAACAAACATTCAGTTTAACGGATCTTTCACCGAAGATTTTACAAGTTATGCGGTTAACTTAACAGCTTTCCCTAAATATGTAAACGATCAGACTATTGGAGGAAGATACTGGCAGTTAAAACAGTTCCCGGCTAATACCGGAAACAAATACATCGAAATGACTTCTTTCGGAAGTGGTGGTGTAACAGCTAAAACGTATTTCTTTGTACCTGTTGATTTTACAGCTGCCAATACATTTGCATTCAAAACATTGGCTCGTTTTTATCAGGGTAATGTATTAAAAGTATACTATGTAACTGCTGCTAACTATACTGCTGGTGGACCAATTAACCTGGCTAACTTTGTAGATATTACCTCTTCATTCAGTATTTCTACACCGGCTACAGGACAATCGGCTTCAACATTCCAGTCTAGTGGTACCTATAACATTCCTGGTAGTTTAACAGGTAACGGTTATTTTGTTTTCGAACATTCGGGAACACCAACTATTACAACTACAATGCAGGTTGATGATATTACAGTAAACTAAAAAATAGAATCTTATATTTTTAAAGCAGCCAATTGGCTGCTTTTTTTATTTCCTCTAAATACTTCACCTCTTCGCTCTTTACACCTGACAGGTTTCCAAAAACCTGTCAGGTGTAGCTATTAATACACGGATTGCAAATCCGCGCCAACATGAAGATAAATGAGGTTTCTAAAAGTACTGGTAAAACAAAATCTGCCACCACATGATCTATACTACTTAAAACACCATTTTTAAGCCTTCTGTCGCATTATTTCACACGAAACAACAAAACTCTTATCAACAATAAAGACACCTCTAAAAAGACATCCAAAAAAGGCGACCAATTGGCCGCCTTTACTTTTTCACACCTCTTTCGCTTCTTCATCTTTTACACCTGACAGGTTTTGAAAACCTGTCAGGTGTAGTACAAATTGCACGGATTACAAATCCGCGTCAACGCGAAGATAAATGAGGCTTCTAAAAGTACTGGCAAAACAAAATCTCCACCACATGATCCACATCATTTAAAACACTATTTTTAAGCCTTCTGCCGCATTATTTCACACGCAGTAATAAAATACCTACCAACAACAAAGACACCTCTAAAAAGATAAATAAAAAAGGCGACCAATTGGTCGCCTTTACTTTTTTACACCTGACCGGTTTTTAAAAACCTGTCAGGTGTTATATTACTTCTTAACAATCAGGAATTCTGATCGTCTGTTTTTCGCGTATTCTTCTTCGGTACAGTTATCACCACAGTTTACTTTAGGCTCACTTTCTCCGTAACCTTTTCCGGAGATTCTGTCCTTAGCAATTCCTTTGGAGATAATATATTGTACTGTCGATTTTGCACGACGGTCGGATAAATTCATATTGTATTTATCGCTACCTCTGCTATCAGTGTGGGATTTAACCATAATCACCATAGCTGCGTTATTTTTCATTACCTGAACTAACTTGTCTAACTCAAAAGCACCTTGTTGGGTAATATTGCTCTTGTCGTATTCAAAGTAGATATCGTTTAAGATAACTTCTGTTTCAGTAACAATAACATCAATTGGCTGTAAGTCGGCGCTGATGTTTACAATACCACCTTTGGTTTTGCTAACCGGGAAGTTGTTGCTTTCATAACCGTCTTTCGCTACTTGAATAGTGTACGCTTTATCACACTCAACCGCATACGATACCGTACCATCGGCTTCAGTTGTTTTAGTAGAGATGATGTTGTTCTTCTCGTCTAAGATCGCTACACGAGCACCTGATAATTTAGCACCTGTTTTCGCGTCTCTAACCAAAGAAACCACTTCCACACCACAAACCGGAATCGCCATATAGATGTTGTCCACACCCG
>NZ_JASLCE010000016.1 GCF_030146175.1 Flavobacterium sp. | reverse complement strand
GATGAACGGTCAACAGCTACCATCGACGGATTACTGGTTCACAGTGACCTATACCGAGAATGGAGATATTAAAGAGTTTAAAGCGCATTTCTCATTAAAAAGATAACCCAAATGAATATTTTTAAAAAACGTTATTTAGTTTTAGCATTATTTTTATCCCAAATGTCCTTTGCACAGGAAGGGATTGCAGTTTATTCTGATTATTTATCGGACAACTATTATCTGATACACCCGTCTATGGCTGGAGCAGCGAATTGTGGAAAAATCCGATTAACAGCCAGACAGCAATGGTTTGGACAAGATGATGCACCGGCCTTACAAACTTTGAGTTTTAATACAAGTGTTGGAGAGCAATCCGGTATTGGTATTATTGCTTTTAATGATAAAAATGGGTATCATTCGCAAATGGGAGGTAAGATTACCTATGCGCACCACATCCGTTTTTCAAGAGGGGTTAACGATTTAAATCAGTTGTCATTTGGTATGAGTGCCGGTTTGGTACAAAGTACGCTGGATGAATCCAAATTTGGAAACGAGTTTGATCCGATCGTTGCCGGTATGAAACAAAAAGATTCGTATTTTAATATCGATTTGGGGGCGTCTTACCACTACCTTGATTTCTATACGCACTTTACGGTTAAGAATGCCGTATCGAACAAACGCGATATCTATACCGATATTGAAAGTGATAACTTAAGAAAATATCTATGGAGTGTGGGTTATGTGTTTGGTAACAGCGATAACGGATTATCATGGGAGCCATCTGTAATGTTACAGTATGTAGATAAAACCAAAGAGAAAACCTTCGATATCAACCTGAAAGTTTATAAAGATATGGACTTCGGTAAATTATGGGGAGGTTTGTCTTATAGAAGAAGTTTCGACGGTGCTCAATTCGTTGCTGATAACAGCGTGAGTGACCAGAAATTACAATATATCACTCCTATCGTTGGGGTGAATTACAAAAACTTTATGTTTGCGTATACGTATTCACACTTAACGGGTGATGTAAAATTTGATAACTCAGGATTCCATCAAATCACACTTGGTATCAACTTATTCTGTAAGCGTGAGCCATACGATTGCCACTGTCCTGCAGTTAACTAATTATAAAGAGATTATTAATTCTGTCCCGATTTATTCGGGACATTTTTTTAAAAGACAGTTATGGTTATAAAAGAAGTTAGAGGGAAGTATCCTCAAATCCCGGAAGATTGTTATGTGGCCGAAAATGCCACTATTGTCGGAGATGTGTCCTTTGGTGCCTCATGTAGTGTTTGGTTTAATGCTGTTGTACGCGGTGATGTACATTATATAAAAGTAGGTGATAAGGTAAACATCCAGGATGGTGCGGTGATCCATTGTACGTATCAGAAACATCCAACGGTGATAGGAAATAACGTTTCCATCGGGCATAATGCGATTGTTCACGGTTGTACGATCGAAGATAATGTCTTGATCGGTATGGGAGCGATTGTAATGGATAATTGCGTGATCAAGAGTAATTCGATTATTGCTGCGGGTTCGGTGGTAACGCAGAACACTGTGGTGGAATCCGGAGTGATTTACGCGGGTGTTCCGGCTAAAAAGGTAAAAGATATCAATGCTTCGGATTTCGCCGGGGAAATCGAGCGTATTTCGAATAATTACGTGATGTATTCCAGTTGGTTTAAAGAATAAGTTTGTTACTTGCCCAATTCGGAGATTTGTAAAATACAAAAGGCCATCTTAAGATAAAAGATGGCCTTTTTGGTATAATGAATTTTCAGTTTAAAAATCGATTATGGAAACATTGTCGGAGAAGGGAGGACCCAATAATTTTTTGAGAACATCCGCTTTCGAATTGGTGTAGAACAAATGCTGTGTTTCTTCGTGGGATATGTTTAAAAATCCGTTTTGTTCCAGTATGTTTTTAGTTTGTTTTGCAACAGCTTCACCGGAGTCGATAATTTTAATATGATCCGGAATGATTTCTTTAATCTGCGGAATCAGAAAAGGGTAGTGGGTACAACCCAAAACCAGATAATCCATATTGGCGGCTACCATCGGATCGAGATAGGTTTTTAATAGCTCTTTAATCTCTTCGGATTCAAGGTCGCCGTTTTCGATCAGTTGAACGAGATTATAGCCCACCTGTTCAATGATATTGAGGTGTTGGTAGTTCGCTATGGTTTTGTGGAATAACTCGCTGTTTAACGTTCCTTTTGTGGCCAGGATTCCGATGGTTTCGGTCTGAGTCTGATTGGCGGCCGGTTTAATCGCCGGTTCGATACCAATAAAGGGGATGTCATAGCGGGCACGTAGTTCTTTTATCGCATTGGTTGTTGCCGTATTACAGGCAACGATTACCATTTTGCAACCGCGTTCGATTAGATAATCAACATTTTTGCAACTTAAACGGATAATGTCTTCTTTGGTCTTCTGACCATAAGGGGCGTTTTTACTATCGGCTAAATAGATGGTGTTTTCATGAGGGAGGAGTTGATGTACCTCTTTCCAGATCGAAATGCCTCCAACACCGGAGTCGAATAAGCCTATGGGGTTTTTACTACTCATTACACAAATATAAAAAAAAACTGCCCTTGGAAAAAGAGCAGTTTTATTTTTATGAATATAATGATTATTTAAATCCTAATTCTTTTTTAACGTCACCTAATAAATCCGGACCGTCAGCTAAAATTACACCACTTCCGTCAGTTGAATCTAAAACATACTGATATCCTTTTGCTTTCGCTACTTTCTGGATAGCCGTTCTTGCTTTTTCCATGATTGGTTTTACAAGATCCAATTCTTTTTGTTGTAATTCTTTTCCAGCGTTTTCTCTGTACTGTTGGATTCTCTGACCCATGTCCTGCATTTCTTTAGAACGTGTTTCGTTGATTGCTTCTGTTACTGTTGCAGCTTCCGACTCGTATTTTTTCAATTTGGTTTGATACTCGCTAACCATGGTTTTATATTGTGCATCGTATGTCTCACCAATTTTTTTCACTTGAGCCTGTGCGGTTTTCATATCCGGGTAGCTTGTCATCAATTCACTTACGTTGATATGCGCTATTTTCGCCTGTGCAGAAATAGTTTGACTAGCACCAATGAAAAGTGCAGCAGCGATAAGTAAAGTTTTTAACTGTTTCATTGTTTTAGGTATTTAATTTAATTTTCTGATTTATTTTCTGTTGTCTTATTCTTCAATTTTTCTTCGCGCTCTTTTTTAGCCTTTTCTCTTTCTTCCAGTATTTTTTGTTTACGCTCTTCCAAGGCTTTTTTACGCTCGTCAATTTTTTGCTGACGTTCCTGAGCCGCTTTTTCACGGGCTTCCTGTTGTGCCGCTTTAATGTCGGCTTTTGGATCTGCTGCAGGTGTGGTTACCTGAGTTCCGTCTGCTGCTTTTTCAACTGTTTTATCAGTCGCTTTATTTTCGGTTTTGTTACCACCTTGTTTTGCTTTTCGCTCTTCAAGTAGTAGTTTTCTCTTTTCTTCCTGCTCCAGTTTTCGGGCTTCTAGTTCCGCTTTACGATCGGCAATTAGTTTTTCACGAGCTGCTTTTCTTTCGTCAATTTTTCGTTGACGTTCCACCTGATCCGGATTGGCGTTATCCATATCTTCTTTGCGTTCCTGGGCTTCCAGTTCTTTTTGCTGTTTTTTACTCAACTGCTCTTTTTTCTGCGAACGGGTTAGTGCTCGTAATACCTGATCACTGATGTCAAAACGTTGTGCTGCAAAAAGCATCGTCAGATCGGATGATTTGTCGAATACAAAATCGTATTTTTTGGCTTCGGCAATATCCTGAACAGCATTAAATACCTGATCCTGTATTGGTTTTACCAGCATGGTTTTCTGAGTCATCAGATCGCCTTGCGGTCCAAAACGTTTTTGCTGATAATCCAACATTTCCGTTTCAAGGAACTTGATTTCTTCTTCTCGTTCGGTAATTAATTCCTTAGTAAGCAAAACCTTTTCTGTTTTAAGGCTTTCCTTTAATTTATTGATTTCATTTTTTTTGGCCTCGATCTCCTGTTTCCAGCCTTGTGCTTTTAGTTCCAGCTGATTTTTCGCTTCGGCATATTCCGGTGCTTTTTCCAGAATATACTCCATATCGATATAACCTATTCGGATTCCTCTACCTTGCGCATTCGAAGCGATACTAACAAATGTTACAAGTGCCAATAAAAAATATTTTCTCATAGAATTAAATATTATTTTTCAACTATCGTGCCAAACTTTATTAAAACTGTTGTCCAATGATAAAGTGCGTTTCCCATCCGTTTTTCTGAGTTTGTCCCGGTAAGGCATCAAACCCATATCCGAAGTCAATTCCCAGTAATCCAAATGCCGGCATAAATACTCGTAATCCAAATCCGGCCGAACGTTTCAGATCAAATGGATTGTAGGATTTAAATGAATCGAAAGAGGCTCCTGCTTCTAAGAATGTTAATCCGTAGATCGATGCCGATGGATTCATGGTAATCGGGTAACGCAACTCTAATGAGAACTTGTTGTAAATGGTTCCTCCGGATTGTTGTCCTTTTTGAGAACCTTCCTGGATGATTGGTGTTAACGATTGATTTGGATATCCTCGTAACTGAATCACCTCTCTACCGTCCATAGAGAAATTCGCCAATCCATCACCTCCCAAATAGAATCGTTCAAACGGAACTAATCCTCTCGATTGGTTGTAGGCTCCTAAGAATCCAAACTCTCCTAACGAACGCAATACTAATTTATTATAAATGGTCGTGTACCAATCGGCTTTGAATTTAACTTTGTAATATTCCAGCCAGTTAAATTTCTTCTGATCCACTAATGATTGATCAGCTGCAGCATCGTGGAAATTCGTTACCGGATTTCCATTGGAATCGATATACGATCCTGATGGTACAAAAATATTGTTGGAATTCAGGTATCCGGCACCGGTATTTTTCAATTTATAGGCCTCTTGGTTACCTAAATCACCGTAGTCCACTCCGTTAAATAACGAGTAAGGTAAGGTAAATTTTCCAGAAATACTAAATTCTGATCCATAAGTTGGGAAAATCGGGTTGAAACCTTTACTGTTACGAGTCAAACCAATGGTATAAGTAAGGTTTTTAGACGAACCGTTACCGAAGGTAAATAACCCGGTGTTATAGTTGTTCAAATCGTAATATTGGAAACTCACTACGTGGGATAATTGGAAATAATCATCCGGAATTGTAAGACGTTTCGCTAATCCTACCGATAATGTTGTAATGTTGAAACTTTGGTTTCGTGTTACATCACGTGTCTGGTAGTTGTATAAGAATTGTTTACTGTGTGAAATCGATGTCGAGAAACTTACCGGTTTTTTACCACCTAACCATGGTTCCTGGAAGGAAATACTATAGGTTTGGAAATAGCTACTTCCCTGAAGACGTAGCGACATTTTTTGTCCGTCTCCCATCGGTAACGGTCGGTAAGCACTTTTGTTAAAAATGTTTTTGATCGAGAAGTTGTTAAACGATAATCCCAACGTTCCGATGAATCCACCACCACCGTAACCACCTTGTAACTCTACCTGGCTGGAACCTTTTTCAACTACGCTCCATTCTACGTCAACACTTCCTGAAGACGGATCGGCATTTTTAACTTCCGGACGGATGGCTTCCGCATCGAAAAACTGTAACGCTCCCAAGTCACGAATGGTACGGATTACGTCCTGTTTGTTCCATTTTTGTCCCGGACGGGTACGTAATTCACGATAAATTACATAATCGTTTGTTTTGTCATTTCCTTTAACCGTTACATTGTTAAAGTAAGCAATTGGTCCTTCTACGATTCGGATCTCGAAATCGATAGTATCGTTTGCCGTACGAACCTCAACCGGGTTGATGTTCGAAAACAAATAACCGTTGTTTTGGTATAGGTTGGTAATATCTTCCGCATCCGGACTTTTTTTGTTGGCAATACGCTCCTGTAATACTTTTCCGTTATAAACATCGCCTCTGTTAATGCCTAGAAGTCGTCGTAATTCACGATCGGTATAGACGGTGTTTCCAAGGAAACGGATGTCGCCAAAATAGTAACGTTTTCCTTCTTCAACGTTTAATTTGATCGCTACGGTATTGTCTTGTTTGTTATAGGTAACCGTATCGGAGGTGATACGGGCATCGCGATAACCTTTTTCTTTATATTTTTCAACAATGGAAGTTAAGTCTTCCTTGTATTTGTCTTTGATGTATTTTGAAGACTTGAAAAGACGCATCGGGTTAAAAGGATTGCGCACTTTGGTGTTGCTCATCGCTTTTTTGATTTTGGAAGCCGACATCATCTGGTTTCCGGTGACTTCAATGTCCGAAACTTTTACCTTTTTGCCCTTGTCTACCAGAATAACCATGTTCACATTGTGCTCGGTTGAATCGGTAGGAATGGTATTGATGGTTACTTTCGTGTTGAAAAAACCGTCTTTTTTATATTTGTTTTCGATGTAATTACGCGTTGTGGTAATTAAGTTTTCATTGACAACCTTTCCTTTTTTAAGGTCGTTGTCTTTGATAAACTCTTCGCTCTTTCCTTTTTTAACACCCGTGAATTTTACATCCTGTAATTTTGGTAATTCATGGATATTTAACTCCAGGAAAATACTATCGCCCTGAATTTTATTGAAATAAACGTTGATATCGTTGAAAAGTCCAAGCTTCCAAAGTTTTTTAATGGCATTACTGATCTCCTCTCCGGGAACACTGATCATTTGTCCTTTTTCCAAACCGGAAAAGGTTACAACCGTTTGTTGGTTATAACTGATTTTTCCCGTAACATCTACATCTGCTAATATGTATTGTCGACCCGTTTCAGGTCCGGTATGCGGTTGTTCCTGAGCATTTAATTTGGAAATGTTTCCTAAAATTATAATAGCAAAAAGTAGTTGTATTCCTTTTTGAAGCATTTGTAAATTATTTAATTTGTTCGCTGGTTTTTCCAAATCTACGTTCTCTTTTTTGATAGCTGATGATTGCCTCATATAAATCTTTTTCTCTAAAATCAGGCCATAGTACGTCAGTAAAGTAGAACTCTGCATAAGCAATTTGCCATAATAAAAAGTTGCTGATACGGTGTTCGCCGCTTGTTCTGATAACCAGGTCGACGTCGGGTAAATTATGCGTGTAAAGATGCTGATTTATAATTGATTCATCAATATGGGCTGATGAAATTATATTATTTTTAACTTTATCACTGATGTTTTTTACAGCTGAAATGATTTCTTCACGGGAACCGTAGCTCAGCGCCAGTGTTAACGTCATTCGGGAGTTGTTTTGTGTCTTTTCAATAACTTCCATCAGTTCTTTTCGAACCGAATCCGGTAAATGCTGTATCGAACCGATACAATTTAGACGGATGCTGTTTTTCTGTAAAGTCGGAAGTTCGCTTTTTAGGGATTTGACCAAAAGTTTCATCAGGGTTTCCACCTCAACTTTTGGGCGGTTCCAGTTTTCGGTCGAAAAAGCGTAAAGTGTAAGAAATGAAATCCCAAGTTTGGCACAACATTCTACGGTTGTCCGTACCGATTTGGTACCGTTTTCATGGCCAAACGCACGGAGCATCCCTTTTTGTTTTGCCCAACGACCGTTACCATCCATAATGATGGCCAGATGTTTGGGAAGGTTTTCTTTATTAATTGTATTTTCTAAATCCATTTATTTATTCTGCACAAAAACATGGGTTTTGACCAAATGTATATGTTAGGGTTATCCCCGAAAAAACATACCAGTCGTTACTGTTTAGATTTCCGAATTGTAATCGCTTAAACTGGTCGTTTTTGGGATTACTTCCGTCCAAATTGTCTGTAAAAGTATAACGGGCACCTACTTCAAATCCCAGGATAAAATTATCCGTCAGCCTTGTTTTGATTCCCGCAATAATCGGAATACCAAAAGCATTTCGGGAATCGTCTGTACGGGTGGTACCGTTCAATACGTACAATTCGTCATAGCGGAATAAACTCACTCCTGTTGTAATATAAGGAGTAGTCATCGGTCCGGAATCATGTAAATCGAAATCAAAAAAGTTGAATTCGAGTGCTAAAGATAATTCTTTTACGGAATTTTCAAAGCTGTAACCCCGGTCCTTTCTTCCGGAAACCTTCGAGTCGGCATCACTTGCGCTTATTTTTCCCTGTGTGTAGGAAATTCTGTAGGAATGTCTTTTGCTTCGGTTCCATTTGTATAAGATCCCGAAACCAAAGTCTTTTGGAGCAATGTAACTCGTTGGTCCTACATCTCCTACATAGTTGCTTCCACCTAAAAAAATACCCAGCTCATTAATCTGAGCGTGCGAACTTGTGAAGGTAAATACCAGTAAAAATGCAATAAGAATTCGACTCATTTTTCTAAAATAGTGTGCAAATATAATAATATTGATTTCTAAACCATTTAATTGCTCGTTTTTTCAGCTTTTTTTTGACTGAGGCGATCTGGCATAGAACAATAAAACGGGATATTGCCGTTTCTAGTATGACTTCAATTTCAAAAAATCGTTTAATTTCTTTTGTCTTCTCCCCAAAGTAATTTATTGCGAAGCGTTTTTAGGAAGCCTTCTTCCGGAAATTCAACCATGTTTATGGTAAACGGTGCTTTTTTAATATGGATCTCGGTTTCATTGTCGATCGCCTTGGTGCCGGAATCAAGCGATACCAGAAACTGAGGCTCTCTTCCGGAAACCTTAAGTTTGATTTCGGTATCGTCGGAAATAATCAACGGACGAACATTCAGGTTGTGTGGCGCTATAGGGGTGATGATAATACATTTTACTTCCGGTGTGATCACGGGACCGCCACAGCTTAGGGAATAACCGGTCGATCCGGTTGGAGTGGAGATAATCAGACCATCTGCCCAGTAGGAGGTTAAATATTCGCCATTCAGACAGGTTTCAATGGTGATCATCGAAGTAGTGTCTTTTCGGGAAACGGTGATTTCGTTCAGCGCAAAATTCAGATCATAAATATTGCATTCCTCCGGATAACACTCCAGACTTAATAAAGAGCGTTGCGAAATTTTATAGTTTCCTTCGAATAATAGCGGTAACAGATGCTCAATGGCATCCTGTTGTACGTTGGCTAAAA
This sequence comes from Flavobacterium sp., assembly GCF_030146175.1. Classification (GTDB taxonomy): domain Bacteria; phylum Bacteroidota; class Bacteroidia; order Flavobacteriales; family Flavobacteriaceae; genus Flavobacterium. Next base: position 10,209 of record NZ_JASLCE010000016.1, on the reverse strand, counting down.
AACCAAGTCGTCCGGCATTGATTCCTACAATCGGGATGTTTTTGTTTTTAACATAAGTTGCCGCACGCAACATCGTACCGTCGCCTCCAATGCTGATAAAAAAAGCAACGGAACTGTCGAGTTGGGTATGATTGGAAAATGTCGGATACGATTTGTTGATAATCCCTTTTCCCAGTAATGTCGTATGAAAGTCGGCTTCAAAAACCACCTCAGTTTCATAGTTTTTAAAAACATCGAATACTTTATGGATAATCTCTTCGGTGTTTTTCTGGTAGTAGTAACCGTAAATTGCTATTTTCATACGTATCTTTTAAATGTTTAAATATTTGTCCAGGTAGTCCGATCGGTCTTTCAGGTTGTTCAGATAGGCGTCTTCCTGGTGTTCGGAAACGATTTCATAATTATACCGGCGGAAGGTCTGAATGATTTCGTTTAAACCACCAAGACTTATCTTAACCGTAATCTGAACGCGATCCATTTCGACTTTCGAAATAAACATCCCCAATATGCGGGCATTGTTGGTTTCGACGATCTGACTGATTTCACTCATGCTGTATTCTTCTGCACCTTTTTCGACGATAAGGATACCGCCTTCTTCCCGTAAAAAAGGTGTTTCGTGGAAAAAACGGATGATGTCGTCCATCTCATAATAACCCAGATAGTTGTTGTCGTTGTCCAGAACCGGAACCAGATTGGTTTCGTTTTTGGCAAAAACTTCCAAAACATCCAGCCACATCGTGTCTTTGCGGGCAAAAAAGCGTTCGAAGGTATACCGGAAATCACCGATTTTCATATCGTGATCCAGTAATTCTACATCGTGCGCGCCGATACATCCGATATAAATGCCATTTTCGACTATCGGAAAATGACTATACGGAAATTCCAGAAAAAGGTCCTGTGCCGTTTCGATGCTTTCGTCGGTACAAAGCGGATTGATTTCTTTAATGATGTAGTCGGAAATTTCAGTCATGGTAGCAGGTCTTATAATCGAATGCAAAATAATCAAAAAATAGGATATTACCGCTTAATTATACTTTGTATTTTTGTGGGAAAATAGATTGATTATGACAAAACTTTCAGTAAATATTAATAAAATAGCGACGTTGCGCAACTCACGAGGTGGTAATGTGCCCAACCTACTACAGGTGGCTATCGATATTCAGAAATTTGGCGGGCAGGGAATTACAGTTCATCCGCGGCCAGACGAAAGACATATCCGTTATCAGGATGCGAGAGATTTGGTTGCGGTTGTGCATACCGAATATAATATTGAAGGGAATCCGGTAAAGAAATTTATGGATCTGGTTTTGGAAACCAAGCCCACTCAGGTAACATTGGTACCGGATGCGGATGATGCACTAACATCAAATGCCGGATGGGATACTATCAAAAACAAAGATTTTTTAAAAGAGGTGATTGCCGAGTTTAAACGTAACGGAATCCGAACCTCCATTTTTGTCGATCCGGTGCTGGAAATGGTTGCCGGAGCCAAAGAAACCGGAACCGATCGGATTGAATTGTATACCGAAGCCTTTGCACATGAGTACGGTTTAGGGAATTATAATGGAATCGAACCGTATGCGGCGGCGGCGGCATTGGCCAACGAACTGGATCTAGGTATTAATGCCGGACACGACCTGAGTTTGGATAACATTAAATTCTTTAAAGAGAATATACCGGGATTGTTGGAAGTTTCGATCGGACATGCGCTGATTTCGGAATCGATTTACCTCGGACTGGAGAATGTAGTGAATATGTATTTACAACGGATGAAATAATGAGTTTGTATTCAAGAATTGAAGGTTCGGGAAAGCCATTGCTTATCATTCATGGTTTTTTGGGAATGTCGGACAACTGGAAAACATTGGGAACCCAGTTTGCAGCTCAAGGCTATGAAGTTCATGCACTGGACCTACGTAACCACGGGAAAAGTTTTCACTCGGATGCGTTCAGTTATCAATTGATGGCCGATGATGTCTATGAATATTGTCAGCAACACAATCTGACCCATATTGATCTTTTGGGACATTCTATGGGTGGGAAAGTAGCAATGTTAGTGGCTGTTACTTATCCGGAACTGGTAGATAAGCTGATTGTGGCAGACATCGGTCCAAAGCAATATGCGCCGCATCATCAGGATATATTAAAAGGTTTAAGTGCGGTCGACTTTTCTCAAAAACCGGGTAGAAGCGAGGTGGAAGCTATCGTTGAAACCTATATTCCGGACTTTGGTACACGACAGTTTCTGTTGAAAAACCTGTACTGGAAAGAACCGGGACAATTGGCCTTCCGATTTAATTTGGAGGTTTTTGTAAGAAATCAGGAGGTGATAGGAGAATCATTGCCGTATGAAGGTCATTTTGAGAAGCCGGTACTCTTTTTAAAAGGCGAAAAGTCGGGTTATATCAAAAGTGAAGATGTCGAATTGATCGAGCATCATTTTCCGTTTTCCAAAATTGAAACGATTAAAAATGCAGGACACTGGCTTCATGCCGAAAATCCGACTGCTTTTTTTGAAGCTGTAATTTCATTCCTAAAAGGATAAAATTATAAGGTTGTTAATATAAAAGAATAAATATTATGAGTGCATAATATTTTTCTTAAAAAAATTGTAAAATCCATATTTTGTTATAAATTTGATATAATCAATATTCGAACGTAACAAATAAAACTAACACATTTTTAACTTATGAGAAAACTGCTATCTTTAACATTGTTAGCTCTGGCTTCCTCGAGTGCTTTTGCAGGCGGGTATCGTGTGAGTCTTCAAGGGCAGAAGCAATTGGCAATGGGACATACGGGAGTTGCTGTTGTAAATAGTGCAGAGGTATTGTTCTTTAATCCAGCAGGGATGTCCTACTTGAAAGATCGATTTAATATCTCTGTTGGTGCTAATATCCTTACAGCAAAGACAAAATTCCAGAATGAAATGTACAATTGGAATGCTTCTACAAGTAATACCGGAACGCCTTTCAATATTTATGCTTCTTACAGAATAACGGACTGGCTTTCTGCCGGAATCGCGGTGTATACACCATATGGTAGTGAAGTAGCCTGGAATCAGGATTGGCAGGGCGCTCATTTAGTAAATAAAATTGATTTGAAATCGTTTTATGTTCAGCCAACAATCTCTTTAAAAGTAAACGAATATTTCAGTGTGGGTGGTGGACCTATCTATGTGAACGGTTCGGTTGAATTCAACAGAAACCTGTTCCGTGGTGACAATATTACCGATGCAAACGGAAATCGTCCGGATGTAACCTTGGATGCAAAAGGAATTTCCGGTTGGGGATATAACGTAGGTTTTATGTTTAACCCAACCAATAAAATGCGTTTAGGGGTTAACTACCGTTCTAAAATCGTAATGGAAGCCCGTGATGGGGATGCTACATTCCACGATGTGCCAGCTTTCTTACAGGGAACTTTAACGAATACGCAGTTTAATGCCGATCTACCTTTGCCAGCTGAATTAACAGCCGGTTTATCGTACCAGATTACCGATAAATTCTTGGTAGCATTCGATATCAACAGAGCCATGTGGAGTGCCTACAAAGCTTTGGTAGTTGAGTTTGCCAACGGTGCGCCAACTTCTATAAATCCGAGAAATTATAAAGATGCCACTACCTATAGAGTAGGTGCACAATATAAAGCGAATGAAAAGTTTACTTTCCGTGCCGGATGGTATCATGACGAAAGTCCGGTTCAGGATGGTTACTTCGCTCCGGAAACACCAAGAAACAGTTCTATGGGATATACAGGAGGTTTGACATACCAGATTGGAAAACGTTTTGGTATTGATGTTTCATTCCTATACCTGCATTTCGACGAAGTGGATAACAGCTATGACCACTACACAGAAGGAGCTAACCAAAACGTTAGTTTTGGCGGAACGTATAAATCATCGGTGTTTTCACCAGGTTTAGGGGTAACCTATAGCTTCTAAGTCTTAATCGTCTAATCTTTTTATCGGAATTTAACATGAAAAATAAATTTATATACTTTGCTGTTTTGGCTTCGTTAGGATTAGCATCCTGTGAGCCGGAATTTGAAAACGAGGTGAGCAATGCGAGTTACTCGGCCGGAGATGCTGATTTTAGTTCGTATGTAGCCATCGGAAACTCATTGACCTCCGGATACATGGATGGTACCGTGTCTCGAGTAGGACAACAATATTCCTTTCCGAACATTTTGGCACACCAGTTTGCCGTTGTAGGGGGAGGTGAATTTATACAACCGTCTTACGCAGAAGATACCGGTAATCTTGGTGGTTTATTGATTAACGGACAACCTTTTCCAAGTGCACAGGCAAATGCGTTTCCAACACGATTGATTATTAACGCTTCAGTTGGTGGACCTCAAAATATTGCAGGAACCTCAACGATCAATGTAAGTCCATCTACATTACAGGCTACGGCTTATAATAACATGGGAGTACCGGGAGCAAAAACATTCCATTTAACATTACAGGGGTACGGAAATATCGCCAATTTAGCGACAGGAACGGCAAACCCTTACTTTGTACGTCATGCGGTAACACCAAATTCAACAGTGATTGGTGATGCGATGACGAAAAACCCGACGTTCTTTACCAACTGGATTGGAAATAATGACGTGTTAGGGTATGCAACCAATGGTGGATCAGGCTCGACAGCGGGAACCGGTTCGGCTGATATTACACCGTCTGCCGTATTTTCTGCGGCTTATGGTGCGATTATCGATCAGTTAACGGCAAACGGCGCTAAAGGTGTTGTGGCTACGATTCCTTCGGTAACAGCAATTCCTTTCTTTACAACCGTTCCGTACAACCCGATTACAGCAGCTTTATTAGCGAGTCAGGCAGATCCTACAGGTGCCGGAACCATTCAGGCGTTAAATACACAATTATATGGTCCGCTTAAACAGGCTTTAACAGCTTTTGGAGCTGGAGATCGTATCAATCTGCTTTCTGCAACGGGTCAAAATCCATTGTTGATTAAAGATGAAACGTTAACCAACCTTTCGGCTCAGTTAACAGCTGCGTTTACACCAACATTAGGACCGGTATTGGCCGCACAATACGGACAAATCTTCGGACAGGCAAGACAAACAACCAATAACGATTTGGTGTTGTTAACAACCAGAACAGCTATCGGAACAGCTCCTGCCGGAATCCCGGCTCCGCTTGATAAATATGGTATTACATTCCCATTGGAAGACAAACACATTTTGATTCCATCTGAAAAAGATGCCATTGCTGCAGCGACTACCGATTTTAACAATATCATCCGTGCAAAAGCAGCTGCTAAAAACTTAGCAGTAGCCGATATGAATGCGATCATGAACCAATTGGTGAGTGGATTGCGAGTAGAAGACGGTCAGATTTATACCGCTAACTATTTTAGTACGGCTGGTGTTAATACCGTATTATTCTCTTTGGATGGAGTACACCCGAATGCTAGAGGGTATGCTGTTATCGCGAATGAGGTAATCAAAGTGATCAACAACTACTACCATGCAAAATTACCATTGGTAAGCGCCGGAACCTATCCGGGAGCGACCGTTTTGGTTACAAATTAAAAACACCGTAAGGTATTACACTATAAAAAGCACTGATTATTCAGTGCTTTTTTATATTTTTATAACACGAAACGAAACAAAATAATATGAATTTACTTGTTAGACTCCTTCTTACGACCATCCTTGTGGTGGTGATCGCCCATTTTTTACCGGGTATTTCGGTAGATAGTATCAAGACTGCGCTTATTGTTGCGGTAGTTCTGGCTTTGCTGAATACGTTTTTAAAACCCATACTGGTGTTTTTTACCTTACCGGTGACGGTGATAACACTGGGATTGTTCCTGTTGGTGATCAATGCTGTGATGATTCTGATCTGTGATTATCTGATCGATGGCTTCGAAGTGAAATCCTTTGTAAGTGCGTTACTTTTTAGTGTTGTGCTTTCCGTTTGTCAGTGGTTACTGAATCTTTTTGTGAAAGACTAAAGTAGAAAACACGATTTTAAAAGATATTTTTTAGCTTATTGAGATACAATAAGTTAAAAACTTGGTTGGGTTGTAAAAAATATATAATTTTGCAACCCAATTTTAGTATGTAAAAAATAAAATAATGAATATTACAAGAAACAATGTTGATGCATTAAATGCGATTGTAACAGTTGAAGTTACAAAAGAAGACTATGCTGGTCAGGTTCAAAAAGTTTTAGCAGATTATCGCAAAAATGCTAGTATCCCTGGATTCAGAAAAGGTGCTGTACCAATGAGTTTAATTGAAAAACAATATGGTAAAGCGGTTCTTCTTGATGAAGTAAATAAATTGTTGCAAGATTCATTAAACAACTATTTAGTTGAAGAAAAATTAGATATCCTTGGAAATCCACTTCCAAAAGTTACGGAAGATTTCGATTGGGATACCGATAATTATAAATTCGAATTCGAATTAGGTCTTGCTCCGGAATTTTCGGTTGATTTAACAGCGAAAAATGACGTGACTAAATTCAACATCGTTGTAGACGACGCTATGTTGGAAGAGCAAGTGGAGCGTATCCAAAAACAATACGGGAAATTGGTTTCCAAAGAGAAAGTGGAAGAAGGAGATGATTTAAGAGGTACTTTCTCAAACGAGGAAAAAGGAATCAACAATACCACAAACATCACGTTGGATATCTTTAAAGATAAAAAAACGATCAAAAAATTCATCGGTAAAAAAGTGGGTGACGTAGTAACCGTTAGCACTAAAGGTTTGTTTGATGATGATCACAAATTGATGGATTACCTGAAAGTAGGTCATGATGACGTTCACGGTTTGGATATCGAAGTAAACTTTACAATCGAAGAAATCAACACGACTGAAAAAGCGGAAATCAACCAGGAGTTATTGGATAAATTGTTCGGAGAAGGAGTAGTAACTTCTGTAGAGCAATTAAAAGAGAAAATCAAAGAAGATGCGGATAAGCAATTTGCTACGCAGGCGGATCAGAAATTCTTAAACGATGTTACGGAGTTCTTAATCGAAAACACAAAATTCGATTTGCCAGCTGAATTCCTTAAAAAATGGATCCAGACTGTAGGGGAGAATCCATTAACGGAAGAGCAAGCGAACGAAGAGTACGCAAAATCGGAAAAAGGATTACGTTACCAATTAATCGAAAGCAAAGTAATCGTTGAAAACAACTTACAAATCACTTTCGAAGATCTAAAAGCATTCACTGCTGACTTGATCAAAAAGCAAATGGCGCAATTCGGACAAATGGATCCGTCTGATGCTGAGGTAGAAAATATCGTAGCGCGTGTATTGTCAAACCAGGAAGAAGTAAAACGTCTTTCAGAGCAGGTAATGAACGAAAAGATGCTAAATGTTTTCAAAGAAAAGGTTTCTGCAAAAACTAAAGAAGTTTCTTACCAAGACTTTATTAAAGAAATGTACGGAGAATAATTTGTACTAAAAAATAAGTATATTTGAGCGTCAGACAGATTTGTCTGGCGCTCTTTTTAATTTTAAACAAAAAAATTACTATGAATTACGGAAAAGAATTTGAAAAATATGCTACCAGACATCACGGTATCAATAGCATGTATTACGATAAAATCGTAAGTAGTATGACACCATATATCATAGAAGAACGTCAAATGAACGTGGCTTCTATGGATGTTTTCTCCCGATTAATGATGGATAGAATTATCTTTTTGGGAACAGGGATCGACGATTATGTAGCGAACATTATTCAAGCGCAATTGTTGTTCCTGGAAAGTGTAGACGCGACAAAAGACATCAGTATCTATATCAATTCACCGGGTGGCGGTGTATATGCCGGACTGGGAATTTACGATACAATGCAATTGGTTAAACCGGATGTGGCTACCATTTGTACCGGAATTGCGGCTTCTATGGGTGCGGTTTTATTATGTGCCGGAGCCGACGGAAAACGTTCTGCTTTACCACATTCCCGTGTGATGATCCACCAACCGCTTGGAGGAGCGCAAGGTCAGGCTTCCGATATCGAAATCACAACCCGTGAGATCTTAAAACTAAAAACCGAGTTATACGAAATCATTGCGAAGCACTCCAAACAGCCTATGGATAAAGTACACCATGACAGTGACCGTGATTACTGGATGATTGCACATGAGGCTAAGGCATACGGAATGATCGATGAAGTATTAATCAGACAATAATTTTTTTGAAGATGCTTTACGGCATCTTCACTTTTTAAGAAAATAAAAATGGCTAAAGAAGTATTAGAGTGTTCTTTTTGTGGAAGAAAAAAGCCAGAAACAAACCTGCTGATTGCCGGAATCAATGCGCATATCTGTGACAGATGTATTGAACAGGCACACGGGATTGTTTTAGAAGAATTAAAACAGAGTGAGAATTCAGGATTGCTGGCCGATTTGGTGTTGAGCAAGCCTAAGGAAATACGTGCGTTTCTGGATCAGTATGTAATCGGGCAGGAGCAAACCAAAAAAGTATTGTCCGTTGCCGTTTACAACCACTACAAACGTTTGTTGCAAAAACAGCTGGACGATGAAGTGGAAATTGAAAAAAGTAACATCATTATGGTGGGACAAACCGGTACCGGTAAGACATTAGTAGCCAAAACCATCGCCAAAATGCTAAATGTTCCTTTGGCAATTGTGGATGCTACGGTATTGACCGAAGCCGGATATGTGGGAGAAGATGTGGAAAGTATTCTAACCCGTCTTTTACAGGCTGCCGATTATGATGTGGCAAAAGCGGAACGCGGAATTGTATTTATCGACGAGATTGATAAAATTGCCCGTAAAAGTGATAACCCATCCATCACCAGAGATGTATCCGGAGAAGGAGTGCAACAGGCCTTACTAAAGCTACTGGAAGGAACTGTAGTAAATGTACCGCCTAAAGGAGGACGTAAACACCCGGATCAGAAGTTTGTTGAGGTAAACACGCAAAACATTCTTTTTATCGCAGGTGGTGCTTTCGACGGTATTGAGCGTATCATTTCCAAACGATTAAACCATCAGGCGGTAGGATATACCGCGTCTAAAAATGCGGATCAGGTGGATAAAAGCAACCTGTTACAGTATATCATCCCGAAAGACATCAAAGATTTCGGATTGATACCGGAGATTATCGGACGTTTACCAGTGTTAACACATATGGATCCTTTGGATCGCGAAACGTTACGTGCGATTCTGACGGAACCTAAAAATGCTCTGGTAAAGCAATACAAAAAACTATTCGCAATGGACGATGTGGAATTTTCCATTACCGACGATGCGTTAGATTTTATTGTAGACAAAGCGCTGATGTATAAATTAGGTGCCAGAGGATTGCGTTCGTTATGCGAAGCGATCTTAACCGATGCGATGTACGAATTACCAGGTTCGGATGAAAAAGAACTGGTAATCGACAAAAAATATGCGGAACATTCGTTGGACAAAAATCTGTTACAACGATTAAAAGCAGTATCATAATAAAAAAGGGTTGTCGCAAGACAACCCTTTTTTTGTTTTATATTTTCACACCTGACAGGTTTCCAAAACCTGTCAGGTGTTATAAAATAGTATTACTTCTTAACAATCAGGAACTCTGATCGTCTGTTTTGTGCATATTCTTCTTCCGTACAGTTATCACCACAGTTTACTTTAGGCTCGCTCTCTCCGTAACCTTTTCCGGAGATTCTGTTCTTAGCAATTCCTTTGGAAAGGATATACTGAACCGTAGACTTCGCACGACGGTCGGATAAATTCATATTGTATTTATCGCTACCTCTGCTATCGGTGTGGGATTTAACCATGATCACCATGTTTGGATAGGCAATCATCGCTTGTACTAGCTTATCCAATTCAAAAGCACCTTGTTGGGTGATATTGCTCTTGTCGAATTCGAAATAGATATCGTTCAATACCACTTCTTTTTCGGTTACGATCTGTTCGATTGGCTGTAAGTCGGCGCTGATGTTTACAATACCTCCTTTGGTTTTGCTAACCGGGAAGTTGTTACTTTCATAACCGTCTTTAGCTACTTGAATAGTGTAGGCTTTATCACACTCAACCGCATACGATACCGTACCGTCTGCTTCAGTTGTTTTAGTCGAAATGATGTTGTTCTTCTCGTCTAAGATCGCTACACGGGCACCTGATAATTTAGCACCGGTCTTCGCATCTCTAACCAAAGAAACCACTTCCACACCACAAACCGGAATCGCCATATAGATGTTGTCCACACCCG
>NZ_JASLCE010000145.1 GCF_030146175.1 Flavobacterium sp. | reverse complement strand
AGGGTGTTACCGATATTGATGGCCTTCTTATTCCACGACTTACCCGAGCAGAATTAACCGCAAAAGGGGAAGGGCTGTATGGAGTGGATCAAAATGGAGTACTCATCTTTATTACGAATGTAACCGGAGGAAATGCTTTGTCGCAACGAACGAATATTGATGCGAGTGGGTATTATTTTTTTGATGGTCCATCGAATACCTGGAAAAAAGTGAATACAACTCCTTGGAAGCGAATAAAAACGACCGCACAGGCGGCCTTAAATACTCAGAGTATTTATCAAAATGGCAATGTAGCGATAGGCGATTATAGAGCAGCAGCTGTTACGGAAAAACTAGATGTTAATGGAAACATACGAATACGCAATTTACAGGATGGTAGAGTACGTACCGATTATCCTTATACTATTGTGGCAAAAGCAGATGGTACTTTGGCTTCTTCAAGAGGTTATTATGCCATTTGGCGAGGAGCATCAACGAATGCTCAGGCAGTAATGACAGATGACGATGAGATATTAAATATATTTTCCCGTAATGTCACGACTATTACGTTGCCATCCAACCCTAAGCCCGGTAGGACTATTACGATCCGTATTGATGGTCACTCTGATGGAACATATAATGTCGCTACTCCTGGTGTAATACCGGTTGGTTATTTGCCGGCAAACTATGTTGTTAAAAAAGATGTCGTAAGAGCAGATGATTATAAAACGACTATTAAACCTAAAACAGTTGTCCAGTTAGTATGGACAGGTTCATATGGCGGCGGCGGATTAGGTTGGGTTCAAATTGGAGGCAACAACCAGTGACACGATAAAGGACAATTACGTTGCTATAAAACGGTTACGGTTACGCTGTTTCCGTATGTTGAAAGGTATTTCCAAAGAAGGGGTAAAAGCCAAAATCTGCTAATAGAGAATCGTTTTTTGTCATAAAATCGTAAAAGTTTTATCGTTTTCTGGGAATTAAAAAACAGCCTGTGTTTTCAGAAAATTAGCGTTTTGTCTTGTTTTGGCGTAAGTTATTTTGGCAAAATTAGTAATTCAGCTTCTTCTAAATTATGATCACTTAATAAAAACAAAAACAATATGAAAAAATATAGTACAATTGTATGTTTCCTTTTTTTTACCGGGCTTCTTTACGCTCAGGTTGGAATTAATACAGAAAGTCCTAAGGCTACTTTGGATATAACAGGAAAAAACGGAGTTACCGATATTGATGGGGTTCTTCCGCCACGACTTACCCGAGCAGAACTAACCGCAAAAGGTAATGGGCTATATGGAGCGGACCAAAATGGAGTGCTCATCTTTATCACGGATGTAACCGGAGGAGACATTTTGTCGCAACGAATGAATATTGACACGAGTGGGTATTATTATTTTGATGCTCTATCGAATGTCTGGAAAAAAGTGAATACAACCCCTTGGAAAATAATAGGAGGGACTAAACAGGCTAGTTTAAATACTCAGAATATTTATCAAAATGGCAACGTCGCCATAGGAGATTATAGGGCATCAACTGCTACAGAAAAACTGGATGTTAGTGGAAACGTGAGATTACGCAATATGCAGAATGGTAGAGTACGGACCAATTATCCGTATACTATTGTAGCAAAAGCAGATGGTACCTGGGGATCTTCAAGAGGTAGTTATACTGTTTGGCGGGGCGCTTCAACGAATGCTGAGGCGGTAATGACAGATGACGATGAGATATTAAATATATTTTCCAAAGATGTCACGCTTATTACGTTACCGCCCAACCCTAAGCCCGGTAGGGTTATTACGATCCGTATTGATGGTGCTACCAGTACTCGTGGTTATTATCATAGGTATAGTTTAACAACTCCTACTGTAACACCGGTTGGTTATTTGCCAACAAACTACACTGTTGCTAATGGAAGTGAAGTAACAGCAGCGGATTATAGGAAGGGTATTAAAGCTAAAACGGCTCTCAAATTAGTATGGACAGGGCCATATGGTAGCGGTGGACTAGGTTGGGTTCAAATTGGAGGTAACCAACAGAAGTAACATCTAAAGGACTACTTACGCAGCTATAAAACGGTTACGCTATTTCCGTATGTTGAAAGGTATTTTCAAACAAAGGATAAAAGCCAAAGTCGGCTAACCGGAAATAGTTTTTTATAATAAGATTGTGAACGCTTTGCCGTTTTCTGGTAATTCAAAAAAACAGCCTGTGTTTTGTTTGAAAATTGAAGTTTTGTCTTGTTTTAGCGTAAGTTATTTAGGCAAAAGTAGTAATGCAGCTTCTTCTAAATTATGATTATGTAATAAAAATAATAACAATATGAAAAAATATGGTACAATTATATGTTTCCTTTTTTTTACCGGGCTTCTTTACGCTCAGGTTGGAAATACAGTAAATCCTAAGGCTACTTTGGACATAACAAAAAAAAACGACGTTTCGGCGATTGATGGTGTTCTTCCGCCACGACTTACCCGAGCAGAACTAACCGCAAAAGGTGAGGGGCTGTATGGGGCAGACCAAAATGGATTGATCGTTTATATTACCGATGTAACCAGAGGAAATGCTTCGTCTCAGCGAAGGAATATTGACGAGATTGGGTATTATTATTTTGATGCTCCATCAAATGTCTGGAAAAAAGTGAATACAATCCCTTGGAAGATAATCGGAGCGACCACCACCACACAGGCAACTTTAAATACGCAGAATATTTATCAAAATGCCAACGTCGCTATAGGAGATTATAGTACAACAGCGGCTACGGAAAAACTAGATGTTAATGGAAACGCGAGGATACGTAATATACAGGATGGTAAATTACGTACCGATTATCCTAATAATATTGTGGCAAAAGCAGATGGTACTTTGGCTTCTTCAAGAGGTCGTTATACTGTTTGGCGGGGAGCTTCAACGAATGCTCAGGCGGTAATGACAGATGACGATGAGGTATTAAATATATTTTCCAAGAAAGTCACGCTGATTACGTTACCACCCAACCCTAAGCCCGGTAGGGTTATTACGATCCGTGTTGATGGTGCTTCCAATGTCAAGTATAATATAACGACTCCTACTGTAGCACCGGTTGGTTATTTGCCAACAAACTATACTGCTGCTGGTGCAGTATTAGCATAGAATTATAAAACGACTATTAAAGCTAAAACGGCTGTCGAGTTAGTATGGACGGGACCGCTTGGTGGTGGTGGATTAGGTTGGGTTCAAATTGGAGGCGACTACAACCAGTGACACCATAAAGGACTAATTGCGTAGCTATAAAACGGTTACTGTATAAAAGTATTTCCAAAACCAAAGCCTGCTAACCGGAAAAGTTTTTGTACTAAAATCGTAAAAGCGTTACCATTTACTGATAATTCCAAAAAAGCCTGTGTTTTGTCCAAAACATGGGCTTTTTTGGATCTATATCAGTGACATGTTTTGAAAATGAGATGATTACATTTGATTTAGTAAAATATAATTAATCTTAATAAAGCAAAATAATATGCACTTTATAAAAATTAGAATAGCAGCTTTAACATTATTGGTTTTGACAGTATCGTGTTCAAATGATTCTAACGAGGCTCCTGTAGCTACGAATAAGAAAACTACTGCCGACCCGACTCGTGCATTGATGGCTGTAAAAATGTTGGCAGAATTTGATGCCTATACAAAAAAAGCACAGCTTTATCCACTGGATGCAGCCAAATTGAAAGGAATGTACACGAATACGGGAAATCCCTTTTCGGATCCGGTATTAAATACTTCCGGTGTTTCGCTTAAGGAAAAAACAGCTGAGAATGCAAAATTGCAATTTGATTTTCTTTTTGAAAAAATGGGCGACGTAGCCTTAGCGCATCAATCGCCGGCTTCAAAAGGACATATAGGATCCTACACAGGTTCGAGTGGTATATCGGTTCGGTTATTTAACGAAAAAGGACTGGAAATTAATCAGGCCATTATTAAAGGTTTAATGGGGGCTGTTTTATTGAATCAGACCTTAAATTCCAGTTTGAATACTGCCAGCCTGGATGCCATGGCAAACAATGCGGAACGGGTAAAATTATGGGAGGAAGGCTATACTTATATTTTCGGATACAAAGGCCCTGATAATACTAAAAAATACTTTTGGGAAAGTTACCTGAATACCGTTAATGGAAATTCAAATTTTGCAGGCATTACTCAGGCGGTAATCCAGGCTTTCGAAAAAGGCAAGGAGGCAATTTTAGCCGGAAATAATGTAGAACGCGATAAACAAATACAAATAATTAAAGAAAAACTATCCAAAGTCGGAGCGATCAGAGCAGTTTATTATATGCAGAAATCGAAAGGAAAGCTATCCGGAAGCAATGTAATTACCGGAGATATGGCTGCTGCATTCCATGGATTATCAGAAGCGTATGGTTTTATCAGTGCATTGGCGTATACCAATAATCCGGAAACGAATGAACCTTATTTATTGAAAAGCAAAACAGAAGAAATGACAAAGAAGTTACTAGGAGGCGATGACGGATTTTGGGATGCCAACTACACCACAACTCAAATTGACATACTTTCCGAAACTATTGCAAACGCATTTGGTTTTACCGTAGCGCAAGCCACAGCTCAAAGTGGAAGCCATTAAACAAGTTATAAGAGCTCCTGTTTTGGAGCTCTTTTTTATAGCGTTTACTCAATTTAAAGGGATTTTTATGAGAATGATAAAATTGTTATTGACCATGGTGTGTGTAGTACTATACTCCTGTGGATTGGATCACAATGGAGATAATACTCCGGTTGATGAATATGATAGAAAAGCAATACTGGTTAATTGGGCCGATAACCTAATCCTTCCGTCTTTATCCAACTATAAATCAAAATTAGAAGTACTTAAAATCACAACCAACGATTTTGTAACGACACCAAATACGGTTTCACTAACGGTTGTAAGAGCGAAATGGTTCGAAGCCTACAAATCATACCAATATGTTGCCATGTTTAACATCGGAAAAGCCGATGAAATACAACTGAGTAAGTATTCGAATACCTATCCGACCGGAGTAGCACAGATTAATGCCAAAATAGCTTCCGGAGATTATAACCTTGAGGGCGCTTCATTTGACGTGGTGCAAGGATTTCCGGCTTTAGATTATATGTTATTCGGTTTGAGTAGTGATACTAATGAAATTATTGAATTTTATAGTACCCATGCTGATGCAGTCAAATATAGAAATTATCTGACAGCCTTGGTAAACCGTTTGGAATTTTTACTGAATCAGGTTTATGACGATTGGCAATCCGGATATAAAACGACATTTATTTCCAAAAGTGACAATACTTCTTCGGGAAGTGTTAACCGGATGGTGAATGCCTATATCCACTTTTACGAAAAAGATATCCGGACAGCAAAAATAGGTTATCCGGCCGGTAAATTTTCAGACAGAACCTATCCGGATAAAGTAGAAGCCTATTATAGTAAGAACTATTCAAAAGAACTGGTACAGGAAGCTCTCAACGCTGCTCATAACTTTTTTGAAGGCAAATATTTCGGCGGGAACCAATATGGACCGTCTTTAAAAAGCTACCTGAATTATCTGGATAAAAAGGGGAATAATGAAGAGGGAACACAGCTATTAAGTAATTTAATCATAAACCAATTTAATATCGCACACCATGCTGTGGACGAAATGTTGCCGGATTTAAGTCAACAGGTTATCATCGATAATACCAAAATGACTGCCACATTCAATGCGTTACAACGCAATGTTGCCTATATGAAATCGGATATGACGTCGGCAATGAGCATTTCTATCGATTATGCAGATACCGATGGCGATTAATAAAAATACAAGATGAAACGATTTTATAAATATCTTAATAAAACTACGGAGGCAGCACCATTGGCAATCTTTCGTATTCTTTTTGGCGTATTGATGTTTTTTAGTCTGATCCGTTTTATGGCTAATGGTTGGGTTAAAACATTATACATTGAACCGAAATTCTTTTTTTCCTACTACGGATTCGAATGGATAAAACCTCTGGGAATTTATACGTACCTTATTTTTCTGATCTGTATGCTGTCGTGTATTATGATAACGCTGGGATATCGATACCGATTGGCGATTCTGCTGTTTTTTGTGAGCTTTACCTATATCGAATT
>NZ_JASLCE010000058.1 GCF_030146175.1 Flavobacterium sp. | reverse complement strand
GGGCTTAGCGTTAAAAGCAGATACAACCTATGTTAATACAGGATTAGCAGGGAAAATTAGTGCCGTTGAATTTGAGGAAGGTTTAGCAGACAAAGCGAGTTTAAGTGATTTGGCGGTAAAGGCCAATATCACAGATGTTAATACAAAATTGGCAGATAAAGCCAATGTCACGGATCTGGCATCCAAAGCGGATAGGAGTGATATGCTTTCCCGATTTGATAATGTTGCGGCTGAACTGGATGAAAAAGCAGATCTTCTTAATGTCGATGCTAAGTTAGCGACTAAAGCGAGTACTACGCAATTACAGGACGGTTTAGCAACAAAAGCCAACGCAACGGATCTGGCTGCTAAGGCAAATATCACGGATCTAAATGCGGGCTTAGCTTTAAAAGCAGATACAACCTATGTTAACAATGGATTGGCGGATAAAGTAAGCGCAGTTGCTTTTGAAGATGGATTGGCGTTAAAAGCAAGCAAAGTGGATTTAAATTCCGGTTTAGCCGCAAAAGCCAATGCAACGGATCTGGCTGCAAAAGCTAATGTAACCGATTTGAATGCCGGATTAGCGTTAAAAGAAAACATCACGGATGTCAATACAAAATTATCCGGAAAAGCAAACCTGGCTGATCTGGCTGCTAAGGCAAATATCGCAGATGTTAATACAAGGTTTGACGAAACGGCAACGGTTATCCAGGAAGGCTTGGTATTAAAGGCTAGTAAGGCCGATTTAAGTGCCGGCTTGGCTTTAAAAGCCAGTGCAAGTGACATGGATATAAAATTTACAGAGGTCACGCATTTGATGACTGCAAAAGCCAATGCTGATGAGGTGTATGGTAAAATAAATGACCTGAATGCCGGATTAAACGGAAAAGCCAATGTAGCAGATGTAAACGCAGGATTGGCCGTAAAAGCGAATACTACCGATGTCAATGTGAAACTATCCGACTTAAGCGGTAAATTGGATGCAAAAGCCAATGCCAATGAGGTGTATGCGCAATTAGGTCAAAAAGCCAATACTAACGAAGTAGATGCCAAGTTTGGGTCTATGTACGAAGGCTTGGCTAATAAGGCAGATGCATACCGTACTTTAAATTTAAAAGGAGAGTTGCGACCTGGTGATGATTTGAATGATTACCGACAAACAGGTATTTTCTCGCAAAATTCAGATGAGTATGCCAGAGAAGGTAAAAATTATCCGGAGTTTATGGCTGGGATGCTAACCGTAATTCAAAATTTTACAGACGAAGTGATGTCATATCAGACGTATTACACTTATGGAATGTCTAATAAAGTTTATAATCGGTCATTTTATAACGGCGAGTGGTCGCCTTGGAATTTATTGGGTGGTAATGGCAGTGGTGGTGGAGACTACCTGCTTAAATCGGGTAATGAAACCAAATTCGGAAATCTGGGGATCGAAGGTATTCTTGCGGCCAAAGATAAATCGGAGAATAAGTCATTGCGAATTGAAACATCTAAAGTCGATATTCCGAATATTCAGGGCGCAGATTATAATCTGAAAAACAATCGCGATATCAGTCTGCAACGTCAGGGAGGTAATGTCGGAATCGGTACATCGTCACCAAAAGCGCGATTAGACGTTGCGGGAGAAGGTATTTTTTCGGGTCAAGTAACGGCTGCTCCGGGGACAGAACCGAATCATGTGTTGACTTTAGGGCAAATGAATAGGGCTGCGGACGATCCAAACGAAAAAGGATTTTTAAAAGTACTTACGTTTTATTTTAACCCGGAAGGGAAGTATCAGGATTATGACCTGATAAATGCAAGAATCAAATACATAATGTACTTCAGAAGTTCGGATGGAAAGTATTTCTCACCGCATATCCTGGAACCCCATAACTACGAATTCTATAACAAAGAAGGCTTTGTCGCTTTCCAGATGGAAGAACAGAGTTATGCCGTAGTCAATTATATAAAATAACACGATTGAATTTTAATCAAAACCTCACAAATAGTTGCAAAACGTTGTGAGGTTTTTTACTCTAAATAGCGTCGTTAAGCGGTCGTTGCAATAATCCTGTAAAACATTCCGGATTGGGTTTCTTTGATTCGCATGCGTCTGTTTGTATACGGTTGACTTTTAGTGCTTTATTTTTTTAAAATGATGCGTTTTACGACTTACTGCAACTACTGAATCGAACGCCCGAAAAAGTGCTTTTTGCCAAAAAAAATCGTGAATTTTGAATTTCAAACATATACAAAAACAAACACCCAAAATACAATGGATTCGAAAAAAATACAGCAGTTATTTACATACCTGGAAGAAGTAATTGTCTGGCGAATTAACAATCCTTCCCAGGATTTCAATATAGAATCACCTGGATTTAGTACTAGTGACCATGAAGGCTTTCCACTAGGCGACTATATCTCGGAGAAAGAGCTTGCCCGTCATGAAGTTGTCATTCTCTTAATGGCACTGATGCCAAAATTGGACCCGGCGTTATTAAGACGCATTTATTTAGAGGTACCCAATAGCGTATTATTTGATTTATGTTCAACCAATGATAGCGGCAGGCTTTTTTTACCAACTGTTGAAGCCTTACAGTTTATTTTAGGCGGTAGCTGTATCGCAGGAAGATTACAGGTATTGCACTATTTTGATGACTCCAGCATATTGCTAAAAGACAACATTCTGAAAGTATCAAATCAGAATGAAAACGCAGTACACAATAAAATAGATATCACTCAGGAAGCCTTTAACCGTATCCTGTTTGGAATCGAATTATTGCCGAAAATGAGTAATGATTTTCCGGCAGAACAATTAAACACCCGTAGATCGTGGAGCGACCTTATACTTCCCCAATCCACGTTAAACGAACTTCAAAGTATTGAAGCCTGGTATAATAGCAGTCATATTCTCATGGAAGAATGGGATATGCAAAAAACGCTAAAACCAGGCTTCCGGGTGTTGTTTTATGGCGACCCGGGAACAGGAAAAACACTGGCCGCCAGCCTTTTGGGGAAATATACAAACCGCCCTGTTTTTAGAGTAGATGTTTCCATGTTGGTTTCCAAATACATTGGTGAAACGGAAAAGCAACTGGCAAAACTCTTCGATAGAGCCGAAAATAAAAACTGGATTTTGTTTTTTGACGAAGCCGATTCCATTTTTGGAAAACGGACCAACGTTCGCGATGCACAGGATAAATATGCCAATCAGGAAGTGTCCTATTTGTTACAGCGTATCGAAACCTTTTCAGGATTGATCATTCTTGCATCCAACTATAAAAATAATATGGACAAAGCCTTTACGCGACGTTTTCATAGTTGCATCCGATTTAACAATCCAAGACAGGAAGAACGTTTGCGCATCTGGAAACACAATTTGCCCAAACAATTAAACATGGAAGACATCGATCTGGAAGCTATAGCCGGACGTTATGAATTAACAGGATCAAATATCATGAATGTAATCCAGGATATCAGTTTAAAAACGATTGCTGCAAAATCACCTGATTATAAAGTGAGTCAGAACATACTATTGGAAAGTATTCAAAAGGAATATTTAAAAGAAGACAAAATATTCAGCTAAACTTCCCAAACAACGTAAAAAGTGGTCCGGAAACAAATCAGAACCAACCGATTTTTTCCGGGAATAAAATGTTATATGGAGTGTAATCGTATGGATTACACTTTGTATGGCATTGACTATATCATAAAATAAAGGAAACAATATAATTAGTAAACAATGAACGCAGAGAAAGAGAGTAATCCGCAGAAAGCAGCGCAAAAGAGAGATGAGAAACAGGCAGCGAATTCGCCTTTTTCTCTGCGCGAAACGGAGAATGCCAATCTTCAAACGCAGGAATCGGTTGCTCAAAATGAACAAACCGGTGCAGAAAAAAGTAGCCCACAGTCCGAAAACGCAAGTATTCCGGCTGTTCACGGCTCCAGTCCTGCGTATTCCGATGGTTCCGAACAAAAATACCAACAGCTTCAGGCTAGTATGGGAACGACAGGAGAGTTGGATCATCCCGATACCAAGCAGAAAGAAATGGAATATCGAAGTACGCTGGGAATTAATGAATTGAGAGAGTATCACGATACCAAAGCTGCAGAGGCAAAATCGGAGGAAGGAAAACCAACCGACGCTATACCTGCGGATGCAAAAGCTGCGGATGCAAAACCAACAGCAGAAGCGAAGCCGGCGGATACAAAACTACCGGGTGCCAAATCGGCTGATCCGAAGTCGGCTGAAACGGCGCAAAAAGCTACCGATGAAAAGCTGGTTGACGTTTCGAATGCAAAAAGCTCTGGTGATACCGGCGCTTCGTCGGAATCGGCTCCTGCTATAAAAGCAGCTGATAAATCAGATATAAAGGCTGGAGAAAAAGAAGCCATCGAAGATAAAGCGGCAACAGAAGAAGTAGCGGATACAACACCAAAAACGGCTACTGCCAATCCTGTTTTTATGGAAATGCAGGGACAGGTTGCCGAAACAGCAAAAGCACAGCGAAAGCACGGACCGGCCGGAAAAGCATCACAAGATGCGCAAGCTGCCGCACCTTCACCGTCGAATGAACGCCAAAGTATGGCACAAGCCGGTCAGGTAAATAAAATGAGTGCACAGGAACCGGGATTGTTTAGTGCTGCCGCTTTTAAAGCCGAACTGAAAAAGAAAATTGATGGCGTAAAGCTTCCTACAAATGAGGAAGATGCGGATAAGTTCGAAAAAAACAACAACATTAAGGAGGTCAATGACAAAGCAATGGGCTCTGTCAAAAAAGAGAAAAATGCCGCTTCGGGAAGTATTCAGAATACCACATCGGAAAAACCGGATACGGCAAAACAACCGGTTCGAAATGTTGCTAAAATGCCGGTACCGGAACACGGTAAAGCACCGGGTAGCGTTAATGCGGCTAAGGCAATGCCAACAAAAAGAGAGGCTACCAATATTGAAAAACCAATTCAATCGGAAACGGATAGCATCGACAGCCAAATGAAAGAGCATGGCGTTACAGATCAAATGCTTGCCAACTCTAACGAGCCGTCATTCAAAGGCGCATTAGACGAGAAAAACAAAGCAAAAGAGCAAAGTAAGGCCGCGACCAACCAATTTAGAATAGACGAGGGTCAGAAACTAAACAAAACCCAGAACGAAGCACAGGCACAAGCCGCGAAGCAAATTGCCGGAATGCATGGTTCCCGTAAAGGCGGACTGGATAAAGTGCTTGGTAACCAGAAAGAAACAGCCTCTAAAGACACCGCTGAACGTAAGAAAATTGCCGATAACATCAACAAAATCTATAACGACGCTAAAGGTGATGTTAAAGGTATTTTAGACGGTCTTGATGATACGGTTGCTAAAAAATTCGCAGCGGGAAGTATAGCCGCAAAAATTGCTTTTGAAAGGCACGTAGACAAGGAAATGAAAGCCTACAAAAAGAGACGTTATGGTGATTCGTGGCTGGATTGGAGAAACCTAAAGCGTGTCAAAGATGCGATGGTAGGACTTCCGAAAGAAGTAGAACAATACTTTGTGACCGGAAAAGAAAAGTATGTTTCAACAATGGATCGCTATATTGACGATATCGCCAATGTGGTTGCCAATCAGTTAAATGCGGCGAAAAGAAGAATCGCGACCGGTAAGAAAGAGGTGCAGAATTATGTCAACACCTTATCGCCAAGTTTAAAGAAACTTGGAGCGGCTGCGATCAGTGAAATTCAGGGGAAATTCAATGCGCTTGAAAAAGATGTCGACAATAAAAAAGATGCCCTTATTGATGTATTGGCGAAGAAATATGTCGAAAACATTGAAGCAATCGATGCCCGAATTGAAAACTTAAAAGCCATGAATAAAGGCTTGGTAGGTATGGCATTAAGTGCCTTAAGTGGTGTTTTCGCTTTTATTATTGAGGTGAAAAATACGCTGACCAACCTATTGGCAAAAGTGGTTGAGGTTGTAGGTGCCATTATCATGGACCCAATCGGATTCTTTGGAAACCTTATTGCAGGTGTCGGACAAGGATTCTCCAACTTTACAACGAACATCTGGACGCACCTTCAAACCGGATTCTTTGCCTGGTTGACCGGAGCTGCCAAAGGCGTTACGATTACGATGCCGGAAGATATCTTCTCGTTAAAAGGTATTTTCTCGATTACGATGCAAGTGCTGAATTTAACCTGGAGCGGAATTCGTTCTATTGGAGCAACAGTAGTGGGTGAACCGTTGATGAAAGTATTGGAAACCGGAGTTGAGATTGTACAGGTAGTACGTAAAGACGGTATCGCAGGACTTTGGGAATACCTGAAAGACCAGTTCCAGGATATTAAAGCAACGGTAATGGATGCCATCATGGACATCATCCAGAGTCAGGTTATCCAGGCGGGTATTAAGTGGATCTTAGGATTGTTATCGCCGGTAGGTGCCTTTGTAAAAGCCATTATGGCGATTATCGATGTGGTGAAATTCTTCGTACAGCGTGCCGCACAGATTGCCGAATTGATCAGCGCCTTTATGGATAGTATTTCGGCTATTGCCAGCGGTAAAGTGGGTGCCGTAGCCAAATCGATCGAAAATGCATTGGCTAAAGCCATCCCGGTATTAATCGGATTGCTAGCCTCAATATTAGGTATCAGCGGACTAGCCGACAAAGTGTTGGGTGTGATTCATAAAATCCGCCAGCGTATTGTAAACGGAATTACCAAGTTCTGGAACTTTGTAAAAGAGAAAGGAAAAGCACTGCTTGGAAAAGTGGGGATTGGTGATAAGAAAGACAAAAAACAAGTGGAAGACAAACACTTCAAGAATATGGATTCTGAAATTGCACCTGAACCACTTACAATGAATGGTGCTACTCACACACTGACTTTTGAGAATGGTGAAATTTATATGTCTAGTGAGAAGGGACTATTAACCAGAAAGCTTACCAAATTTAGGACTCATGTTGATAAAAATAAAGAGCAATACAATGGCGATGGCGCGAGTATTATTAGTGATTTAACAAAATTAGAAACGGAAAATAGCGATGTTAAAAAAGAATTGGTAAATTCTAAAAATCTTAGTGAAAATAATACTAATAAAGCGAAGAGAGTTGAAGATGCACAGAAACGATTTGATAAATTAAGTCTGGATATCCATGCCTTTGGAGATAAACATAAATTAAATGACCTTTCAGTAAAAGAAGCGGAGCATGCGAAATACAAACCAATAAAAATTGAGTATATTGGTGCCAATAAACAGATTAAATTTGCCTACCATTATGAAGTTGAAGTTGATGGTAAAAAGGCAATACGAAAATTTGAAAACGCTCTTAAGGTTATTGATATTGGTGGAAGATTATTTGAACAATCGGCAAGAGGAGAAAATCTGGTAACCAAAGAAACTGGTTCGAGAGGTAAGACACATTCTAAAAATCAGGCTGAAGCGAATAAGGCAATAGAGCATTTAAAAGAGAATCCTGATCAACAAATAGAGTTTAATGCTTCACACATGATTGCCGATTTGTTTTTAGGTTCTGGTTATAAACAGACCTTGAACTTGATTACTGCTTCTGGTCCATATAATAAGGAAACTATGAAAGGAGCTGAAAATAGATTGCTGACACAACTAAATGCTATTGAAGGAAAGGCTAAACGTAAAAATGAACAAAATTATATTACCTTTGATTTGTTAGTTACCGCTAAATGGAAACAACTAACGGATAATGATGTCTATAAAAAACTGGAGAACATAAATCCGGATACAGATAAAGACGTGTTAAAAAGTTTAGGTGATGCCTTAGCAAATGAAACTGATCCAAAGCTTGTTCAAAGTGTGGTATATGAGGTTTTAGCAATAAATCTTAACGGAACTGAGTCAATGGGAGATAATCTTATTGATATTATAAGAATAGGGCCTGATGAAACATTAGAAAATACATTAAAGTAATATTTATATGGAAGAAATAAAAAAATTTATTGATGAATTTTTTAAGGCAGAAGTGGTTGCAACTGAGGCTTCTGTAAAACCGAGTTTAGAATATTATAATGAAAAACTTGACTTAATGAATAGTTTTTGCATTAAAGAGTTACACAATAAATTTGGTTTGATTCCTTTGAAGGAGTTGGATAGCGAAGATTTTTATGAAAGATGGGCAAACGCAAAACCAAGAAATCCTAGATATATATATAAGATAAGTTATTATCAGGATGATGTTTATGGAGATGTCTATGTTGGATATATTTCTGGTAAGAATCCGAATGATATGTTTTTACTTTATGGTGAAAGTATATTTATTACTAAAATTAATGGTGAATTAAAAATTGTAAAAAATTATACTTTTGGTGATGATATGCTGGTTAAAAAGAAATTTGAAACCGCTCAAGGTCTAAAAGATATTTCTTTTGAAACCTTAAAGAAACCAGTAATGATTGAACGCTATAAAGAACCAGAAGATGATGATGATGCAATGGAGCATTATCTAGCAGATATTTAATCGATATGTTATATGATAAAAAAAGCGAAGCTTCAAGCTTCGCTTTTTTTATGCTTTTACCTCTAAATTTTATTTTTAAAATTCAGAGCAAATAAATTCAGAAAATTATTACGAAATGAAATGTTTATCCCGACCTTTTGATACAGCTTGAAAAAAAATAAGGCAATCCGCGTTTTTTTAAAGAAAAAACAGCGGTATAACAAGTCGTAGAGTTTTCGTTGTAAAAATCTGTTTGTTGTTTAAATAATCGCTTTAAAATGATTTTTATAAAATACTATAAATCATTATTTTAGGTGGTGTTTGTAAAGAAATAAACTTTTCACTACAATATAGAAACATTCTTTATATAAAAAATAATACTTTTGCGCCCGTTTGATCCTTTCAGCGCCCAGTGAAAGATCAATTTTTACAACCTACAAGTAAATTGTAATTGTTTGGTTATAAATTAAAGCCTTGAAAATAGTTAAATTATTTTTTATTGCTTGCCCTTTACTGCTGCTTTTATCTTGTGCTAAAGATAAAAAGGGAAGCATTGACGATTCCGAAATCCGGGAACGTTACTTTAACCTTGAAAAAATAGGTTGGAAATCCAAAGTCTACAATCAGAAAGTGGATAAAATCGACTTTACCGCAACCGAAGTACCCATTCAGTATTACCTGTTAAAAGACAAAGGAAATGAGAATTTAATTCTTGTCGATTCCCTCTATGAACAGAACAAACGCGAACGGGTTATCGAATTTACCTTCCAGCAGGAAAACGAAAAAGATATTTTAGATTCGGAAAATACCGGTATCTCCTATGAAGATGGCGTGAAATACATGTCGTTTTCGATTGAAAGAGATTTTATGGTCGTAGTCAATCAAAAAGATACCATTCCCTGTTCGGCAGCCTTATTCGAAAGAAGTTATAAAATCACACCCTATCAGAAAGTGATGCTGTTCTTTTCGAACATTGATCCCAATGCCAAAATTCAACTTATTTATAAAGATAACCTTTTTAAAAAAGGTACCCTGAAATTCCAGTTTAAAGATCCATTTACAGAAATAGCCTTATGATAAAGCAAATCCGAAACAGCAAGTTTACTAAAGTTGTCGCATGGTATTTAGCGTTGATGATTTTTGTCGAAATCACACAACCCATCCATATGTACGCTTTAACCAGTGGTCCGACACAACCCGAGTTTAATTCCTTTACACCTATAGGAACTTCGGATATGGTGGATCTGGCCAGTGGCGATTTTAATTATAATATCCCTATTATGGACGTAGGCGGATATCCGCTAAACTTATCCTATAATGCCGGAATCACAACCGATCAGGAAGCCTCGTGGGTAGGTCTTGGATGGAATTTAAACGTTGGACAAATCGAACGACAAGTACGTGGATTACCCGATGATTTTAGAGGTGATGAGGTTCGGTATGAAAATGATTTACGAGATAATATTACCGTTGGAACTTATTTTGGGTTTAATGCGGCCTATGCCGGTTACGATGCCTTTAAACCCGGAGTAGGGCTTGGGGTGCAATATAACAATTATGAAGGAATTACTTTTAAACCATCCTTCGGACTTAGCTTCCAGTTAAGTGAAAATGTAGCTGTAGGCTTAAATTTTACCGGTTCCGCTACAGAAGGAGCCAGTGTGAATCCTTCGGTTAGTATCTCGGCGAAATTAAAAGAAAAGTTTGATACGAATACAACTTCCGAAAGTTTAAAGGGTACCGGAACGATAGGTTTGGGATTCAGTAGCAGAAAAGGGGTGGAAAATCTAAACCTGTCTGCTAGTGTAAAGCGTATGAGTAATCTATATTCGAAAACGGAAAATGGAAAAACGACGGTCACTTCAAAAACAAAGGCAGCAGGAGCTTTAGGTGGAAGTGTTTCTTTTAATGATATGAGCTATACGCCGAGTAAACGGGTAGGTTTCGAAAATACAAATTTTACCTTTAACGGAGCTTTTGGTAGTGAATTCTTTTTAACGGAGTTCCAGGGACAAATATCGGGTTATGGATCGTATCAGAAAGTGGCTTCGCAATACCGCAATCGAAAAGAGAAAGCTTTCGGTTATGAAAATACGGAATACAAAAGAGCTCAGGCCGGTGTTTTGGACTTTAACCGCGAAAACGAAAGAACCGTTACCGAAAATACTACGGCTTTACCGGTTACAAACTATACCTACGATATCTATAATATTGACGGACAAGGTGTGTCGGGAATGTTCCGCCCATACCGTTCTCAGGTGAGTTATCTGTATAATGATAAGGTTACGGATTATGGCGAAGGAGCAAGTTTAGGAGCTGAATTTGGAGTTGGAAATATAGCGCACGCAGGTGTCGACTTTAAAGTGGCGCCTTCAACGAGTACTACAGGCGGATGGGTAAGCAATAATAACGTACTGCAATATTTTAATGAAAGCAGTACGGATACAAAAAAAATGGAATATGAACCGGTAACCTACAAACTGGTGGGAAGCACCGTTGTGGATCCGGAGCAAAGTATCTATCTTAATAAAATCCATAAGGAAAAAGCCTTGCGAATCGGATTAGACGGTGGAACCAAAAACCGGATGACAACCAATAAGTATTATGAAGGTTATAATGGCGTTTCCCATGTTATCGATTCGAAAATTAAAAGAACCAAACGTTATCTGAGAAATCAGCTGGTTCATAAAGTAACTGCCGAAGAAACGGCAGGCGATCCTTTTGTTATAAAAAACGACAGTGCCAAAGTGCACCATACCGCTGGAATTAAGGTGTTGCAAACCGATGGTTCTACTTATGTATATGGAAGAACAGCCTATAACATGAGAAAAGTGGAAGCTACGTTTGATGTTTCCGGCCAAACCGGAAATAACACAAACGGATTGGTGCCCTATAACGGTACAACCTCAGGGAATAATACCAGTCGAAGTGATAAATTCCTGAATAAAATTACAACGCCGCCGTATGCGCATAGTTATTTGATCACTTCGGTTTTATCGGCCGATTATGAAGATGTGGATGGCGATGGTCCTAGTCTTAACGATTTGGGAACGTTTACAAAATTTGATTATACTACGGTTCGTGATTATAAATGGCGAATTCCTTTCCAGGCGAATACGGCTACCTATAACGAAGGATTGATTTCACATAAGGACGATCAAAAAGGAACGTATCTCTACGGGATTAAAGAGTTGACCTATCTGGATAAAATCAGTACCAAAACACATGTGGCTTTCTTTGATCTGGAAAACCGAGATGATGCTGTAGGTGTTGCCGGAGAACAGGGCGGTGCCGGTGCCGGGCGAATGAAACGAATCAAATCCATCCGATTGTATTCCAGACCGGAAGTAACCAATGCATCGGGTGTTATTGTCGATCCGGGGATTAACAGCGCTATCAAGCCGATTAAAACAGCCCATTTTGACTATGACTATTCGTTGTGTAAAAACACGCCAAACTCATTGGCTCCGGGAAAAGGAAAGCTAACGTTGAAACGGGTGTTTTTTACCTACCGCGATTCCAACATGGGAAGATATACGCCTTATGTGTTCAATTACGGATTGGAAAAATCAAAAAACAAACCGAATAATTATACCATTACAAACGATCCAGTTAATAACCCGGACTACGACCCGAAAGGTTTTGATGTTTGGGGGAATTATAAAGTGAATCCGGTCGGAAGTGGGAATCTTAATTCAGCATTGTCCAATACCGAATATCCTTTTGTAGACCAGGGAAGTAAAGAAATAGCCGATAACAATACCGGAGCCTGGACGCTAAAATCGGTTCAGTTACCATCGGGTGGTGTAATTGCTATCGAAACGGAAAGCGACGATTATCAGTACGTTCAAAATAAAAGAGCGATGCAGATGTTTAAGGTTATTGGTGCTGGAAAGAAGTCGAACCCTGATTCTGGCGATATTAAAAATACCTTATACGATGAAAATGGGCATTACAAATATATCTATGTAAAACTTAATGCTGCTGATTCGATCAGTACAAAACAGCAATTTGTTGATAATTGTTTACGGGAAAATTTAGACAAAGCGATTCAGTTCCGTTTTCTGATGAACATGACGGCTAATGATTCGCAATATGAATATGTTTCCGGGTATTTCGAGATTGGAGATCCGGAACAAATAAATGTGGTTACTAATCCGAATCACGGTACTATAGCGGTTATTCCGTTAAAAATGTTAAACCGGGATGGTTCAAGTGGCCCTGAGAATGTAAATCCAATTGCTAAAACCGGTTGGGGTTTTGGTAGAACCTATTTAAACCGAATTGTATACAGTATCGGTGGCGATAATAGTAATACCAATTTTGTTTCTATCGTAAACGACCTGTTGGGTAGTATTGAATCCATTAGCAAAATTTTCGATGGACCGAACAAGGAATTGGAAAGAAAAGGTTGTGCCCGAATTTTTAAAACCGATAAATCCTGGATCCGACTTGAAAACAGTAAGGGAAGAAAACTGGGTGGCGGTCTTCGGGTGAAATCCATCCGTTTGAGCGACGAATGGGGATCGATGCTAAGTAGTAATCCATCCGGTGGAACCGACTTATCCAGTATGGAATATGGTCAGACGTATTCGTATGATGATGATGGTGATAGTAAAGGGAATAATAAAAAATCAAGTGGAATAGCGACATACGAGCCAAACGGAAGTGCCGAAAATGCCCTTTTAGAACCATTATATCCTAAAAGTGGTAGCTATGCGCAAAACATATCGGCACCAAGAGAAAATAATTATGTGGAAAAACCGTTCGGGGAAAACTTCTTCCCGGCACCACGGGTAACTTATTCGAAGGTAACGGTACAAAACCTGCCGCGAGAAGAGGGCAATAAAGAGGTTAAAAGACATGCCACCGGAAAAGTAGTCACCCGACATTATACCTCGTATGATTTCCCTACAAAAGTTGATTTTACCGATCCGGATGTAAAAAGTGATATACCGAGTCCGAATCAACTTATGGGCTTTGTTACGCAATTGGTCAGCTTTATGATGCGCAGCCACTTAACGATGTCACAGGGTTATTCGGTCGAAACCAACGATATGAATGGTAAAGTAAAATCGCAGGAGGTATATGCCGAAGGAAACAATCAACCGATTTCGAAAGTTGTTTATAAATATAATGTCGATGCAAACGGTAATCTGGATAATAACCTACAGACCATTAATAAAAATGGAGAGGTAAGAAAACAATTACTCGGCGTGGATTATGACATGATCAATGATTTTAACGAAAGCCGTTCCGAATCGGAATTAGCTGGTTTCGACGGAAATCTCGGAGCCTTTTTATTCACATTGTTCCCGGGATTTGTGCCGACAATACTTCCTAAATATTCGTATAATGAAAATTTATTGCGAACGGCTGTCACCACAAAACACGTTCATAAAACCGGAATACTGGTGGAGAAAATTGCCTATGATCTGGGATCAAGTGTTTCAACCAAAAACCTGGCGTGGGATGCGAGTTCCGGTGAGGTGATCCTGACGCAAACCACAAATGAATATAACGACCAATACTATGCCTTTACCTATCCGGCCTACTGGAAATACGACGGTATGGGATTGGCCAGTACCAATATTGGTATTGAAGGGCAATTAAAAATTCATCCGAATTTGACGGCTACTGTTGTAGGAGGTTCAAGTGCACCAACAGACAAACCGTATTTCTGGCTTGGTTTAGGATATGATGTAAACCAATATTTCCATTTGGGTGATGAGTTATATCTTAAAAACGCCACAACATTAGAGCCTGTTGAAGGAGAAATGCAGGCACTGGCCGCAGTTCCATCAACACCACTATTTGTCAACCGACTTTGGGTGGTTGGTTTTGCTTCTAATAATGGTAGTACCGGAATTCTTTTAATGGATAAAGATGGGAATTACTTTAACAAATGTTCGGCCTATAACGGTATTCCGTTTAAAATTATGCGTTCCGGATATCGAAATTTACAGGCGGCTTCGATGGCTTCTATTACATTGATGAAGAATCCGATTACGATTACAGATGCTGGGAATCAGATCGGATTTCTGGATCAGAGTGTTTTACAGTATGATGGCGCGTCAGGTACGAACCCGAGAATACTAAATGCCAGTGCCGTGGTGTATAACGATTACTGGAAACCACAATCGGAACATAATTTACCATATTATCCGGATCCTGCGACAAGTGGCGCTGTTGATGGGCAAGGGAACCCGAAATACCCTTATGCGGTACGGGTAAATCCGTACCTATGGAACATCAAAGGCGATTGGAGAGCTCAGGAATCGTATGCCTATTTAACGAGTAGAAATGCCGCAACGACTTCGGTAAACAATCCAAGAAATGAAGGTTTCTTTGCGAAGTTTGTACCTTTTTATATACTTGCCAATGGTGTATGGACGGCCAATACGACCAATTGGAAAAGTGCGAGTAGTATCACCTTATATAGCCCGTATGGAACCGAACTGGAAAATAAAGATGCTTTAAAACGATATAGCGCCGCGCAATATGGCTATAATTATACGTTGCCAATGGCAGTGGCTTCGAATTCAAAATATTCGGAAATGGGGTTTGATGGTTTCGAAGAAACACGCCGAACAAGTAGTATAAATCCACCGCATTTTAGTTTTAATGGGACTAATACAAACTATTCGACAAATCATTCGCACACCGGAAAGAGAAGTATCAAAGTAGCCACGGGTCAGTCGGTTAAATTAGTACGGGAAATGATTACCGCTCCGGCTTCTGTTCGCCAGGAGACTTGTCCGCCGCCGCCTAGTACGGATCCGGCAAATTGTGCCTATACATTTGAAATAGTAGGATCAGAAGGAAGTTGTTTAGGAGAAAACACAAAAAGAGTAAAGCTAACATTCCCGGCAGCTATTACAGCTACCGATATAATAGCCAGTTATATAGGTCCTAATTCCGATCCGATAGACATTACTAATATTACAGTAGATCCGAATAACAATCGAATAGTATATATCTGCGTGTCGGGATCATTCCCTAGTGGACCACCTCAGATTGGTCAGCAACCTCCATCGAACTCATTAGGAAGCTATAAAGAGTTAACGGTGAGTATGGGGAATACGACTTGTTGTGTACGTCTTCACTGTCATAATAGTGGAAATTTATATTATTATACTATAGCAGCAGATACTTGCACTAACTTTTAAATTACATTCAGATGATACGATATATTCTATTCTTTGTGCTATTGATAAGTGTAAAATTAAATGCACAGTATTCCGACTTTACGAATTCATTTCAACCCACTCCGGGTAAATATGTGGTAAGTGGATGGATCAAAGAAATTCATCCCACGCAACAATTGACCTATACAGGATCGATTAAAATAAGTCTGACCAATACGTCGGCGCCGTTGATGGCAACCCTACATCCGGTTGGCGAAATCATCGATGGCTGGCAGCTTATTGCCGGTGAGGTGGATATCGTTTTTCTTGAACCCGCGACCGTTCCGAGACTCGAAATAGAACTGGTTTGCTCGGATACTGCTACCGAATGTTATTTCGATGACATCCGTTTTCACCCGTATAACGGATCGATGAAAAGTTTTGTTTACGATGAACAAACCCAACGTTTGATGGCCGAACTGGATGAAAACAATTACGCCACCTTTTACGAATACGATCTGGAAGGCGGTTTAATCCGGGTTAAAAAAGAAACCGAAAAAGGAGTGTTTACCATACAGGAAACAAGAAGTAACAGTATTAAACAAAATTAAATGCTCATGAAAAAGACGCTACTATTCTATTTACTGTTCGTTATAGCACTTCCTTCTTTTTCGCAGGGAAAAAAAGCAGTGGAAGAACTGTTTGATAAGGTTGAAAAAAAATATAAATCCGAAAAAAGTTATTGTTATCAGTCCATCTATAATTTTTATAGCACGGCAACAGCTACCAAACCGATTGAGACCTATACCGGAACGATCTATAAAAATAATACGATCAACTACCAGCAGATTAAAGATAATGAGTTTGCCAGTTTCGGAGCGAATAATATTATGATCAACCATCAGGAGAAAATACTGCAAATCGGTAAAGTGGAAAACAACAATTCGCCCATTGCCTTGCAATCGTTTCTGAAATTGTTTCCGGACTACTCCTTAAAGCAGGATAAAACCTATTATATCTGTGAGCTAAAATCAGGAAAGTATTCTCAGGTGGCTATGGACCGATTGATCATCTATATCAATAAAGCGGATTACAGTCTGGCGAAACAGGAGTTTTATTTTGTTGGCGAAAAAGATTTTACAGTCAAGAATAAGAAGACAAAAATCAAAAATCCGAAACTGGAAGTACGCTACGGTAAGCATCCGAAATGCCCTGACATCAAACAACAGGATTTTTTCACGATTAAAGACAAAAAGTTTATCGTTACCGGTAAATTAAAAAATTATAAGGCTATAACATTATAAATAATATGAATACAGTATTAGGCAGGTTATTGATTAGTATTACCCTCTTTTTCTCCATTTTTGCTACGGCACAGGTTGAGGAAAAGGACTATCCTTTGGCTCCGATTCAACTAAACGGCTTTACACAGCTGGCTACGGTATTGGATCCCGAAGCCGGATGGGCCAATCAGCACAATAAAGACCCGTATTGCTATGCCCGTTTACGCGTAGACAATACGATGGCGCCGTACCAATGGTATGAATTTAAGGCAAAGTTTACGGTTACGCCACTTATGCCGGATGGTACCATAGACGAATCGGTTACGCCAAGAGAAGAAACGCTGGCGGTTTCCTATAGTCCGCATGGTGCGTCTGTTGTGAATACATTGTTTACAGACGTTAACTTTTTACAGGTTAAAAACCGATTTGGAATCAAAATCAGCCTGATTCCGGGTTCTGTTGAATATAAAGACATGGTCAACAATACCACGTCAAATTATATCCCTGAAAATATATTTTTAGATTTAGGGCTAAAGGTAAAACGCTATTATACGGTTTCCGATCAGTTACCTATTCCGATGGCAACCATAACGAATCAGTTGGATTCGTCTACCGGAGCAATGGTTCCGGGGTCGATTAAAATAGAATGGCAAAAAATTTCAGGGGCACTCGAATATGAATTGGAATGGACCTGGGTGGATTCGTATGCCGCGACCAATTTGACTGCTAATCTGGCAAAAAATACAATCAATTTTAGTGATCGTGATTTTGAATTAAACAATACCCGAATTAGTACCAAATCGAATTCCTACGAAATCCCCTTACTATATGCCAAAGGGTATTTGATTTATCGCGTTAGAGCTGTTGGTTTGCATCCTACTGTTTTTAAAGGGAAGTATTACGGTAAATGGAGTTCCGAAACGGGGGGTGCTAAAACCAAGGTTTCCGACTGGACTCATGTCGCTGAGTTATCCGAACACGAAAAAAGCAAAAACTGGCAATTACAGGTTAGTTATGCCGAAAACGGGAAAAAGAAAGAAGTGATCAGCTATTTCGACGGATCCTTGCGTAACCGACAAACGGTTACGAAAATCAATACCGATAAAAATGCAATTGTTGGGGAAGTAGTATACGATGCACAGGGAAGACCTGCTGTTGAGGTATTGCCAACTCCGACGAATGAGAATAGTATTCGTTATTTTAAAAACTACAATATGGCGCAAACCGGTACGCCGTATTCGTTCCGGGATTTTGATTTCGATGATAGTTCCGATCCGACAAATTGTAATATACAGATCAATAAAATGGATTTGGGATCGGGTGCGGCACGATATTATTCGGCCAATGGACTGATCGATTTTCCGAATAGTATCAATCAGAAATACGTTCCGGATGCCGAAAATCATCCTTTTTCACAGGTAGAATACACGCCGGATAATACCGGGCGTATTGCCCGAAAAGGAGGCGTTGGGGTTAACCATCAGTTAGGATCGGGACATGAGATGCGGTATTTGTATACGGTTCCAACGGATAAAGAACTAAACCGTTTGTTTGGTTATAGTGTTGGTGATGTATCACATTATAAAAAGAACATCGTGATTGATCCGAATGGTCAGGTATCGGTGAGTTATATCGATCCGCAGGGAAGAACAATTGCAACGGGATTATCCAATGATCCGAAGGACAATCTGGACAAATTAACCGATGCGGCAAACGATAATCCAGTACACGGTATGATGAACGATAATCTGCTAAGTCAGAACCGACTGGAGTCAACCGGTAATTTTCCGGGGAACGACGACCGCTATATCGTTTCGAAACAACTGGCTGTTGGAGGTGATAATGTTGCTTATGAATTTGATTATAATGTCAAGCAAACGCAGCAATTCACACCATCCAGTCCGTCAACGTGTACCCTACCAACCTATCCTTTTGTATATGATTTGGTGATCAAACTAAAAGACCAATGTCAGGTCGATAAGATCAATGTTGAAAAAATCAAATTGGGTGGTAGCGGAAGTGCTTTCCCATATCAGTCGAATCCAAGTGATTTTAATCAGGCGCTGGCTTCGGGTTCTTATGCGCTTTCAAAAGAACTGAAAGTCAATGCGGAACAACTCAATACGTATGCAACGGAATATATCAAAAAGTTAAAGGATAAAGACGATCCTTGTTACATCAATCCGAATCAGTTCTCTCCGAACATTTCATTGGATATGTGTAATATGGATTGTACCAGCTGTACGGCAGCATTGGGCACGCAATCCAATTATATTCTGAATGCGTTAAGTACGTTTTTCAGTGTTCCGGTAAGTACGTTTAGTTTACCGTCAACACTTACACCGCCGATTGTGGTAACGATTACCGGTAATTCGGGTATCGATCAGAGTCAGGCCAATGGTCTTGCCAATCGTTTTTTCAGAGAATGGCAATTATTAAAACAGGAGTGTGTGCAATTGTGTACGCCGGAAGCGCTTTATGATTCCAGTTGTACAGTTAATGAGCAAACCTTATTGAGTGATGTTAGTCCTTTGGGACAATACGGAAATCCAAATGGAACCATTACCAATGAAGCAGGACAGCAAGTGCCCAATCCGGATTTTGAACTAAGTGTTTTTAATCCGCAGAGCAAATTATATGCAAATGGAACCGTAACGGGGCATCACTGGAAAAATCCAACGACGCCTTATAAAGATATCGATGGCAATGATGCTTTTGTTAATGTTGTAGTAAATGCAAACGGAACGACTACGCCAGCATCCACAGGACAAGTGCTTTCGGCAACCATTAACGGTGAGAACGTTCGTAGAGTACGACCGCAACAGTTGGTTAATTATAACGACTTCGTTGAGGCTTTTGGTCCCGGTTGGGCAAAGTCATTAATTGCCTACCACCCGGAATACAATTACCTGGTGTACAACAAGGAGATTTGTAATCTGACGAAAAGCAACGGGACAACTTCATTAAACTCGGATGCCTACGATAGTTATCTGCAAAGCGTAACCACGTTTAATGATGCCGTGAGTAAAGGTTTAATTGGAAGTACGCTTGCAGCGAATAGCGGTATTTATACATTAGATCCGTATTTTCAACAATTGCCAGCCAATTTTGAAAGTGCGGCGCTATACGGTTACCGAATCGGCATTATGCAGGAAGCGATCAATTCCGATTATATGGTACATGACGACCCAGCGACAGTCGTGAAATTATATGAGGCCGCTTTACAGATGGTTTACTGTAATCCATTGGTGCAGTGTACTCCTCCAACGTCTATTTCTGCCTTAACACAAGATCAAAAAGATCAGTTTTGGAAAACATACAGAAGTCTTTATTTAGGTTTAAAATCAAAAATAAAGCACGTTTTTAGTAATATTTATGCGATCGAAAAAGGTACGTATAACGGTTGTATTGGCGGTGTATTGAATTATTCGGTTACGAATGTACTAACGGATAATTTCTCTCAGAAAACCAGTTTGTTTAATTATATCAATAGTATAGCGGTAACGTCACTTTGCGGTAGCACTAGCGGTATTTTATATAAAGAAAAAGCAAAACGTTTTATTCCGGTAGATTTTGGATATGATTCCGGTATGGATCCGTTGACAGCCTTAAATCAGTTACAGGCACAAAACGATTACGAATATTACGCGCAAACCGGAAATTGTCCGTTACTTTTTGATTTTGATTATTTCTTAAACGGTTTCTTTAAAGATGCCGCATTTAGCAGTGTGAATATTACAGCAATGTCCAGCCGACCTTTTACCGGGCAGTATGTAACCCCTGATTTAATTAAAGCCTTAGGATCGACAACTGTGCCGTTAAATTCATTAAACATTAGTACGGCAACGGCAAGTAACACACTTACAATTAACTTTAGCGCTAGTCCGTCGCAACCGTTTTGCGGGACTACGGTTAAAGTAGAGTCATCGACATACACCTGGGCGAATTACAATACCACCTGGAAAATCACGAAGATCAAACAATTCTATTACGATCAAATAGCTTCCGTACCGGAAAATAAAGTGTTTGCTTATAGAGCAGTGGCGGAAATTTTAGTAAATGGAGCCACAAAAGAAGTGGTCCTTTACGGAACGACCTGTGCGGCTATCGGAGCGTGTAGTACCGATCATAATAATCAGGTTGGTCAGGTACTGGATCCTAATGACGCAGCATCTGAAAGTGGACATAATTGTAGTGTAAGAAACAAATTTCGTCAGGCTTTTGTAACGTTTATTAATGCGTTAAAACAATCAGGAGAATTACAAAGTACAACGCCTGTTAGCTTAGAAAACATACCGTCGTATAAAAATTCATATCTGGCTACTTTCTTTAATGAACCAACCAATTCGCCGATTCAGACAACGTGGATTAGTGGACAATATGGATATGGTATGTCTCGCGGAGGAGAAACGATATTTTCTTTAGATCAAACGGTAAATCTTTCTACAGTAAGTGGTTTGTTTCCATTTAGTAATGTTACGATTGTAGGAAATGGTTCCATCGATATTTTTACCTTTCACTATCCAACAACATCAGGATCTATTGGGAAAATAACGGCACGGGCAAAACCGAACCTTAATTATATTGACAGGGACTGTACCGTATGTATTCCACAAACGGTTACTCCGGTTGCCTGTGATGCTAAAAAAGCCGATTTCTTAGACTTTATACTTCACGGAGGACCCAATAATGGTCCGCGTATTACGGGGTATACCATTGAAGTTGGTGAGTTTGACAATTTCTGTACAAGCAATTTACAGTATCTTGTTGATAGCTATATATATTACTGTAATCAGTTGGCCGTTACGTCATCGTACGACTATAATTTCAGAACAATTGCAGAGTTCGGAAATACCTATTTGCATTACGGGTATAACGTGGATGAGGTTCATAATATCTTTAGAGTTATTGATGCCTATAAAGCCTATTATACGATTAATGCCAACAATCCCGATCGTTTAAACTGGAACAACTGGGTAAATACGGATTATCGTGCTGCCAATCCGGGGATATGTCCTCCGGTGACGATGAGTGTCGTTTCTCCAAATGTGCCGGTTGATACTGACGGTACCTGTACGCATTTAATCAAAAATTTAAATGAGACCTATCAGCAGGAAGCCTATGAGAATTATCTGGAATCGTTGCGTAAAAAATTCATAAAAGAATACATTACAAAAGCAATGGCAACGGTTCAGGAGAAATTTGATATGAACTATTTTGATAAAGAATATCAATATACCTTATACTATTATGATCAGGCCGGGAACTTAACGCAAACCGTAGCTCCGGAAGGCGTAAAACGATTTACACCGAGCGAGATCAATTCCAAAAATGCGTCGATCAATACGTATAGAAACAGCTTTGATCCATTAACACCAGCCCCTGAAAATACGGCTTTACAGCCACAGCATACATTTAAAACGCAGTATCGTTACAATACGTTAAACCAATTGGTTTGGCAAAAAACACCGGATGGTGGTGAAACGCGTTTTGCATACGATGATTTGGGACGAATAATTGCGTCTCAAAATGAAAAACAATACAATCTATATAACACAGTCAGAGGATTTAGCTATACAGAATATGACAATTTGGGACGGATTATTGAAGCCGGTCAGATTTTTGTTGGCGCGCAACCGGATCAATATGGGAGTGCCTATTTTATCTCTGATGAAGGGCGATTAATACGTTCCTTTCTTAACAATAGTGTAGTAACGAACCAGACAGCCAATCGTTTTGATGGCATAGGATTTTCGAAAATGGAAGCTGTCCGTACGGTTTATGGGGAAGATCCTATGCTGGAAATGTATCCGGATGAAAAAAGAGCTTCTGATTTCTTCTATTCCAATTACAATCCACAAACGAGTAGAAATCGTGTTACCGGAATATTTTATTATGACGAGTTTTCTCCGGATGGAGAATTGGATTATCAAAATGCGATCTTATATAACTACGATATACACGGTAACGTAAAAGAAATGGTTACTTATATTGTGGCATTAAAAGATTACAGCTGTGATCCAAATGTAATCGCCGATACGAATTTAGCCCTTAAAAACGACTGTGAATTACATATTAAACGTGTGATCTACGATTACGATCTGATCAGTGGTAATGTAAACACGGTTACGCATCAGCCAAATAAAACCGATCAGTTTATCCATAAATACGAATACGATGCCGATAATCGTATTGTTAATGTTAAAACATCACCGGATGGTATCGTTTGGGAGAATGATGCCAACTATCAATACTATGCGCATGGTCCGTTGGCACGTGTGGAGTTAGGGGATAAAAAAGTACAAGGTATCGATTATGCCTACACCTTACAGGGATGGTTAAAAGCGGTAAACGGAGAAAATCTGACGACACCGGAAAATGATATGGGACAGGATGGAATGGCAGCCCGATTGAATACCAATAAAGATGCGTTTGGTTATTCGCTTAACTATTTTGACGGCGACTATAAAGCCATTACAACAGACGATACAGGAGACGAAAATTTCAAACCGTTGATGTTTAGCCGTAATGGAAATCTTGCTGCCAATACTAGAAATCTGTTCAATGGAAACATCAAACAGATGACTACGGCTATCCGTACGAATAGAGAAGCCTTATTGGATGTGCAGAAGAATAGCTATACCTATGATCAGTTAAACCGTATTACCGGGATGACATCTGCTGCGATAAAACCGGATGCTCTTGGAGTGGCCGATGTGAATAACGAAAGTTATAGTTCCAGTTATACGTATGATCGAAATGGAAACCTGAAAACACTACTCAGAACCGCTCCGGATCAGAATGGTGCTTTCCGAAAAATGGATGAATTAGTATACCATTATTTACCGGGTGATAACAAGCTTCGCTTAGTAGAAGATAAAGCAGGTTTCTCCGGATTGGCAACTAACGAACTGGGGGATCAGATACAGCAATTGGCTACTTTAGGAATTGTGTATAACATCAATAACCTGAATACGCATAATTATATTTATGATCAGATTGGCCAACTTGTTGAAGATAAAACCGAAGGGTTAAAAATTGACTGGCGTGCCGATGGTAAGGTTAAAAGAATTGAAAAGTTTAAAAATAATGCACAAACGATTATCTATTTCGAATATGACGGTTTAGGAAACCGAATTTCGAAAAGTGTTTATGATGGTTCCTTTGGCGATCCGGTTACCAACTCCGATTACTATTCCAGAGATGCGCAGGGGAATGTATTGGCCGTGTATAAAGATGTCCAGATTTCAAACAGAAATGGTTATAACAGAAATTATTCTATAAAAGAACACCATATTTTTGGTAGCAGCCGATTGGGATTGGAAGACAAATTGGTTGGCTTGTATAAATACAAAAAACCGGAAATTGGTGGAGGGCCGTTGGGAATGACAGCTCAGGCTAGTGCTATGGCGGCTACAACCAGCATACCGAGTGTGCCGTTAAGTGTTTCCGATTTAAAGATTTATTCCTTACGGGTAACGCCAACAACTAATGCGACGTGGAACGAACCGTATTTATATGGGGTTAATCCTAATTTTAATGAATTTAATTTCAAAACTAAATTCAAAGTTGATCAAACTACAACACCAGCGCCTTCCACGTTAATCGGTCAGGTTGAGGTAATGGGACAGGGTACGTATATCGATGATAACAAAACGATTGTCCGACCACCGTTAAATGTGATGCCAAACCTTAATATTGAAGCCGATGGAACGATTACCCGAACTTTAGCTGGCGATAGTTGGGGAGATGTAGG
Organism: Flavobacterium sp.; assembly: GCF_030146175.1. Classification (GTDB taxonomy): domain Bacteria; phylum Bacteroidota; class Bacteroidia; order Flavobacteriales; family Flavobacteriaceae; genus Flavobacterium. The sequence continues at coordinate 4,962 of NZ_JASLCE010000058.1, read as the reverse complement.
TGGTTCGTCACCCTATCTTTTAACAGGCGACGGTTATGTGGAAAGAACCGTAAAAGGGACTTTGGCATCCAATGACTATGTGATGTTGGGATTGTCGTATTCCGATCCGAACATAAATTTTAATACGATTAACTATTCGCTCTATACCGCTGCGGGAGGTATATTGTATGCTTACGAAAATGGGCTACGTTATACATTACCAATTGGTGGTGATGTTTATGCGGTTGGCGATAAGTTAAGAGTCGAAAGAAAAGAAGGTAAAATCAAGTATTTTAGAAATGAAACCCTGGTAAGAGAAATTACCGAATCACAACCGGGACAACCGATGTTGGTCGACTTTGCGATGTATAGAGGTCAAACTAAAATCTATGATTTAAAAGTAGTAAAATACAATAAATCCACTACGATTATAAAAAATCCGGAAATTGTAAATGCCCAAAATATTGCAATTAACAGTAATGGAACCATAGTTAGAACACTCGATGGACCAAATACCTGGACGGCAGGTGGCGCTACACCAAATCTTGTAACCGGTAATGGTTATGTAGAAAGAACGATAAAAGGAACCATGACGGAAAATGGCTATATCTTGTTAGGGCTATCCTATAACGATACGAATGTGCATTATAGTACGATTAATTATGCCTTGTATACCACACAAAACCTGTTATTAGCCTACGAAAACGGAACCGAAATTGCATTACCGACAGGTTCTAACAGTTATACCATTGGAGATGTATTACGGGTAGAACGATTAAACGGAAAGATCAGGTATTTTAAGAATAGTATTTTATTAAGAGAAGTAGCAGAAGCAAATCCTGGTCAGCCAATGCTGGGAGACTTTTCGATCTATAAATATCAGGGTAAAATTTATGACCTGAAGATTGTAAAATATAATGGTACTCCGTATATCGATGCTAACGAAACGATCACGAAACCGCAATTGTACAACACCCAGAATATTACGGTGGATGCGGCCGGAAAAATTACGAAAACCAGTGCGCCTACATGGGATGCTATTGGAGCAACGGCCAATATTCTAACCGGTAATGGTTATGTAGAGCGAACCATTGGCGGAACGCTGGATTCGAATTATAATGTATTCCTGGGATTGTCGTATACCGATACTCCGGGTGCAACAGGGTCAGGATCGGTCAATACGATTAAATATGCGATATACTCGTATAACGATGGTAGACTATTGGGCTATAAAGACGGTACGAATAATCCGTTTACAGGTTATTATCCTTCGGGAGCCGATCGTTATGCTATTGGAGATGTGGTTCGAATTGAACGGATGAACGGTAAAATCCGTTTCTATAAAAATGGAATGATTTTACATACCTATACCGAAGACGGACCGGATGCCGGTAAACCAATGGTGGCGGACTTCCTGATGTGTTTCCAGAATACGAGTATCTATAATCTAAAAGTAGTCAATTATGATGCGGTACCGCTACAGGAAAACCAATATGCGATCACCAAACCGCCATTAACCGCCTCACAAAATATAAATGTTGATGCGAATGGAAAAATTACCAAAACGATTCCGCTGGCCTGGGATACGGGAGGCGAAACGGCCAAAATGCTGGTAGCTAATGGTTATGTAGAGCGAACGATTGGCGGGACCTTGGAATCGAATTATAGGGTGATGTTAGGATTGTCCTACCAACCGAGTACAAATGTTGCAAACTATATCAATATTAATTATGGCTTGCTTAGTTATTCGGATGGTAAGCTTCGAGCGTATGAAAATGGTAACCTTCAACAACTATCGGCATCATTTCCAGCGGAGACTATTATGTTCAAAGTAGGAGATGTGTTTAGAGTAGAACGTCTAAACGGCAAAATTAAATTCTATAATAATGGTATTCTACTACATACATTGAATGAGCCCGCTGCAAATGCCGGTCAGCCAATGTTAGTAGGTTTCACAATGGGAGATATGGATTCTGTTATCTACAACCTGAAAGTGGTCAACTATGTGATGCCGCAGCAAATTAAGGAAGGCGATGTAAAAACCGGACTTAAATTCTATGTGGACTATGCAAACAATAAATTCAGTCCTAAGGTGTTATTGGCGAAGGAAGTATTCCTAAACGGAACCAATTCCCGAAAAGAGTATAAAGTACTAAACCTTCCAAATGCGATCATCACGCCTCAGGAGATGACCGAAAAAGGAATGGAAATTGACTATAGCGGACAGATAACACAGCTTTTAGGTAGTGATACCAGTTTAACGGGTACGCTAACACTAAATGGAACGCCTTATCCGTTTACGGTAAGCCCGGTTGTTTCGTCCGGCGCGTATATACAGGAAAGACCGTATTCTAAACTGGAGCCCGGAGCATACGACATTTGTGGGGTAAACTATAATTTTGGAAGTCCTGTAAATGCCTTAACTCGTGAGTTTGATTTTAACAATAACGTAGGTGCGGGATTAAACAATCCGCCGGTTTCCACATTTGGAAATATTACGATGACGGTTACGCCGGGTACGGTTCGGGTGTTAGGGCCGTGTTTGATGGATACCGATGGCGACGGATTGTATGATATCTATGAAGATGTAAACAACGATAACAACCTGGCCAACGATGATACCGACGGTGATGGTATTCCAAACTATTTGGATCTGGACGACGATGGCGACGGTTATGCAACCTGGGAAGCTATTGAAGGAGCCGATCCGAACGGAGATCACAATCCATCCGATGCCATTGATACCGATGGTGACGGAATTCCGGATTATTTAGATAAGACCAATGGAAATTATCCGCATAACGGACTGATCGCCTATAAAAAATATGTAAATTTGACCGGCGACAAACGTTACGAGCTATCCAATCATTTGAGTAATGTCTTGGTGGTGATCAACGATAAAAAGATACCGGAGTTTGAAAAAGAAGATACTCCAAGTAGTGGTTTAGTTGCCTTTAATGCCGACGTTCTTAGTTATTCGGATTATTATCCGTTTGGAATGCTCCAGGAAGCGAGACATGGTTCCAAAGCGAATTATCGTTATGGGTTCCAGGGACAGGAAATGGATAATGAAATTAAAGGTGAAGGGAATTCCCTAAACTATACCTTTAGAATGCATGATCCTAGAGTGGGACGTTTCTTTGCAACGGATCCACTTGTAAATAAATATCCTTGGTATTCACCTTATCAGTTTGCAGGAAATAAAGTAATACAACATGTCGAACTTGAGGGACTTGAAGAAGGTATAAGACTTCCTGTAGATGGAAGTATGAACTTAGAAGCTTTAGCTACTGACCAGTCTACAGAGGGTAAAATTTTAAGGGCAACACTTAATGGTGTTCATAATTTACTAAGTCCTAGTTGGTGGGGTGGTCAAGCAAAACATTTGGTTGTACAAACATGGAAATGGAATGGAGGTTCTGGGCCTCAAGGAAGAGAAGAAGCAACTCAAGAATTAATAAAGAGCTCAGAATATATTACCAAAATAATTCAAGAACGAGATATTGAAAAAATAACGCAATTTACTGTTGAATTTGCTGGAGCTTCTATTATTCTGAAAAGAGCTTTTAAAGCACCTCTTCTAAATAAGTCAAGCCAATTGGCAAGAGAAGCTGTTTATAATTATGCTAAAGAAGTGGTTTCTGAAAGAAGTGTTAGAAACTTGCCAAGGTCATTATCTGTTGTTTATGATAAGGTTACTAAGAAGTATTATTATGGTGAGAGTAAAGGGATAAAACCAGGTGAAAAATTGACACCTGAACTCAAGAAAATTATGCCGGATGAGAGTAAAGAGATATGGGCAGTTGAGAATTGTTCAGAATGTCATGCTCTTAACAATGCTTTTAAAGATGGTGCTAAAACACAAAATTTAGAAATACATACAGTTAAATTAGATAAGCCAAGTAAGGGAGGTAGTGTTACTGATTTTCCACCATGTAAGAATTGTGAAATAACAACTAAGAATATTAATAATACAACAAACAAATAATGATAATAAATGAAAAATGAATTTAAGATAATTTCTATAAGGGGTAGGTTGGCCTTTGGTTTAATTTTTTTTGAAGAACTTTTAAAAAAATATAATGTTGAGTTATTGACCAATAAGTTTTTAAATGATTTTGTTGAAAAATTATGGGAAGTATGTAGTGGTAGTAATCTTGAAAGTATAGAAGAATTTGTAAATGAAGTTGCGCCTTATTCTATTTTAGATGACAGTCCTAATAATGATTTTAATGAATACGATTTTCTTTCATTCGAAGAAGCTAATGATTTAAGAAGATTTTATTTAACTCTTCCACAAGATATTGTCTCAGCTATGAATTTTTTAACTGAAATAGCTTTTGGTAATTTATATGGTAACACTGGTTCGTATAGTTCAATTACATACAATGGGTTGGTTAATCTACTTGCAATTTATAAACACAATGGTATAAGTTTTAAAGATTCAGAATTAAAAGTAAAATCAAGCTTTGAAGAGTTAAATGGCTGGGGAGATCCTCGTCCTAAAGATATATGGAAAGAGATGTGTGAAATGTAGAGGTAAACCCGATCGCGCGGATTTGCAATCCGTGCTTACAATAAATAAACTAAAAGCCCTAATCTTATAGTTAGGGCTTTTTTTGCTAAAAAGAGCGTGAGTTAATGATTTGTCAATGGCTATTTTGGAACTACAATTTATATGATCAAAAAAAGTACAGATCTAAAAGTTGTAGTTTTTAGAATAAATGTAAAAGAATAAATAAAGTGTTTGGCGGCTTATTTAAGGTTTATTCCCGAACGTTCTGTGTGATGGTTGAGGTTGGCTTGATTTTGCGTTTGTTCTTTCAATATAGAAGGGGAGTTGTGTTGTTGGGGAGTGTATGAAAATACAAACAGATATAAAACAAAAAAAGCTCCAAACATAGTTTGAAGCTTTTGTACTCAAGGCGGGACTTGAACCCGCACGAACATTACTGTTCACTGGATTTTAAGTCCAGCGTGTCT
>NZ_JASLCE010000140.1 GCF_030146175.1 Flavobacterium sp. | reverse complement strand
TTTGATTCTAAAGGCAAATGCCAGGACAAAATTGATGGCTGGTATTTTAGTGAATATCGATCCGAGTTCGGAAATTCCGGTGATTCCGATTTTTACATTCGAACATAAATTTAATTCGGGTTTTATGATCGATATGATTGTTCCAAAACAGATTTTGCTGCGGAAACAAATGGCAAACAGCTGGCGCTTATCGGTCGGTACAGAATTGGACCGAACCAATTTGTATTTATATGGCGTAAATCCGCAAAATAGATCGCAAAAATATGAATACCGCCAACTCGACCTTAATAATGGGATTGTTTACGAACAGTTGTTGGGCGAACATTTGGTACTAACGGCACGAACCGGATTAAAATGGATCGCGATCAGTCGTATTTTTGAAAAGCAAAATACGTTTAATGATACTGTTTTTGAAGTAACTGCCGATCCGACTTTTTATTTCAATGTCGGGATTTCCTTTAATCCTTTTCTGAAAAAAACAAAGACAAATTAACTCGAATTTATTATGATCAAGATTTTTAAAACCAGTATAAAAAAGCCTTCGGAAGCCAGAGAAGTGATACAACTACTTTCCGGTCGGTTTCCTAAATGCAAAGTCAGTTTTGATCTGGAAGATTGTGATAAAATTTTGCGAATCGAAAACGATAGGCTTCAAACTAAGGCAGTTGTCCGATTACTTGAAAGCCGACAACATTTTTGCGAAGAACTGGAATAAAATAGTATTTGGAATCCTATATTTTCTCTCTGAATTATGAAATTTTAGTTTATTTTGGCATACGAAAATAAGTAACCCAAAAACAAATTAAAATTGAAACGTATTTTACTACTACTGGTATTCCTTACCAATGCTGCCTGGGCGCAACAAATCGTAAAAGTTAGCAATAACTATGCAACTGAAAATAAAGAAGTTCAGGAACTGATCGATTTTCAAAACATATATATTGAAAAATTGAATTTTGTAGGCGAGGCGCTTAAAGGAAAATATTATGAAGTGAACATACAGGAATTTAAAAACGGTAAACCGTCTCCTAAAGTCACGTTGTTTGATGGAAGTGAATCGGATTATTTTAAGATCAGTTTAGAAAGTCTGTCCCTGAAGTTTTTCTTTAGTATGACCGACGGAAAACTAAAAACGTATATAAAAGGACCTGGTTTCGGTAGTAAAAAAAGCTATTTTAAGTTAAGCAATGATGCTGAATTATATGCACTAAAAGATTTTTTTGGTTCCAAAGAATTTCTGGAAATCAATATAGCTTCCGGGACAGATATCCCTATTTTTGCGATCATAACACCTACAATGCATAAAGATGGTTCCGGGTCGTACTGCGAAGTAGTGCAATCGGACATAAAACCCGAAAATTTAGGAACACATTTTAAAATACCGCACTATTTTTTAGTGAGTATACACTTTAAATAATATTTTTGAGATGTAATTAGAAACTAAAAAATGGATAACTGTAAAAACTGTACCACAACTATAACCGGTAAATATTGCGCTAATTGCGGGCAACCGGCACAACTTAAACGAATTGATGCGCATTATATCGTGCATGAAATTGAGCATGTTTTGCATTTTGAACGGGGTATTTTATATACGATGCGGGAGTTGCTTTTACAACCGGGGAAAAATATCCGGGAATACCTGTCGGACAATCGTAGCCGATTGGTAAAGCCGATTTTATTTATCATTGTAACATCGTTGATTTATTCATTTATCAACCATTATTTCCATATTGAGGAAGCTTATACGGCTCAGCTGTCTCTCCGGAAATCGGCAGTAACAACGATGACGGATTGGGTGCAAAAGCATTATGGCTATGCCAATATTATTATGGGGGTTTTTATTGCGCTATGGGTTAAATTATTTTTCAGAAAATACCAGTACAATCTGTTTGAAATCCTGGTGATGTTATGTTTTGTGATCGGTATGGGAATGCTGATGTTTTCGGTATCGGCCTTAATAGAGGGACTGACTCAAATCCCGTTATTCCTGTATGTGAGTGTTGTGATCACAGGATATTGCGCCTGGGCTATCGGACAGTTTTTCGACAAAACGAAGCCTGCCAATTTCATAAAAGCATTGATAGCTTATCTTCTTGGCAGTATAACGTTTTGGATTTTATTAATGATCTTAGGTATAGTAATTGACCTGATTTTTAGAAAGTAGACATAATTATTTTCAATGTGATTATAATAATCACATTGAAAATAAAAAGATTAATTCAAATCTATAAGCTCATCTAATGTTTTTGCTAGGGCATCTGGATTTCTGGATTTTGTTTGGTTCAAAGTATCTGTTGTTTTCCTCAAAATTGACTCCAGTTTTCCAATTTTTGTTTTATCGGAATTATTAAAAACTCTAAAATTGATTAGTATTAATTTACTATGATCAAAAACATATCTAGATGATTTTCGATAATTTTCTGGCGTTTTTTCTATTTTGAACTTTCGCAGGCAGGTTACAAAAAGTAAACGATTGAACCATGCGCCGGTTCTGATATCGAAATGTTTAGGTATTCGCTCCGTGAATGAAGTGGAAGTCGCTTTACCAATTACTAAAATCTGATTAGGATCCCGAAAAACATATACACCGTGACCGTGTTCAATGAATTCATTATTGTAATAGGTCAAATCTTTTACTTTTAAGTCGTTAAGATTTATGCCAATGCGGAGAATCTCATTTATGAGTTCTTGTAATGTCTTATTTCTGAATTGGTCATATTCAATGATGTATTCTGTCATATTATGATTTTTAATTTTTATGTTTTATTTAAAAGAACATGGCACAAGTTATATAACTAAAAAATATAAGAGTTATGGAAATCCATATTTAATTTTTAATGATCACTGTTCAGATCTCTATTAGTCATCCATTTCACCAGGCTTCCCTGTTCTACGATATTCCAGGAATGCGGATGTTTGTCGCCATTGGCTCTGTATCCACGGTTTTGAGTAGCGATATACTCGGTTTGCGTACTACCCAATTCTCGTAAGGTTTTGGATGCCTGTTCCAGTTTGTAGGCGTTTAAATCTTCGTAGGTTCTGCTTTTTTGCTGCTTTTGCCATTCCAGATCCGGTTCGGAATAAAAACGGGTTTTAATATCTTTTAAATAAGCGATAGTATTGGTTGCTTTACAGGAAACCAGATAAGGGGACGCATTTTTATAATTTTCGAGATGATCAGCAGGTTTTCCCAATGTACTTTCCAACAATTCGATTAAATAGTGGCCTTCCGCGACAGCTTCAGCATCTACATTTTTGGCAACCTCTTTTTGAGAATCGTTGTATAAGGCTTCCAGATCGATCGGAGAATCGATTACCATAATGCCTTTGGGTTGAATCGCGTTTTTAGTCTTTATCAGATAACTGGACAATAGCATAGTCACATTGCCACCACCGGAAAAGCCACCGATATAGAGGTTGTCTGTAGCAACATTATGCTGCTTCAATATGGTGTTGAGTGTTTTTGCGTATTCCTTTTTTTCGGAATCACTTAAGAAAAGCCTTTGATTGTAATTTAAAAGTAGGGAGTGATCCCTTGTTTTTCGATATCTTTCAAAAAACCAGCTTCGGCTTTGGTATTCGCAATATCGCAGGGATAGCATGGGAATAATACTAAAACGGCTTTTTGCGGACTGGCAATTTTTAGTTCGTAATCTTTTCCTGTGATCACTTTTACGGGTTCGTTTTTGGGAGTACAAGCACCGAATAGAATTACCGTGAAGATAACGAATAGTTTTTTTTTCATCTGGATTTAAAATAGGGTTGGATTGCGAATGTAGGAAAATTTCGTTCCGAAGCGATAAATTTAACCTTATTTTAAACTACTATAATAGGATATATTTCTACCAATATTGCGCCTGTAAGATCGGACTGTTTTTGTAAATTTGTAAGCTTCCGGAAGACAAAAACGCGGGGCTTATCATATGATTATACGAAAAAGAGAACACTGGTTTAGGATGCTTTTTGTATGGCATGGTTCGGTACTACCGGGTTTATTACCCCGTTTGTTGTTATTGTTGCTTTTGTCGGTAGCGGTTGTTTATTTCCACGGAACGATATTGTCGTTTAAAGTACCGCTCAATACGGCTCCGTTAACGTTGTTTGGTTTTGTATTGGCATTGTTTCTGGGTTTTCGGAATAGTGCCAGTTATGATCGTTTCTGGGAAGGACGAAAACTTTGGGGCGCTTTATTGAATGTGACGCGCGCGCTGACACGTCAGGCGTTAACACTCGGAACGCAAGCCGATAAAAATTCGGTTTATGCGTTTGTACAATTGTTAAGTGCGTTTACACACGCTTTAAAACACCAGTTACGCCATACGGATCCGTATGCGGACCTCGAAAAACGATTAAATACGACACAACTGGAAGTAGTAGGGAAGGCAAATTATAAACCGGCCATCATTTTGAATCTTTTGGGAGAATGGGTACAAACGGCCAAAAATTCCAACCGGATCGATTCCATTCAACAAAGCCGCTTTGATGAAAACCTGGATAAATTGGCCGATATTTTGGGTGGATGCGAACGAATTCAGTCAACGCCGATTCCGTATAGTTATCGGGTACTATTACACCGTACGGTATATTTATATTGTTTTTTACTGCCTTTTGCTTTGGTCGATAGTTTAGGCTGGTTTACACCGTTTATTGTTGTATTTATAGCCTATACTTTTGTCGCTTTTGAAGCTATTGCCGATGAAATCGAAGAACCTTTTGGAATGGAAGCCAACGATTTGGCACTTAGTGCGATGTGTCAGATGATCGATACTACCATTTTCGAGCAGATTGGCGTGACGATCGAGACGCTACCCGAAACAGCAAAAAATATAATTGATTAGCACGGCGCATTCAGATCATTTGTCATCCGTATTCGATGATTGTATAGCATGGGTAATCGGATAAATAAAAAAGGGAGTACTATTGGTACTCCCTTTTGCTTTTACGGTTTTTAATTATTCCGAAAATTCATATTCACCTACACTGGCGATAAAACTTCTTTCAAGCGCATCCGAAAGTTTCGAAATGTCCGACCATTGTTGCAGAAGTGCTTTAACAATGTTTTCCGCTTCTTTAAAATTGGAAGCGCGTAAGGTGTATTTAGCGATATTCAAACTATCGATCTCGTCAATGATTAGTTCGCGTATCTTATTGATTGTGGTTATTATAGCAATAGTGTTTTCGTCGAGTATTGCGGTATCATTTGTAAGAACCTTTAAGACTGCGATATCTGCTTTTAATTTGGAAATGGATTCCAGATTTTTGGCTCTGTCACTAATCGTAACTTCAACCTTGTCGCCTTTGCTCTGGATCTTTTTAATTTCCTGTTGTATTTTTGAAGCTCCGGATTTACTGGCCTGTTTAATGGCAATATTGGCTCCTTTTTTTATCAGGTACATCAGCGTTGGTCCTTGTACCGCGGCAAACTGAATCTGCCCAGCAGCAACGGTAAGCGCCATAATAACACCATAGGCTAAATATTCGGTTACCATTCGGGTTGAGTTGTTCACAATCTCTTCCATTTGCTGATTAATAGCAAGGGTGTAACTCTCTTCGCGAAGTTCCATTTGAAGTAGTTCGCCATCGTCGCCTTTCAGATCATTTTTGATCACACTTTCGACGAATGTAAAGGCAGCCTGATCATTTTTGATATTGTTATGAAACAACTGAAGCGCAATTTTATCTCTAAATAGACGTCCTTCTTTATTAGCACTACCAATATACGGTACAAACGAATCTTTTAGCGCTTCTATTCCTGCTTCTGCGTTTTTAGCATCACCTTTTTGGATAAACGTGAGTACATCATCGCCTAAAATTTCAATGCTGTTCCCAATGGCCCGTAGTGCGGATAACTGACTTAATACGTTGTTCGACACACTCATGGTCCATTCCATTGTATGGCTTCGTAAAATGGCCTGATCCTGTTTTAAAAGGTTTTCTACATAAACCAGTTTTGGTTGTTTGTTGATCAGCTGTGCGGAGTTCTGAATTAAAATCGACTTAGAAAACAGGTTTTGCAAACAAAGGCTAATACTGTGTTCTTCGGTTACGGTTTCATTAATTCGGGCAAAAAGCAATTGCGAGCTTTTTTGCAGACGTACTGTAGATACGCCTTCAAGCTGACTGGCAAGGGCATTGATATGCGCGCGAACAATAAACGGTGTGGTACTGGACGTATTCTGAATGGATTCGATTGTGGACAGGATAACCTGAATGGCTTTTAATCCACCGTCGATACTTTTTCCTAAAGCCGCAGCATTTAAGGTAAGTGCAGTCGTCTTGTTGATGCTATTCATTAACTGTCGGAGTTGAGCATCATCGGCGGCAATCTTATTGGTAAAAGCATCGATTTCCGACTGAGCATTACTTACCCGGATAGCAACTTCGATGGCCACTACGGCACAAACAGCAACGCCCAACAAACAAAACCAAAAGTCATTTTTAATCGCGTCTTTATCGGACTGAGCCTTATTTCGTAATCGGATGGCATCCTGTAATTTCTGACTATCGGCGGTATGCGAGGCCTTCATACTTAGAAGCCATTTGTTCAAGGCTCCGTCTATAGTATCGATCGCTTCATCCAGTTTATAAACGCGTTCTGCTGCTATCTGACCTGTTGTTGTGCCTTTTTGAACAAGTTGCATCAGATCGGGTAACGCCGCATACGTCGCATCAAGAATATGAGCATCATCCAGTCTGGCGATTTCACGAAGGACGCTTGCTTTTTGAGACAGTAATTCATTTACCGCCAAAAAAGATTCGGTGGCTTCAAAAGCCGGATTAGACACCCGAATTAAATTTTCTTTAGCTTCCAGAATTTCTTTTGGAGACGCTTTTCCTCCGGTTAAACCTGACAAGTCACTTTGAAATGCGAGTAAGGTCTGTGCGGTATTCTCTATCCAGGGACGGTAACCGCTGTTGCTGATAACCGTATCTGAGCTAAGAGAATTGGCAGGAGATTTTGCCAACGTAAGGGCCGGCGCTGCCAATGTCATTTTTTGCATGTTTATCCCTCGGCCTGCTGTTTTGGGTAATTCCTTTGGAACATTAGGGAAGGAAGGTGTTTTTCCATCCGAATTGTTTACGGCAGAATTATCAACCTGCATAGGAGCAAGAAGATTTTGTTTGATCGTTTTGGCGTCTTTCTGAAGGGTTTCCCATTGTACTTTCGAAGTTCTAAGGTTTGCCTGAACGACAAAAGCTAAAGGTTCGGTATCTTCGGCATGCCCTTGTGTATTGATCAATGAATCAATGACGTTTTCATAATCCCGATCCAATTGATCCCAGGCACCCGATAATTTATCCAAGGCTGAACTCGCAATGTTTAATTGGTTGATCAAAGTTGTAACGGATCCTTTTAGTGCCGTTACCACTGCGATTTCCGAATTAATAAGAGAAATTTCCTGTAAGGCTGATGCTTTTCTCTCGGATGATTTATTATAATCGACAATACCAATTACCGCGGCGGTTGTTCCGGCGGCAATAATTCCGATACCAATAAGGATGACTGGTGTACTTCCTCCGGCCGATTCGATCCACATGGCGACACCTACCGCAACGGTAAGTACTCCTACGACAACGCCTCCGGCTCCGGCTCCAATAATGGCCAGATCCTTGTTCATGGTGCTTTCGTAGTTGGTTACCAGTTTTTTAAGGTCTTCCAGTTTACCTTTATCACCGGTGTATTTGGCTTCGATAAGGATATAATCTTTTTTCAGATTTGCTTCGTTTTCAAGCATTGAATTCTGTAAATCCTTGATTTGTTTCGAAGCGTCTTCAACTTTTTCTTTTTGTTTTTTGATTACTTTTTGAAGCGCTTTTAAACCCTGAATCAGATTTAATTGTGCCTGTTTACATTTGTCCGGATTGTTTAACTCACCGGCAAAATCGTATAACGGATTGTAAAGGGAATCGAATTCGGTTCCGAAATTAATAATCGCATCATTTACTTTAAATAGCGTAGGTCTAACCGTTGTACGCCATTTTTTAGCATCTTCCTTACTGGATTCCTGATGCTTTTTTAGCTCCGGAACGCCCTTTAAATCGGTAAAGGTAGGTTGAGCCGAAATAGCAGCCGTTGCAATGTCTAAGATTGCGACAGCACTTGTAGCAATAGTTTGCTGGGTTTTAAATTCTTCTTTTGGAGCTAAACTTACCGTGTTGTCGGAGGCATTTTTTAAATCGGCCAAAATTTTGTCGATTTGTTCTTCTTTTAGTTCATACTCGATTGTCTTCATAATGTACTTTGTTTGGGTTCAATTTTGAGGTTCAAAAGTTTAAAAATCAATAGTTTTAAGGTCTTTTTTTAAGATATTTAAGGTTCTATCAGATCATTAAGTCTTTGTTTTTAGTAGGTTTTATTGAAATAATATTTTTTTGCGACAGCAAATTATAGATAAACTTCAGCCCCATAGTAGGTATTTTTACCTGTTATAGGGCTTTTAGAAAAGAGGTGCACGCCTGTAAACAAACGGGCATTTTTACAAGAAGACTTAGCGTTCGTTTGGTATGGAATCTTTTCTGCTACGATAAAATAGGAATTGGTTTTCCTTTTCACCAATAGTGTTTTGTCGTTTCAAAGGCTTTTTTATACGGTTTACCTATAAAGCGTATAATCCGCACAGACCAAGATGTACCTTGCGTTCAAAAAACGAGAGTAATGTATGCACGATAGTTATAATGTATTCATGACGGTGTCGTATTTGTTATCTTTGCAATCGAAGCGTCAAATCAGACAGAACCATGATCACCAGTAAAGGAAAAAGAGCGTTACTAATCCTATTTGCTTTTATAGGATCGTATCTGATTTCCTATATGATGGATCCGTATTCGTCGTATTGGACCGATTTTTTTACAAGGTCGCTTTCAGACATTGTAGAAGAATTTGTAGTTTCCATTATTTTCTGTGCCGTTATTTCGGAGCTTAGTTTGTTTCTCGACCGCTGGTTTAACCGGAAAATGCCCTGGACAGTCGATCCTATAAAAAGACTGGTTGTACAAAGTTTTGTACAGATTATCGGCGTATTGTTAGTGACGTTGATTACCCATTTTATGTTTGTATTCATACTGGAAGAAAACGACGTCGAAGCAACCATAAGTGAAGTCAAAGGATATTGGCAATGGATAATCGCGACGGTGTTGACAGCATTAATGATCAGTGCTATAAACACGGGTAATTTTCTGATTACCAATTGGAAAATAACAGCAATGGATGCGGTGGCACATAAAATTAAAGCCGCCGAACACAAACAAGCTGCTGCCGAAGCCGAACTACAGGCACTTAAATTACAATTGGATCCTCATTTTGTGTTTAATAATCTCAGCGTACTTTCGGAACTTATCCTCGAAAACCAGCAATTGGGATATGAATATGCCGAAAATCTGGCCAAAGTATACCGCTATTTACTGGTAAATTCCCGAAAAAAACTCATCTCACTGGGAGAAGAATTAAAATTTTTGAACGCCTATCTGTTCCTGATCGAAAAGAGAATGGGACAAGGTGTCACTTTTGAAATAATCGTAAGTCAGGAACATCTACGATTGCAAATTCCGCCGCTGACGTTGCAGTTACTGATCGAAAATGCATTAAAACACAATCGGACAACCAAAGACAGACCGCTGGAAATAACGATACAATCCGACGCCGACTATCTGACGGTTACCAATACCTTATTACCGTTGGTTTCCAAAGCCGATTCTGCCGGGATAGGACTTACAAATATCCTGAGTCGTTATTCTTTGTTATCCGCTAAAAAGCCGATTGTGGAAGAAGATACGTTTGTATTTACCGTTAAAGTACCCTTACTCCCATGAAAATTAAAAAAATAGTAATCATCGAAGATGAAAAACCAAATGCGGATCGGTTAAAAAGGTTATTACTGGACATACGACCCGATGCGGAAATTCTGGCGATTCTGGACAGTGTAAAAGAATCGGTAGCCTGGTTGGCATTGCATGAAAAACCGGATATTATCATGATGGATGTACGCCTGGCAGACGGATTAAGTTTCGAAATATTTAATCATATCGAAGTTAAATGTCCGGTAATTTTTACAACGGCCTACGATGAATATGCGGTACGGGTATTTAAGTATAATAGCATCGATTATTTGTTAAAACCGATTGAAAAAGAAGAATTGGAAACCGCCTTAAACAGCTATGAACTACATATTCAAGAAGTACAGACGTTAAATCCAATCATCGAAAATCTGCTCACTCAAATACAACCAAAGGAATTCCGAAACCGTTTCCTGTTGCCTTACCGTGATGGCTATAAAACCGTAATGGTGAGCGAGGTTGCCTTCTTTTTTTCGGAACTGAATACAACACAGGCCCATCTTTTTAACGGTGATTTTGAAATCGTAACACAACCCCTGGAAAAATTGGAACAGCAGTTGGATCCAAAACACTTTTTTAGAGCCAACCGACAGTATATTATCAATATGGATTCGGTGGCACTGGTACAAAACTATTTTAACGGAAAACTAAAAATTGTCCTTAAAAAATACCCCGATCGGGAAGTAATTATCAGTCGCGAAAAAGCACCACAATTTAAAAACTGGATGGATTACTAATGGATCCAAAAATAAAAGAATAACCTCCAAACCATTCGGCTATACAAACTCGAAACGATCCGTATAGTCCGCTGAATTGCCTTTTTCAAAAAACAGGCATTCGATTCAATTCCCTTTAAAAACGGTTCACCGGCAAATTTTACCGCTTCGTTTAAATAAAAAAGAATCTTCTTTAGAACCGGTTTTTCTTTGTATCAAATTCTCAAAATAATTTCGATACAATATGAAAAAACAAATAACAAAATGGCTTCCAACCGGAAAGGTTGTCTCCCTTTTTTCAGTGCTACTATTTATGGCATCCTGTGGTGGAAAAGGAGACGAACAAGACGGTATGGCCGGAATGGCTCCGCTGGAAACCGATTTTATCCGGTTAACGGCCGGAGAAGCAAACGTTACCAATACCTATCCCGGAAGTATAGAAGGAAGTGTAAACGTTGATATAAAAGCACAGGTAACCGGTTATCTTGAAACGGTTTACGTTAAAGAAGGCGATTATGTAGAAAAAGGACAGCGTTTATTCCGAATAAAAGACGAGGTGTTTCAGGAACAGGTTGCCAATAGCGATGCCGGACTTAAAGCGGCAGTGGCAGCTCAGGCATCGGCCAAAATTGAATTGGAAAAACTAAAACCGTTGGTTGACGGAAAAGTGGTTTCGGATATACAGCTTAAAGAAGCACAGGCCCGATATAGTGCCGCGACAGCTCAGGTGGCGCAGGCGAAAGCTACTTTGGGTTCCTCAAAAATTAATGCTGATTTTACGCTGATCAAAGCGCCGGTAAGCGGTTTTATAGGCCGGATTCCAAACCGTATCGGAAACCTGGTTACACCGGCTGATGCGACACCACTAACCACCTTGTCGGAAATCAATACCGTTAGTGTCTACTTTTCGATGAGTGAATCCGATTATATCGCCTATAAAAAAGAGACACATTCAAAGGAAAGCGTTAGTCTGATACTGGCGGATGGATCGACCTACGAACACAAAGGAAAACTGGAAACCGCCAGTGGTAATATCGACCGTACAACCGGTAGTATGCCCATGAAAGCCCTGTTTGTCAATCCGGATAAACTCTTGCGTTCCGGCGGAACAGGACGTGTTATTATTGATCATACAAAAAACAGTGTGATACAGATTCCCCGTACCAGTGTAAAAGATATACAGGATAAGTTTTTTGTATTCAAACTGGCCGACAGTAATAAGGTTGTGATGGTACCCATTCAAATTTCGGGTAATTCCAGTGACTCCTTTTTGGTAAAATCGGGAGTACAAACGGGCGATAAAATTGCCATCAACCGGATTGATGCCTTAACAGAAGGGATGGTGGTTATCCCTAAAATCATAAAAACAAGCAACACGACGCAACAATCGGATAATAAAAAATAGATCATGTTACAAAAAATAATAGACAGACCGGTACTTGCCACGGTAATTTCCATTGTTATCGTCATATTAGGGATCATGGGACTTACGAGACTTTCGGTGACGCGATTCCCGGATATTTCGCCACCAACCGTTTCGGTTTCCGGTTCCTATCCGGGCGGTAACAGTCAAACGGTAATCCGTTCGGTAGTAACGCCGCTGGAAGAACAAATCAATGGAGTGGAAGACATGCAGTATATTAAATCGACTGCCAGTAACGACGGAAGTTTTTCGATTTCGATTGTCTTTAAACAAGGGACAAATCCCGATCAGGCGGCTGTAAATGTTCAAAATCGCGTACAACAGGCGACGCCGATTCTACCTGCTGAAGTAGTGCGAATGGGATTGACCACTTCCAAACAGCAGAATAGTATGATCATGATTTTCAACCTGTATACGGAAGACAATGAAAAATACGACGAAACCTTTTTACAAAACTATGCGAATATCAATCTGATTCCGCAAATGAAAAGGGTTCCGGGAGTGGGACAAACTCAGATATTCGGAAGTAAGGAATATTCCATGCGGGTTTGGCTGGATCCGCGTAAAATGGCCGGATACGGATTGGAACCTGCCGATGTAACGGCTGCAATTGCCGACCAAAGTCTCGAATCGGCTCCCGGAAAACTGGGAGAAGAATCCGATGCCGTGCTGGAATATGTGATGCGTTATAAAGGAAAGAAAAACGTCCCGGACGATTATGACAATATTGTTGTTAAAAATAACGGAACAAACCTGATACGTCTTAAAGATATAGCCCGTGTCGAATTCGGTTCCATATCCTATGGCGGGAATAATACCTCAAACAGCCGAAATGCCGTAACGATTGCGATAATTCAAACCACAGGATCGAACGCAAATGCCATCGAAATCGGTATTGATAAAGAATTGGAAAAACTATCCAAGTCGTTTCCACCGGGTATTAAATACGCCAAACTGGTTAGTACCAAAGAAAAACTGGATGCCGCTACGGGTCAGGTAAAATCGACTTTAATAGAGGCTTTTTTACTGGTTTTTGTGGTTGTATTTCTTTTCCTGCAGGATTTTCGTTTCACATTAATACCGGCCATTGCGGTTCCGGTAGCGATTGTAGGTACTTTTTTCTTCCTGTTGATCTTTGGTTTTACGATTAATGTACTGACCCTTTTTGCGTTGGTATTGGCCATTGGTATTGTGGTCGATGACGCCATTGTTGTTGTAGAAGCGGTTCACAGTAAGATGGAAGGAAGTTCCATGACCGGAAGAGAGGCTACACATAGTGCAATGAGCGAAATCACCGGAGCCGTTATTTCGATTACCCTCGTGATGTCGGCTGTATTTATTCCAATTGGATTTATGCAGGGATCGGCGGGGATTTTTTATAAACAGTTTGCCTATACGCTGGCGATAGCGATCATTATTTCGGCCGTAAATGCCTTAACATTGACTCCGGCACTTTGCGCACTTTTATTAAAAAACACCCATGCGGAACAACACGAAGGAGAAGAGGCTCCTAAAAAAGACGGATTTGGAAAACGGTTCTTTACCGCCTTTAATGCCGGGTTCTCGAATCTTACCGGACGCTATATCAAAACGATTAGCTTTTTGGCCGCAAGAAAATGGTTGGCAGCGGGTTGTATTGTCGCACTGTTTGTTGTCGCAACCTGGTCGATTACGAGTACACCCAAAAGTTTTGTACCGATGGAAGACGATGGAATGTTTATGTACTCGCTTGCTATGCCTCCGGGTACGGCACTCGGACCTACAACCGAAGTGATGAAAAAAATCGATACGTTGCTTTCGCAAGTGGAAGCCGTAGAAGACAATACCGCCATTACAGGATTTAATATATTAAGTAATAGTTCCGGACCGTCTTACGGGGTGGGTTTTGTAAAGTTTAAACCAACCGAACAACGCGGAGCCGTTAAGGATATCGATGCATTAATGGGCATAGTCAATGAAAAGCTGAGTCATATAAAAGAAGGTTCGCTAATGGCCATGCGATTGCCGCCGGTAGATGGTTATGGAATGACAAGTGGAGCCGAAATTGTACTTCAGGATCGAATGGCCAGAGGACCGGAAGCGTTAAAAACCAAAACCGATGAGGTGATCGGGCAGTTGATGCAGGTTCCCGGGGTTCAGTTTGCCTATACTACGTTTCGCGCGGATTATCCGCAGTTGGAATTGAATGTAGACGAAGATAAAGCCAAACAACTGGGCGTTAGTGTAAGCGGTATGCTAAATGTAATCCAGTCGTATTTTTCCGGAGATCAGTCACTGAATTTCTCCCGATTTGGAAAATTTTACCGTGTCAATATTAAAGCCGACGGTATATTCCGAATGGACGAACAGGCTTTTAATGAGATTTTTGTCCGCAACAATCAGGGGCAAATGGTACCGGTAAAAACAATGGTAACCCTGGAAAAAGTCTACGGACCGGAATCGGTGAGTCGCTATAATCTTTACAATGCCGTAACGATTAACGTCAATGCCATGCCCGGTGTGAGTAACGGAGAATTAATGACCCGTATGAAACATGTACTCGATAACTTGCCTTCGGATTACAGTTACGAATGGACCGGTTTAAGTTTGGAAGAAAATGAAGCCGGTAACCAAACCATGATGATTTTAGGACTTTGTTTGTTGTTTGTTTATTTCCTTCTGGCGGCACAATATGAGAGTTACCTGTTACCGTTGGCGGTATTGTTATCGATTCCAACCGGTATTTTGGGAGCCTATTTGGGAATTAAAGCAATCGGACTGGATAATAATATTTATGTACAGGTTGGACTTATTATGCTTATCGGATTATTGGCTAAAAATGCAATTCTTATCGTGGAGTTTGCCGTACAACGCAGAAGAAGCGGACTGTCTATTAAAGAATCGGCTTTTGAAGGCGCACGAGCGCGACTACGCCCTATTATTATGACCTCGTTGGCATTTATTGTGGGGATGATACCGCTAATGTTGGCTACCGGTGGTACGGCTACCGGAAACCGTTCCATCAGTACAAGTGCGGCAATGGGAATGTTAAGCGGAGTGGCTTTGGGTGTTTTTGTGATCCCATTATTATATATGCTGTTTCAATATCTGCAGGAAAAACTCTCCGGACAAAAACAGGGTTTCGATACAATTAAATAAAAAGAAAAATGACACAATCATTGATTATAAAAAAACTGGTTCCGGGATTTCTGATGCTACTACTGGTTTCGTCTTGTGTGGTTGGAAAAAAATACAAACAGCCGGCACTCGACCTGCCAGAAAAATACCGGACGGAATTACAGCTCACCGCCGATACGATTCAGTTGCCGTGGAGAACATTTTTTAAGGATAAACAATTGATCACTCTGATCGAGAATGCCTTACAAAAAAACAATGAAATAGCGGTTGCTTTAAAGAGCGTCGAACAACTGGATCTGGCTTTTAAACAAGCAAAACTGGAATGGTTGCCTACACTTGAGTTAAGCGGAAGTGCCAACCGTACCTGGCAGTCTAAAAACAGTATGAACGGCTCGCTGATGGGACAGTTTGTAAGTACGCCATATATTGACGATTACACGTCCGGCTTACGTCTGAACTGGGAAATGGATATCTGGGGGAAAACTTCGATGATGAAAGCCGCAACCCGGGCCGATTATTTCGCACAGCGGGAAAACGTATCGGCCTTAAAAACCCGAATCATCGTTCAGGTGGCTCAGGCCTATTATAATTTGTTGGCTTTGGACGAACAGATAAAGATCGCAAGATCGAATATAGAATTGAGCGATCGTACGTTACAGATTATGCAATTGCAATATGACGCGGGACAAATTAATTCTCTGGCCGTACAACAAGCCGAAGCACAAAAGAAAACGGCCGAAATGTTACTGCCGTTAGCAATGCAGCAAATTGCCGTACAGGAAAATGCCCTGAGTATCATATGCGGTTCCTATCCGGATAGTATTGCCAGAGCGGAAAGTCTGAAAAAGGCCATTCCGGAAGAGCTTGCAACAACCGGAGTCCCGGCCGCTTTGTTAAGTCGGAGACCGGATGTAAAAGCAGCCGAATATGCCGTGATGGTCAGTAATGCCAAAGCAGGTCTTGCCAATGCAGCGATGTATCCCAGTTTGAGTCTCACACCGCAAATAGGTACCAATGCGATGCAATTTAAAGATTGGTTTGACTTACCGGGATCGTTTACCAAAAATATAGCGGCGAATCTTACACAACCGTTGTTTCAGAAAAAAATGCTGCGAACGGCCTATAAAACCGCACTAATCGAACAGGAAAAAACAGCGATTCAGTTTAAGCAAACGGTGCTTCAGGCCGTAGGTGAAGTTTCCGATGCAATGGCAAGATCGAAGGGAGCGTCGCAACGATTATTATTGGTAGAAGAAAAAGGAATTGCGCTGAATAAAGCAACAAACGATGCGCTGAAGTTGTATGCAAATGGGATGGCCAATTACCTGGAAGTGATTACGGCACAGAATAACAAATTGCAAAATGATCTGGAAACGATTGCGATTCATCTGGAAAAATACAATGCTATAACCGACCTGTATCGCGCTTTGGGCGGTGGTGTCGAATAATCAGTTAAAAAACAATAAAAAATACATGGGGATGGAAAAATAAGTTTGTTTTTTTGATTGATTTTTATTGGGAATTGTTCCCGCCGAAAAGTGGTAAAGGACTCGAAATGTCCTTTGCCACTTTTATTTTTTAGACCTTGAAAAATAGAAACCAACGGAAGGTTTTATCGGTAAAATGATTCCATTCACAATATATTGATTGTGTCGGATTGCGATCGGATAGCACCATCAAAACAGGTGATTTTACGTAACGATACGCGAATGGTTGCTACTACTTTTGAAAACTTTTGACCCCTAAAATTAAAACATAATGTCAACAACTACATTACCTACAAATAATGCCGGAATGGTTTTAATAAATGCCTATTTTCCGATGCTTTTAGATCGATTAGGACTTATCAAAAATAAGGCGTTTACCTCGGAAGAAAATCGCGAAAAAGCGGTACTTTATCTCAACTATCTGGCAACCGGCCGTCAAAATACTGATGATCATCAGTTGTCTTTAAATAAAATACTTTGTGGTATTGCTCCGGATACCGTTATAACACAAACGATTGAAGTAACCGATCAGGAGGAGCAGCTTATGAATGGATTGCTTAAGACTATGATCAATTATTGGCCCGCTATCGGTTCGAGTTCGATTGCCGGTTTCCGCGGAAATTGGCTGATTCGAGATGGAATGCTAACCGATAAAAGCGAACGTTGGGAGTTAAAGGTTGAAAAAAGAGCCTATGACATACTGATTAATAGAGCTTCTTTTTCTTTTTCAATAATTAAATATCCCTGGATGATCAAACCGGTATATGTGGAGTGGAATTATTAATTAGTACTATGTAAATAGTAGTCCAAATACGACGATCTTACATATTATGAATATACCTTGGATCTCAGAAGAAGTGGCGTTATAATTAATGAAATCAATAGAGCAGCTATTGTAGTAACAATTACGTTTCCATATTCTTTTAATTCAAGTCCAACAATAAACCGCATTATAATTATTGTAAAAGATAATATAGTGACTACTATCCAGTATTTGGGATCGATTTGACTTTTTTCGATTTTGGTTAATGGCAATTTGTATAGTATTAATACAATGGTACAAATACCGAATAAGGTGCTTGTATGCTGAGCGATTTTCAATACGGGAATTTGCTTACCTAATATGTCAATAGTATCCCTTAGTATTGGAAGTTTTTGTACAAAATAACCGGAATCATGTGTAAAACTGTCCCAAAAAATATGGGATAGCGCTCCGATTAAGATAGAAATCATAACAATATACCAATTCTTTTTAAAGTATTGATTCCAATCAAATCGTTTGAAGAT
The DNA here is from genome assembly GCF_030146175.1 of Flavobacterium sp. GTDB lineage: Bacteria > Bacteroidota > Bacteroidia > Flavobacteriales > Flavobacteriaceae > Flavobacterium. The sequence goes on along the minus strand of NZ_JASLCE010000140.1, from coordinate 43,882 downwards.
AGAGAACCTGAATTTTAAAAAATCTGGAAGATTGTTAAACAATTGATTTCGAACAATAGTATGAAAAAGAAATGCAACTAATAATCCCAAGGGTAAATCAAACCAAAAAAGCCCACTAAGCGTATGACTATAATTACTTTGGATGCGCATTCTTAAAAAATATTCAAAATCAGGTGCCATACTGCCAATTATAAGCCCGGTAAGAGAAAACCATTTCCTATGTAAATAGGTTAATGGAAAAACTATAGCTGGGTGCGCAAAAGTAAAAGGCATTTTTTTATGTCGTACGTTTAAATGTTTTGTTCCACGTAAGTAACAACAGTATAAATACAACAAAGCAGATCACAGCGGCCATATTGGTCTGAATAATAAAAGCATGTAGGGTCGCGGCAACCAGTATCGATTGGGTGCGCCTAACGGCAAATGTCAGTATAAAAGCAAAAACAATACAGAAAGCCAGAAAAATCCAAAATCCACCATACTGATCAAAATTATTAAAAATTAACAGATGCCATATTGCCCAAAATATACCAGAAATAAGACTTTTTAAAACATAATGCGTATTTCCCAGACTTTCGATCAGGTAACCACGCCAGGCATATTCTTCCATCAAATTGTAAATAAGCGCAAACGAACAAATTAGTAAGGCCCATATATGATTGTTGATGCCGTTACCATTGCTAATTCCAAATCCGGCATAGCATACTAATAATATTAATGGAAACAGCAGACTTTTGATTTTATGGTTTCCCAATAGGGTGATTTCCTGCTTTACGCCGCTAAATTTATAAAATAACAAAGCCGTTACCAGTGTAACGATGCCATGATTGTAATTAAAAGTAAAAGGAATGTCGGTAATACGGGGTAGAATCAGATTCAATACGTTCGGAAGTTTTCGCGCAAAATAAGTGCCCACCAGTATAATTCCGTAGAATAATAATATTCGTAGCCAGTTTATTTTTTTGAGTTGTTCCAGGACTGTCATAATAATGTCGTTTTTTACAAATATATCCCTTAATAGAGAAAAAACAAGTTTTTATTTGATACGATTATTGTCCGGATTTTATATTGGGAAAATCCGGACGATAGTATCGTGAAAATTGTTATAATTCTGATTTTAAAAATTAAAAACAAAGACTTATTGCGGTATTTTTAGGAGAAGAATTACTTTTAATCCATTCGTTTACAGTAGTTTTTGGAAGTCTGGATAGAGGTTGTGCAACTCGTTGTAAGTTACTGGTTGGCAGATTATAAATAGTATAAGCTAAAGTATAATCCTGATTTCCTTTTATATGAGGTTGACCTGCATTGATTTCCATATCAAAAGAAGTACTGTAAAAACAGATGTCGGCATTCTGGTTGGTTTTATTCCGGATTATTATTAATACGAATTTGTTTTTATACGTATTCGTTTCGGCATTGAACGATTGCGTCTGAATCAGTTCCCGGACAGAATTCCGGATTTTTATTTTATCCTCATTACTATAATCCGAAAAGAGTGTCATAAAATCATCAATAATTTTTGGATAGTTTTTATTGACAAAATCTTTCTGAATGGAGTTACCGTCCATTAGGTTCAAAAAAGGTGCCGTGTATAAGTGGTGCGAGTAAGGTTCTATAGCTTTGAATAAAGCATTGGCATTTTGAGTATCCGGGTAAAAATCGGATCTCGTTTGAATCAGTTTTAGAATCGTTGCAACGGCTACCGGAAGATTTTTAGGATTGCTAAATATTTCTGTTCCGGAAGCGTTCGGATCACTGTCATCCGATCCTAGGAAAAGGGCTTTACAACACGCTCGTTCGGTTCCCGAAGCTTGTGTTTTTAGCATTGAAGGAGCCGAAAGATTCGCTTCGATCCATTCCGCTATGCTTGTCTCTGTTACTGTAAGTTCTGTTTGATCGTTCATATTTGGGTGTATTAAATTTATAAGTTATTGGATTCGGACTACTATTTAAAACAGCATCGTATATGCAAAACAAAGGATCATTTTTTTTCAGAACCAGGTTAGGATGTAATTACCTGTTTTTAAATTGACTTGATACAAAAATGACTATCAGTAGATGATCTTCTTGCTTTTTTTATTGCCGGTTTTGTAGCTATCGCTAAACGCAAACAGAATCAACCGTAAGCCAGAGTGACACCCAATCAAAACGACTGCTCGGTGTTTTTTTAAGTAACGTAATTCATATTTATAATGTTGATACGGTACACAACAGTATTTTATGGACTATCGATAGATAATAGTAGTCTTTTACGGATAATTTTTCCGATAATTCTTTAAATATATTTAAGTTTGCCGGCTAAAATTTTAAGCCAGTAATGAAACGATTGTATTTTGCGATTAGTCTTTTTTTATTTTCCGGAGTGGTATTGCATCCGGTATTTGCACAACCCAATAAAGGGGAATTTATTAATGCTTCTGTAGGACTTGGTATCGTATCGCCATACGATACAGAGACTAGTATGAATGGTACGGGATTTTATGCTCAGGGTGAATATGTTTGGTGTCCGCGGAGCTGGTTTGGAGTGATTCCTTATGCCGGAATGGTAATTGCTTCGGCCGAGTCGGAAGAAAAAGATGCGAATCAGGAAGTATATAGCCTTAAAGCCAATGCTGCTTTATTGGGAACAAAGATTCGGCTTGCAGCACCCATTCCTTATGTAGCACCTTTTATTGAAGTTGGAGTAGGTGTGTCTGTGGGTTCTTTTTATACGTATACCAAAGAGGATTATTACCGTAAAAACGGATTACTAATGCACGTTCCTTTTTCATTAGGATTGGCATTAGGGCGTAAGCATAATGTCGAAGTAAAATTTGCGTATTATTACCATGAATCGGTAAGGCAAACTTCGGGTGCAGCTGCAATTGGAATTTCCTTTCCACTAGAAGATTAATCAATATTTCAGGACTTTTTATAGAAGATTTTCCAAATGGAATTACCATATAAAGTCCTGAATATACAATCAATAATCACATCTTTTTATAAAGACTTCGCGGTAGTATTTTTAACAGCATCACCATTATTGTGCGATCATGGCTGGTAACAGGAATTCCTGCATCATCCGGCGTACCTGTGGGTGAGCGTAAGGTTTGTTGTAGGCTGTGGTTGTGATAACAATCGCAAGAGGGACGTTTTGAAAAATATAGACTTTATTACCGCCGTTTCCACTACAGGCAAAGGCTTCATAATCTTTCCCTTTTATCGTAAAGCTTTCTTTCCAGAACAGATAACCGTATCCCGGTGTGTTGGGATCTTCCGGGAAATAATTGGTAAAACTTTTTTCAACCCATTCTTTTGGAAGCAGTTGTTTTCCGTTCCACAAACCTTTGTTGGCATATAATTGTCCGTAGCGTGCCAAATCCAACGTTCGCAATTGTAAACCGCCAGCCGTATTGGCTACGTTTTGAGGTGTGTATTGCCATTGGTAGCTTTTAATTCCCAGTGGATTGAATAATTTGGTCGCAGCGTAGGATTCCAGTCCTTTAGGTACCCGTTGGTTTAGAATATCGCCCAAAAGGACTACTCCGGCTGTAAAATAATCCCAATTTTTTCCGATTTGTTTTTCGGAGTCCATCGGAAGATCCAATCCGAATTTTACCCAATTGTCTGTCGGATACATATTTTCTTCGTTACCCGGTGAATCAGGATTCTGATCCGATCCGTCAAAACCGGAACTCATCGTAAGTAAACTTTTTAGAGTAACGTTTTCTTTTGAAATAGAATAGTGCGCAAAGTCTTTTAGCTTGTAAAACTGATTGAGGGTTTGCTTCTCGTTTTTAATATAACCGTCCCGTATGGCCATTCCCATAAGGGTGGAAGCAAAAGATTTTCCAACCGATCGGGTGTTGTGAAGGGTGTTGCGATCGCTACCGTTAAAATATTCTTCAAGTACTAATTTTCCGTTTTGGATTACGACAATACTGGTGATGTCTTTAAAACGTTTTTCCTGAATTTTTTGGTTTAAAAGGCGGATCGTAGTAGTGTCGTAGGTAGCGGTTGCCAATGACCAGTCGCTTTTTGGGGCGATTTTCTGAATAGCGATCTGGTTTTCAGATAATGAAACTATCGGAGCCGTTACGATAAGACTTCCCTTTGCGATTAATGTACCGGTTTTGATAGTTGTACTGGATTTCAGATACGGCCGGATCTCGATCGTAAGTTTGTGTTTTCCGGAAAAGAAAGCGTCTTCGCCACCACCGTTAAAAAAGAAGCGTGACCATAAAAATCGTCCCCAGGAATCTTCACCCGATTTGCTGATAAGTGGGATCTGAAATGTGGTTCCTTTGGTTTTACTTTGAAGCGTTCCCGCTCCGGTATTCAGGTTTTCGGTATAAAGCAGTTTGTCGTCGGCATAAAACGAAAACTGGAAATTTCCACTTTGAACTAATTCGTCAACAGTTAGATTTGTGTTTATTGTATGTAGAAAATTAACCAGCGAATTGTCTATAAAAACACGGAGGTATAAATCATTTCCGTCGCTATTCTGAAACGATTCCAGAAAGTCGGATTCCGTTAGTTGTTCCGATGGAATGGATTTGGAGAGGAAAACAATCTTTCCAATGTTCTTTTGGTATAGGGGATTGGTATTTATTTCGGGGGTGGTAATGTTGTGTTGTGCCGTGACGCTAAACGATAATCCTAAAATAGTGATCATACACCAAAAGTATGCTTTCATCCTGAGTTTGTTTTTTGATTTGATGATGTAAAAATAAGGAATCGTTTTTTTTGAAAATAGCATGAAATTAACATCAGAAGTGCATTCGTTTGCGGAAAGCCAACGGAGTTATTCCCATGTTTTCTTTAAAACAGCGGATAAAATGACTTTGATCGGAAAAGCCGGAATCCAAAGCAATATCCGTAAGTGATTTGTATTTGTCCGGTAATAAGGCAAGCGATTTTTCCACTTTTAGTTTGCGGATATACGCCCCAAGGGAACAGCCAAAATACTTAGGGAAATAACGGGAAATATGAACTGGATGTATCCCTAATAGCGCGGATAGATCCGAAAGGGAAAGGTTTTGGAGGGTATCTTCGTAAAGTATTTCCTGTAGTGGTTTTATCCAATCGGGACGCGAAACAGCATTGGTTTTATTTTCGCTTTTTATGTTTTCCAGTACTTCAACGAGAAGTATGTCTGTGGCCAAATGACTGGTTGTGTCGTGTAGCCTACTTTCATTGAAAAGCTTATAAAACAAAAGTTTTATTTCCGGATTTTTTACGGCAAAGCTTCCCTGTAGACAGTCGAGCGACAAATCGAATCGATCCAGCCAGTGCTGTGCTATTTCAATATGAAATCCGCGGGTAAATCCGGGTGGTTTGAGGTTATAATGGGCATCGTCCCAATTATGAAAAAGTAGGGAACCCGCAGTGCATTCATAGATTTCTTTCCGGTTGCCTTCGAGAACTTTTCCCTGAATGATAAATGTAAAATAGGGTTTTTCGTGGTAATGCCAGTCTACTTTTTCGTGTGTATATTCGGTATCGGTAACCACAAGACCTCCCCATTCAAGGCGACTGTTGGTTTCTCCGAAAAACTGTCCTGTTTTGAGTTGTCTCATTTGTTTAAAACGGGCTCTTAATTTGCAGCACGTTATGGGATAGCAATATAAGGAAATTTATAGTTTTTAGTCGGCTGTTTATGTCTGTTTCCCGTTGTTGTTTTGGGTAATTAAAAAGTAAATCGTTGCTTAACTAAATCCGTTTTTTAGGTTTAAAGAGGTTCTTATTTCCATTTCGGTTTGTTTTACAATTTGCGCCACAACTATATCGAGTTCTTCGGCGGAATGGTTGAGGTAGAAGAGGAGTTCTTCCAATTCGGGGCCTTCAACAGGGTCTGATTTGATCAGTTCGGTGATGCCCATAATCCGGGATAGCGGATTGCGGATAACATGGGATTGCAGATGCGCAATTTCCCGGAGTTTTTCATTCTTTTGTTCAATGGCAGTGATGTATTCGGCTTCCGAAGTAATGTCTCTCACAATAGCGAGTCGTACCCAGGTTCCGTTAAGTCGGATGTTACTGGCATTGATGTCAACTTGAATACGCTCCCCATTCTTACAATAATGTTCGTCCCGCTGGTGTACGTAATCCTGGCGTATTTTGTTTCGAAAAGCGGCTTCGTCACAGCGTATAAGATCCGTTATTTTCATATTGAGAAGTTCCTTAATGCTATACCCGTAACAGTCTACCGCACTTTTGTTTACATGTTGCATCCGGAGGCTTTGCGGATCGTAAATCAGCATCGGTAGTGGATTAAAAATAAACAGGCTTTTATAATGGGTCACGGCATCTTCCAATAGATTTTCCCGATTAATCTTTTCCTGAATTTCCTGACGGAGTTTCTGATAGAGGTTTTCCGATTTTAAAATGGTTTTTTCGAAACCGCGGATGATATATAAAATAACAGCTACCATAACCAGATTCGAAAATATAAAATTAAAGGAGTATAAAACCCATCGATCCGGAATGTTGTCGCTCATTAATTCAAGCCGATTTACCGGAAATCCTTCATATAAGGCAATACCAAACGAGAGACAGATTACGGCATTGACCGCAACCGACAAATAGGCCATTTTTTTTGAAAACAAAAGCGTAACAAATACGCTGAGCAATAGAAGAAAGACCGTTCCGAACATTAGCGAATGCAGGGTTACGATTTTTATAATCGAGAAAGTCAGCATTACCATAACACCGAAAAGTTTTTTAACCCGGATGTCTAGTTTTTTATGCAAAACTACAATCACTATGGAGGTAAATGCCGACAGATCAGTTATGGCTGTCAGATAACTGCTGTGGTAGCACTCGATAATCACATTAGGGATCAGTGCAATGATACCGGTTGGAACTGCAAATTTTATGATTTGTGTAAAAAAACGATCTTTCCACATCTCGTTTCGGTTCGGATATTTCTTTCCGGTAAGCGTTCCCCGGTTTATAAAAACGGAGTAACTTCTCCATAATTTTTCGAGGTGCCTGATTATAGGGGAAGCGCTAGTTCTCATGTTGGGTTTGGTAAGGCTCAATTTTACGAATAAATTCTGTATCTCGTTAGGGCAAAAAGAACCATTTATCCTAAAAATATCAAGACCTGAAAAAATAAGAATAGCATGTTGATTAACAGGATTTTATTGTTAAATTGTAGCGTAAGAATGAATCATTGCAGACTTTACTATCGATGGTAATTTAACGGATCGATTAAAAAAAACACATTCGGAATGCCAACTGATACCCAAAATGTTCGAAAGTTTATCGGAAATAGTTGACAGGATCAAATGTCTTAAGCAATTAAAAATGTATCTTTCGCCTATCGGGAGAAGCATCCGGCCTTGATTCAGGAGATTTGAATCTTTTACATTAAATGAACAGGGATACGATAAAAACGATGACAGTACTCGGAATATTTTACCGGGACTGTCTGTAGTTTGTTAATTAAAAAAAGAGATATGCATTCAGCAGAACTTCAGAATATGTGGAACGATGCGATATTAAGCAGTATGCAGAATATCGGAAAGGAAGGTGTATTTATTGTAGATTTTGAAGGAAACATTGTTCGGGCAAATAAAAATGCCATGGTTACTTTTGGTCTTAACGATGAAAAGTATCAGGGGAGAAGTTGTTTTGAATTGTTTCGGTTTTCTTATGCAGAAGACAGAACACCACTAGACCAAAAAGAATTGCCGTTTTCGATTACGTTAAATGGCGGAAAAACCATAGAAGATCAGATACTGGGCGTAACCATAGCGGATAAGCCACTTGCCTGGTTGTCGATTAGTTCACAGCTCATTACGGTTTCGGACATGGAATATGTTATGATCCGTTTTTTTAATGTGACCGGAATTATAACCAAAAGCCAGAAATTAGAGAAACGGAAAAATCAATTGGATGAGATTTTGGCTTCTATAGACGATATGATTTTTGAAGTAAGTGCCGCCGGAGTAATCCTAAATTGCTGGACTAACGATAAAGATCAGCTTTTCTACGAACCGTCACTATTTTTGGGAAAAAATCTGGAAGCACTGTTTCCAGGTGAACTTGGGCGTTCCTTTGTAACACTGATCAAAGATGCTCTAAGCAAAAATAAATCACTCAGTATGGACTACCAGTCCCCCGTTCAGGTCAATAGCGGGTTGTGGTACAGAATGCAGGCACGACCCATTTATTCATCAAAAGACAAAGCGGCGGTAGTTATTACCGATATTACGAACCGAAAGAAAACGGAGGAAGCGGTTCGGATCAACGAACAAAAATTCAATCAGGCATTTCTGCATTCGGGATTAGGAATGGCTTTGGTCGATACCGATGGCCATTGTATCGACGTTAATAAAACCCTGACCAAGATGCTGGGTTACGATCTGTCTGAAATGTCACGGATGAGTTGCTGCGAATATACCCATCCGGATGATCTGTTGCTTATTGAGGAAAACATAAAAAAGCTAAAATCACTCGAAAGCGAAAGTTTTACGATCAAAAAACGCTATATCCATAAAGAAGGGCATTATATCTGGTGCCTTCTCACCATGTCGACTGTTTTTAACCAACAAGGCGAGCCTGTTTTTTTTATTGCCCAGGTTCAGGATATCACCTTGTACAGTAAATATGTACAAACATTGCAACGCAATAACCGACAATTGGAGATTGCCACAATCGATCTGGAAACCAAGCTACGGCAATTGGAAGAATTCAATCAGATTGTAGCGCACAATTTGCGAGGACCAGCTGGAAATATCCAGATGTTGGTTGCCGAAATTGAACATGCCGAAAATGAAAACGACAGAAAAGAATGCCTGCAACTCCTGCAATCGTCCAGTGACGGCCTTATTGCGATTATGGAGGAACTCATTGAAATACTCGAAGTGAGAGGTAGCAAATCGCTTCCTTTTGAGGAATGTAATTTCGAACGCCTCTATAAAAAGACGATTCAGCAGTTTTCAGCAGAAGTCTATGCCAAAGGTGCTGTGATCGAAACCAATTTTGAAGTCAATTCGATTTCCTATTCGAGAATCTATCTGGAAAGTATTATGCATAATTTGATCAGTAATGCATTAAAATACACCATACCGGGTAGGAAACCGCATATTTATATCAAATCCTATGTAGAAGAAGGAAAAAGCTGCTTGAGTGTTAGTGATAATGGGGTAGGAATTGATCTCGAAAGACATGGAGCACATATATTCAAATTCAGAAAAACCTTCCATACCGGATACGACAGTAAAGGTATCGGGCTTTTTATGACAAGACATCAGATTGAGTCATTGGGAGGACGAATATATGTGGAAAGCGAACCGGATAAAGGAAGTACCTTTTATATCCAGTTCAACTGATGCGTAAGCCCTAAATATCCCTTTATATGACAAATTTACGTATTGCTATTATCGACGATGATTCGATATTTCGTTTTATCTTCAGTAAGATGGTAAAGAAGTTTCCCGATGTCCACACGGAGGTCATCGGTTTTGAAGATGGCCTTGAAGCCATCAATTATTTTCAGTCGAATGAAAAAAAGAGTGAAACCTGGCCGGATATGTTGTTTGTAGACATTAATATGCCTCAAATGACCGGTTGGGAATTTATGGATGAAGTATGCCGTTTGGAATTGGATTTTGTAAAAAACATTCCCGTTTTTATTCTAAGCTCTTCGACAAGCCTTGCCGATATCGAAAAAATAAACGAATATCACTTTATCGATGATTATTTGGTGAAACCATTAAAAAAGGCAGCATTTATGGAACTATTACATTTGTATTACCATAAAACTGCCGGAACCATAGGGAAACCCGAATAATCACTTTTACTACTGCAACAACCAAAAAAACACCCGATAGGATTTTAAAACCCGATCGGGTGTTTTTTGTATGCCTAAAAAAGGATCTACCGCAACTACAGAATTGTCCTTCTCAAAAACTATTAATTGCAATAAAAAAAAGTGAATTTTGACTCCGAAATAAAAAAGTACTGAAAAAAAATAAAGAGCCAAAAACAATAATTTACGCATTCAGGACATCATTACCGGGACGATAAAACGATCCGGGTTTGCATAAGAACTCTTATGTCAATTTCAGCAAAATAATAAAGCCAGTCCGGTTTTATTTGATTTTCCAGAATTAAAAATGCCACCAAAAGTGCAACAACCGGAGTTGCATTTTATAGGGCAAAAATAAATATGTCCAATCAAAAATTGACGGTATGAAAGATACAATACCTTTAGATAAAGAAAATAACCCACAGCAGACAGAGCAAAAGAAAAGACAGACGGAGTCGATACCATTGCGTACACCCGAACCTGGAAAAAACAACGCTCCATCCCAAAATACAGGAGCTCCGGGAACGACAAACGAAAGTGGAAGCAAAGGATCGGGAAATAATCCGGCACCTGCGACTCATGGAACGAATTCTGCGTATACGGATGGCTCGACGAAAATGCATACAGAACTTCAGGAAAGTTTGCAGCAAACCGGAAATTTGAATCATCCGGATACGCAAAAAAAAGAAATGGAGTATAAAAAGAGCCTGAAGATTGATGAGTTACGAAAGTATAATGATATAAAATCGGGTGAAGGGAATGCAAAAACGACAACCATGCAGCCTGTCAAAAATGCTACTGAACAACAGCAACAACAAATCCCCGAATTTATACCGCAAGCTCCGGCGATCACTGGGAAATTCCGACCACCGGTAGTGTATCGGAACAAGGGCCAGTATACCGTCGACTTTAATGCAAATCAAACCGATTATGACGGCTCTTTGATCACAAGTAAAGAGCAATTTAATACATTCATCACGCGGGTTCTTAATGAGTCTGATGTCGTATTGCCCGAAGATAAACCGAGAAGCGCATCGCTTACGGGTAATTTTGATCAAAGTATTGAAAAGCTATTGAAAGAAGGGAATACTATTACCTACAGACCGAGTTCTAACGAGAGTAAAATAGAAAAGCAAACCAGTACCGAAAAGGATGGTAAGGGACAAGGAACCGGTACTGGCCACGAAAATGGTACGGGTACGGCAAAACCTAAAAAAACAGCAGAAGAATTACAGGAAGAGTTTAATGCCTTCCCGGAAGCCGTAAGAAATCTTATCCGTACCTCCGAAGAAGGAGGCTGGGTAACTGCGGAAGAAAAACTCGAAGTTGCACAATATATATTCGACAACCTTACCGTTTTGGAAATGCTGGATTATGCCAGTAAAACCAGTAAAAGTACGATGAGCCTTTTTGAGTTTAAGGCGTCGATACAAAATTATAAAGGAGATAAAGCAAACCGGGAATCTAATCAAAAAGTAAAAGCTGATCTGGAAAAAAAACTCGGTACCGCCAGCTTTAAAGAGTTATACAAGCTTTATAAAGATTATGTTTTTTGGGTAGGACAAGCCAGTACAAGTGCGGCTATAAGTGGTATGAATAATCCTCAAGCTGGTCCGGATCTCGGGACTACGATGATCATGACGGATAAGGCTGAGATTCTTCGTAAAGCTTTGGAAAATGCAGGCTATAAAGGAGGTATATCCGAATTTGAAAAACTGATTCATCAATACGAAGCCGCTTTCGAACAGGAAGCACTTTATACCGCTATTGATCAGTTGCAGAAGTATAAACACATCCTGTTTGAAGAAAAAAACAAACTCGAAAGTCAGGCCTATTTGCAACAATTGCTCAATCAGCTAAAAGGTACGGGAGCCAAGCAAATGTATCAGGCGGGTAATTCACAAATAGCAGGTGCAACAACCTACCGAAGAAATGGTGAAGCCTTTGATGTGGAAGTAGATTACGAAGCAAAGGAACAAGGGGAACAAAAATTAAAAACTGCCGACTCGCTGGTAGGAACAGTACAGAATGATCTGATAAAAGAAAAACAGTTTGATAAACCTGCCTTTGCTGAAATTTCGGATACCGCCAGACTTAAAGCGTTTTTATCAGATTATATTCGTGAGAAAGAAGAAAGTATCGATAATATACAGCAAAAAATAATCCAGAATCCGGAGGCAATTTATGGAATGGATTTGCTGTATAACAGCTGTAAACAAGCTCAGGGTATCGCTCCGGGTTCGACACTCGATGAAATTCTGACGGATAAAAAAAGCCAGATAGAACAATTTGAGTTTATAAAAAATCTTGCCATTGCTTTTGGAGCAATCGTGCTTACGATCGCTTCGGCGGGTACCGGTTCGCTGGCATTGGTAGCTTTAGGTGCTAATTTTGCCTTGAGTGCCTATACCGTATATGAAACAATAGAAACCTATAAAACCGAAAAAGACGGTTATAATGCTGGTTTATTGAGTGATGATCCAAGTTTGTTATGGGTGGTTATTGCTATAGTGGGTGCGGCTGTCGATGCAGCAGCTCTTAAAAGTGCCTTTAAAGCGGCAGAACCGTTAGCGGATGCTGCAAAAGAATTTAATAGAATTAAAGATGTTACAAAGCTGGAGAAACGACTTGAAGCGATTACAGAGCTGAAAAAAGAAGTACGCGCCAATATTGTAAAACAAGCGAAGGTAGAAGCGCAATATGAGCGTGTAATGCAAGGCATAGCACAAGCCAAAAAGCTTACCAATGTTACGATACCTGGACTTCTGCAAACCGGAGAGCTTTTGACACATCTTGTATTTGCGATTAGAAAAGGAATACTTACATTTGAAGGAGTACTGTTGGAATTAAAAGCCGCTCGTCTGATCGAGGATTTGGGCGCATTAAGCAAAGCGGATATCACTACTCTGGAACAAGCCTTTGCCAAAGCCAAAACGCTGGCCAAAGACGATAAGCTGGCTATCGAATTGGAGCAGGCATTGGTCGATCAGGATTTTACAAAATTAAAAAGTTTGCTGGATGAATTTAATGTGACTTATGGCAAAAATATGCTTGAGAAATTTAAAAAACATTCCGCTCAAATAAGAAGAGTTGCCAAAAAGTTTGACATAGAAATTCCAACAAGTCCAACGAAAATTGAAACCCAAAAAGCGATGCAGAGTTTTGTAGAAAAGGTAGTGATTGAAGGCGAAAAAAGACAGGGTAAATATATGACTTTAGGAATATGTAAATGGAGTAAGCTTGATGATGGTATCGTCGTACAAAAACTAGATGGAGAGTTTGTTACATTTTTAGATTATTCGCTAGGCGGTGTTTCAAAACAATGGGATAACATAAAATAACAAAATAAGATGGAAAAATTATTAGGTGTAAATATTACGAATCTAAAGAAAATAATAGTTGTTGAGCAGGATGATAAAACAGAATTGATCGATTCTATTTTAGTAAATAATGATTTGGTTTCGTATCAAATATATACGAATCATACTGGAATATATGTGAATACCGTTTACAATACACAAGATATTGTTGTTGATGGAGAATATGATGTTTCTGCTATTTTATATGAAACGATTTTAAATGTTGAGAATTTTAATATTGATAGTATAGAATTGTTTTGGGATGAATATAAAACCTATTTATTAGGATTTATATTAAAATCGAATTCAAAAGGCTTGTATTTTATTAATTTGGGTGATGAACTTATTTTGGAATCCGAAGAAGACTTTTTTACTAAACTAAAGAATGCTACTAATTTTCAGACCGAAAAAATATAATAGCACTCTAAATTTTAGAATAAAGCATTTTGATTCTACTACAAACTAAAAACACCTGACAGGTTTTCAAAACCTGTCAGGTGTTTCTGTTTTTGTATATAAAAGGTTATTATTTACCGTCTACATAATCCTGAAGATAGCTAAAACGTTCGGTTAGCTTTCCACCTTCGGTTATTTTAGCGCGCTGTAAGATACCGTCTTTGTCGTTATTATAAAAAGCCGGAATTACATGTTGCAGGAACATTTCGCCAAAACCTTCACTGGCATCTTTTGGCAATTCGCATGGCAGGTTGTCTACCGCCATTACGACAATCGCACCCGGATGGTTCACATCCACTTCCTTGCCTTCACTTGGATAATAACCGTAAATCGGCTCGGCTATCGTTGAAGCGCGTAGCGTACAGGCAATTGGTCCTTCTACATCACAGGAGATATCGGCTACAACTTTGATTTTGTTATCCGGAGCATTTAACATCTCACGGGTTAAAATCACCGGAGAGCCGTTTCCATAAAAGTGACCCGCCATAAAAATATCGGATACTTTTGTAAAACGTTCGAAATCGGAAACATAATCCTGCGGATTGTGGTAAAAATCCTGATTGTCCAGTTTTTGTCCGTCTTTACGTTTGTTATAATCCAACACGTCGATTTGTGTATAAACCGGAGTGGCAAAATTTTTGGTCAGATAATCTTCAATTGAAACCTGCTTGATTTTCATCGCGTCCAGGATTTCCTTAGCACCCATACCAACTTTTCCATGTCCTGTTAAAACGATTTTAATAGGTGGTAAAAGTGGTCTTCTCAGGCGTTCCACCAAAGCCGCTTTATCGGCTAAAGTTTCGGCTTTAGGAAGGTTAAAAAGATCAAATTTAATTCCGAAAGCTCTAAAACCGTTGTAAGCGCCCACAATTCCGGCATAACGACCAAAACCGATTAATCGGTGGTTCGTTTCGTTTACAATCGTTTCATGATCAATCAGTCGGATGTTTTTCTCCAGACAAGCCACCAACAGTTTTCTGTTATACGGTTGCTTTTTGATGGTATGCGAAAAGAAAAAATATTTTTTATCCGGGATCAGGGCATCAACCGGTACTTCTTTTACACCTAATAACACGTCGCAATCGCTCATGTCTTCGGTTACTTCAAAACCAAGGGCTTTGTATTCTTCGTCTTTAAAAATCCGGATATCGGATGCTTCAACTTTAATTTCCGTCTGCGGGTAGTGTTCCTTTAATGTAACGAGTTCTGTAGGCGAAAAAACCACGCGTCTGTCCGGCGGATTTTTTCGTTCCTTAATAATTCCAATTTTCATTTTACAGTAAGAGCTTTGAGAAATTAGCATCAAAACAGTAAGAAAACTGTTATTAATGTAACTCTCGATGGGTTGTTTAGTTTGTTTTTAATAAATAGTTCCCAAATGTAACATTTAAAGAATAGTGTTGCAATTATTTTTAATTGAAAATTTAATCATTTATATTTGCGGTCTGGTTTTTGCTAAGTATAGTAAAGACAACTGTTCGGGGTCGACTGGTTTTGACAGCGAGTGGAATTGGACAGTAAGCACGCCGAGCGCTGGGACACAGCTCGTAAATATCATGTTTCAAACTTATAAACGGCGAAAATAATTACGCTTTAGCTGCTTAATCCGAATTATAGTACGATTTGCCTAGTTCCGACAAGGTCGGAAAGCTAGATTCTCCTCAAAAGCCTTGGTTTATGGCGTTTGGAATAGGGGAACCGTAAAAGTAAACCTAGGAACGGTAATGCTTTAAATCCGTTCTGACACTGATAAAGCTAAGCAAAAAGTGGCGGTTTCCGGCCTTGCTTTTTGTCGAAAATTTAATCGGAAACTAAGCGTGTAGAAAGCTCTTCGATTGCTTGTTTGGACGAGAGTTCGATTCTCTCCGACTCCACTGAAACCCTTGTAAATCACTGATTTATAAGGGTTTTTTGTTTTGAAAAACACTTTCTGAATATCCTACCTCTGTAATAGCACAGTATTAATCTGTAAAACCATCTCTTTTTTTAATTGAAGATAGGAGTATAGAAATACAATTTACAAATTAACTTTTTGAATTGTATTCCTGAACAAGTCTGCGTATGGTTTCGAACGTAAACGGCCTGTTTCTATAGTTCTCTTCCGGTATTTTATCTGCTAACAGGTTTTGTAATAAGGCTTTGCGTTCTTTTCTTGTTTTACTATTGGAGCCTGCCATAGTGTTGTATTTAATGGATGCAAGTTGCGAATTTTCTTTTTCGATATACCAATTGGTAAATTCGGCATTTGGAATGCCTCCGGTAGCAATAATCGAGCTAAGGGTAGTGGTTATGCCCAATGCATTATCAAGTGTATAACCATAGTGATTACTCTTAAGTTCATATAGTTTTATCGGTCCGTCTTCAACACACTTTAGTCAATCGGCTTTCTCGGTTATAGCCATTTTTTTTGCCAGTTTTTCGGGTATAAGACTAGGGAGAACCTTGCTCCGATAAACCGCTTTTTGTTTCGTATCATAATAAGCTATATAGCTATTAGGATCTATTTTATAGGAACTGTCGGCGGTAATCAGTTTTAAACCTCCTATAAAAAGATTGACTTTTACTTTACCATATATCGTGTCGTTGGTTTTTGTTACAATATAACTGCTCTGATTCGGCGAAGGCTGCGCACTTGTTGAAAAGCCCAATGGCAATAGCCCAAAAAATAAAAATGATTTTAAGTACATAGGAGACGTTTTACCAGATCAAATGAGTACAAACCTATCTATAAAAAAGCTGGAAATCCTTTACATATGTATACGTTTTGAAAAATTATAGCCGTTAATTTTGCTTTAGTAATTAAAATAAATCAATTTTTTGTCAATCATGATTAATGCTACAAACAATGTACACAAAAGCAGCTATATCCTAATTTTATCAATCCTCATTTTATTATTTTTAGGTTGTTCACAAACTGAAAATCGTAAACCGAAAACTCAAGAAAACATGAAACACATTATTCATAAAAACCCGAAAACACTTTTCGATCCTACGCCTTTTGCCTTTTCACACGCTACGAGTGCCTCGGGTAACGGAAAATATGTATTTATCTCCGGACAAAGTGGCGGAGAGGATTTAAAACATACGCTTTCTAAGGATTTTAGAACGCAGGTTAAATTTGCGTTACAAAATTTAGAAACGGTGCTTAAAGAATACGATCTAAAAGCTGATGACGTCCTTAAAATCACCATACTCATTGTGGATCACGATCAGGAGAAACTTACGATATGGACAGAGGAAATGCATAAAGTGTGGACGAATCATGAATTTCCCGCAAGTACCTTGATTCCGGTTCCGCGGCTGGCTCTGGATGGTATGCTGATAGAAGTCGATGCTATTGCTTTTATGCCATCATAGTTGATGTTGAAAGCAGGAAAGTCATAAGATAACGCTGTTTTCGGTTTTAAAAAAAGCCTGTAATTCCATGAATTACAGGCTTTTTTTATTATCGTATCAGAAAAGCTTTATAAGATGTTACTATCAAAAACTTTTTAATAAAGACTTAAGAGCCTATTTAAAATCATTTCGATAGATTTTTACTAAATTGTGGCCAAAGCCCAAAATTATTATTTACTGATGGTTCGTTCTGATAAATCGGATTGGATTAGTGTAAAAAGAAACTAAAAGTGTACGGATGAGGGATGGAAAAGATAAGATAATGTATAGCGCAACGCCAATAATGCCCAATGAACTAACGGGATTATCGGAGGTGCTATGTCTGGCTGCGGAATTAATGGCGTGTGAAGTAGCGCAGCTTAATTTTATTGACGATCTTTTGAAAGGATTGGATTTGAAATGGGGCAAAACAGTACCATTAGACAAATTGAATCATTTCTTTAGCAATCTTATACTAAAAAGTAATGAAATGATCATTATACCGAATACCCTAAAGCACTTTAATTCCATTGCTGTTCTTCCGGAGCTTTCGAGTGCTAAACTGAGGTTTTTTGTTGGTATACCGGTTTTTTTGGGTGACGGAAGACCTATAGGTAGCATCTGTTTATTTGCTAAAAAAGCAAAAACCGTTACCGAATCGGAAAAGAAAATAGTACATCTGCTTTCTCGCCAGATCGGACTGATCATAGAAAATGAAATAAGCCGAAGGAAGCTTGTGGATGAAATAGACGAAAAAGAGGCACGTACCGATTCGCTGTTGAAAATAGCCCAACTCCAATCCCATCAAATAAGACGACCATTGACGACCTTAATGGGACTTGTTAATCTGATTAAGGATGAAATCCATCCGGTTGACAAAGAGTGGATAAATATGTTTGAAACATCAACGAAGGATTTCGACAAAACGATTCATATGATTGTAGAAGGCTCAATGGCTAGTAAAGATCTTAAGGCGATTCGTTTTAATAAGATGGTGGAAGAGATCGATGATTATGCAATTCTTATTCTCGATGGTGACGGATATGTTGAGAATTGGAATAAAGGAGCAGAACGGATAAAAGGGTATCGATACGACGAAATTGTTGGGCAGCACTTTAGTTTATTCTACACGGATGAAGACCGGCAAAACAGACGACCAGAAAAGTTGATCATAGAAGCTGAAAAAAGGGGTGTAGCAAGGGATTTAGGATGGCGACTTCGAAAAGATGGAACCTTGTTTTGGGGAAGTATTGTCATTACTTCCATACATGATAATAATGGAGCGGTAATCGGATTTACGAAAGTGACCCGGGATCTTACTGAAATCACGGAAGTGCGGGATTCATTAATCGCTTCAGAAGAATTGTATAAAATGATGGTAGAGAAAACAGGAGCATTGGCACGTATTGGTGGCTGGGAGCTCGATGTAGTCCATAATTTTCTATCCTGGACATCTGTTACAAAGGAAATACATGGTGTAGATAGGGATTATATTCCCGAATTAAAGAGTGCGCTTAATTTCTATAAGGAAGGTATGAGTAGAGATACGATCAAAGAGGCGGTAAAATTGGCAATCGAAGAGGGTAGGCCATGGGATATGGAACTACAAATCGTAACCGCGCAGGAAAAGGAGATCTGGGTAAGAGCAACGGGAAAATCCAATTATAAAGATGGGATATGTACCAAGGTCTACGGTACTTTTCAGGACATAAATGCTTTACGGATATAATGTAAAAAACAACATGTTATAACGCTAACGATGCTCATATCAGCTTTTCTAGCTTGAAAAAGATCGTTGTACCACAATTTTTTTGAAAAGTGAGACAACGATTTCCAATTAATCTTTATAAATATTCAGACTTTCGTCATAAACCGGACTCTGTATTCCCAGAAAATGTAAAACACTGTGAAAAACATGGTTTTGGGATACCGTTTTATTAGGTTTGAGCTGTTTGGAACCATCCGATACCCAAACGATAAAAGGAATATCATATTGTTCCTTTGGAGCGAGGCTTAACGGTAATCCGTGCATGTATAAATTCTTTTCGCCCAACGATTCGCCATGATCCGAAACAAATAGCATCGTACTGTTATAATCTTTTAACTGTTTTAGATTTTCAATTACTTTATAAAGAATATAATCGGTATAAACAATTGTATTATCATAGGCATTGATCAGTTCCTCTTTCGAACAATTTCCTAATTCAACGCTGTTGCAAACCGGTTTAAACTTTTCGAATTGAGCCGGGTATTTTTGACTATAAGTCGGCCCGTGACTCGTACTGGTGTGTAACACAATAAATACTTTATTACTCGTACTGGCTTCGATTCGTTCTTTTAGGCCAGTTAGAAGCATTTCATCGTAATTGCATGGATCACCTTGGCAATCCGGGGCGAGTTGTTCTCTTTTTTGATACTCTTTAATATGAACGGGTGGCTCTCCCCAGTTGGAAGTTCTCCAAACAACATCGACATGATTTCGGAATAAATAATTGGGTAAAATCTCATACAAATCGTCCGTATTGGTATGTTCCAGAATACATTTTACGCCAGCAGTGGTGTAGGTTGCACAGGAAGTAGCGTCAAAATGAAAAACATTTGGCGTTTGCGACAGGAGCGGATTGGTGTTTTTACCATAGCCATATAAAGAAAAATTCTGACTTCTTGCCGATTCGCCTATTACTAAAACGACAACCGATTTTTTAGTGTCTTTTATTGTGGCATCGGGTAACAGAATTTCTTTTTCGTTTTGTTTCTGTTTATGAATATAAAAAAGAGACATATTTACGCTATACGACCAGGGCATCGCAAGGCCGCCCAATGTTTTTGAATTTTTATCAATCCACAACCAATTGCTCGCATTTGCAAATGCTAACGCCAGAATAAATACCAGACTAAGTGACGCAGTGATTAAAAATTTCTTTACCGGAACGCTGGTTAGCTTTACTTTTATGATATAAATACTTGGAAGTATCGCCAGAAAAAGCAAATAGAATACCAATTTGATCGAAAAATAACTGCTCGATTCCGTATAATTGGTATTGAGTACGTTACCAATCATACTTTCGTCTATTATAACATTGTAGGTATTGATAAAATAAACCGCAATAGCATTACAAATAAAGGTTACGACCAATAAAAATTTTCCGACATAACGGGAAAGGGAAAAGATCAGGTAATACACAAAAGCATTGGCGACCAGCATTATAATTATCAAGCTGACAATTAATAGTATGCCGTTCAGACTTTTATACTCGACATTATTACAAACAAAGGCGAAAAAAGGGTAATGAAAAAATAAAAAAGTTATAAAACTCATTAGTAAAACAAAACGAGTCAGGGTCACATTATTTCTGAACATAAACTTTAATGATTTTGTATGTGGAAAAAAGTAAGCAAATCAAAGACAAATAGAATATTATCAAATTCTCATGAATGATTCGGTTGATCAGTACAACTGCACAAATCAGGAACAATACAATAAAAATAGGATAATATTTTTTATCATTAACCCATGCCCAAATTTTATATTTCCGACTTATAAAAATACCTAAAAGCCCCGAAATATAACCAATAATACTCCCCACAATGACATCTATCGGATAATGTGCGCCCACGCCAACACGGGTAAAAACAAGAATCAATCCGATAAAAATGGCTAGGAAAAACCATATGATTTTATGACTTAGCTTTTTGGGCATAAAGGCAAACATCAAAATGGTATGCGCGGTAAAAATAGTGATGGAATGTCCCGAAGGTAGACTGTTGTTACCCGATAGTATTTCTCCGGTGATAATAAATTTAGAATGATCAATCATTGCGGCCGGTCTCGGTACAGCAAATAAACTTTTTAAGACGCGGGTGATTAGGCAAGAAATAAGCGACGCCGATAAAAAAGCTTCCCATATTTTGGGAGCATACACAATAAAAATACTTAAAAGCGACAATGAAATCAGACAATCTCCAAATTGAGTCAGATTAAATTGAAGATTGGGGTAGATCCCCAAATGATGATTAATAAAAAAGAAGCTATCCTGTTGGATTTTTGTATAGCTACTGATCGATAAAGCATGCTGTTGATATAGAAATAAAACAATTGTAATTAAAAGAAATAGCGGTAAAAGAAACAGAAATACCCGAAGCTTTGAATAATTAGTACTAATTTTTGTGTTCATTCTATATTTTTATTTAAACGATTTGTTGTTCAGTTAGATACAGATGTATTTATACTTTGGGATACTCGACATATCAAAATTTATCGGAATCTGAGGTTAGAATGTAAAAAATAGCGCTGGGGATTTTCATGGCGTAAAAGTAGAAATACAATGCTGAATAAATTTGGAAGACATAATTGTTTACTATTTCTTGATGTAAAATGATATAGTCTTTAAAAACAATTGGATAGAAAGCCCTGATATGCCATGAATATCAATAAATTCATAAGATGCTGTGTTAACAATTTGTTTACTTTAGACTTGAGGTACCAATAACTTTACATTGCGTAGCTCCGAATTTTGTTGAAATTGAAAGAACCCGGATGGCAAACAAAAGTATTGATCAATAAAATTGAGCTGTTTTGAAGCGGATGGTCAGTCACAAAGGCAAAAACAGCCCAATTATAAAAAGTGTTTAGTGGTTAACCGCTTTTAGGAATGTACCGGAACTATCAAATAGCAAATCTTTTCCATCGACTTCTGCTTCATATGTAAGTGCACCTTTGGCATCGGTAATTTTTGCCGCTTCCTTAATCTTTTTCCCGGGGAAGTTTTTCGCAATATAGGTTTTGATATTTGCGGGTAGGGTAGTTACATTTATTTCAATTTCTGTTTCAACGATTTTCCCGGAGGCGTCAAGCAGTACGGAATAGTCCTCTTGTGCCATCTTAAATTCCGCCTCATAATTGGCTTTTTCTTTTTCCCATTTCAAATGGGGCGCATTGGGGTAATTTTTTTGTAAGGCCGATTTAACTGCTGACGGAACTTCTTTGTCCGATATTTTCTGTGCATTGGCCAGGGAAATACTTGCCGCTGTAGCCAATATAAAAAACAACATCTTTTTCATGTCTTTAAATTTTTAAAAGTTGAAGAACAAACTTGCAACTCAATTTAGAAGAAATTCTGAACGACAATTCCTTTTTTAAAACACAGCAATAAAAAGCAGGTTTTAGTACGTAAGAAATTATCCAATTGTATTTGTAAAAGTGTGTTATTTAATTGTAAAATATTTAAAATCAGGTATTTATACCCTGTTTAACTACTGTGTGTTATTGTAATTTTGATTGGAAATACAATACCAGCGGAAGTCGAAAAACTGGAAAAATGAGTAGACAAAACTTTAAATTTTATCAAAATGGATGCAGAATTAAAAAACGCACAGGAGTTAGAAGCGGCATTAAGTAATGTCGCCTTGATTACCAACATTCAGGTAATCATCGACACGGATAAGATTATAAATGATTATCCGAAAGGTGGAAGTACTGACTCGACAAAACCAACCGGTATTGGTCACCAATATCAGTATATGGTAGCTTCAAATTTAACGGGAAGCAAAGGAAGTGGAACAGCAGATTTAGAGATCAATGCCGTTTCCGGCGACGTTGTCCGATTTAATGCCGTATCGGAATATGATAACTTTAACAATGCGGTTATCATCTATAACATTCAGAAATTTGGAGGTACGGATGTATTTGGCCCTTTCACCTCGAAAGTATTTACTGCAACCGGAGTGCAACCTTCTGTTGGTGCATCGCCGCTTCCGATTCAACAGGTTAGCGGAATGAGTTATTGGTTTTATCAGGCTGATGTGATCAAGCCTGGAACCGAAGACTACAATGTTAGTTTTGCCCTTTATACGCTGGACAGAGCATCGGGCAACATGAAATTATTCGGTTACTTCGTTTGGGATCCAAGAATTATTGTTAAATAATACATGATTACAAAATTCAGCCCCAAACTGAAGAAATTAAAATGGCTATCCGAAACCTAGTTTTTGATAGCCATTTCTATTTTGATGCAACAGGTGCGTATTTGTTTAATACTTTAATTACTTGCCGCGGTTAATTTTTGTTTCACATCTTCGGGCATTCTCCAACTGAAATCGGTTAGAATTTTACGGTAGGTTTCTTTCCAGAATTCGGAATTAGCATCCGACAGTTTGCTTTTATTTTTGTTAAGATACACCGCAATTTCATATACCTGATGGAATCCGTTATAGGCATTTTCACTTTTTCGGAAAGCACTAATGGCATTGTTGACATCTTTATCAAGTAAATAACGGAACCCGTCGGCTTCGAATTTTTGAGCCTGTTCGCTATTTGCCTCTTTTTTATCAACTTTAATAAAGTGGGTTTCGATCGTTTCTTTTAAAAGCTTTTCTTTTTTGGCTATCGTGCTATCAGAAGATTGGGCAATAATTTTGTCCTGAATCGTAATAATAGTGTCTTTTATTTTTAATGAGTTGGTTAACCGGCTTTTAATGGTTTCCAGTTCTGCAATGTCATTTAGAAGGTTTTTTTTCCTTTCGTTTAGTGAATAGGTCTGAAAGGAAATAAACAAATAGCCGATAAGAGTCAGGGCAATACCAATTATAGGTAGGTACCGTGTTTTTTTAGTTAGGTTGTTCATCGTTTTCAGGTTTTACATTAGAAATATATTTTAAGGCATCATCCCACATTTTTAACACCCGGAATATACATAGTGTTAAAGTACCCGTTGGTACCAGAAGGGCAACAAAACTGGCATAGTTTTTTTCGACCAATGCGACATAAATTCCAATTCCAACCAAGGAAACGGCCGATAAGGTTGTTAGTATTACGTAGATCATCCGTTCCATTTTAAAGGTGTCTACAAGTTTCTGAACTTCTTCTATTTTTCCCATTTGTATTATGATTTTAAAAAGCCGTAACGAGGGATTAAAGGAGCGGGTTATTATGTAATATGACCTCGTTATTTGCTTATGGTTATTGATATGACTGTAAAAATTGACAAACCGAATAGCTTTAATTATTTTGCGACGGAAGCGGATGTATTGCCTAGGTTGAGTCCCCAATTGATTCCAAATAAAGCCAAAAGGTTATCCGTTACCTGAAAATCTTTTCCGAAACCTCCGGTCAGACTAATGTTTTTATCCAACGCAAAACTGATATTACCAACGGATCGTTCACTGCTAATACTTCCATTACGTTTCACATATTCGTATCCGAACGTAAATTTTCCAAACTCAAAATTGACTTTACCGCCAAAATCCCGATAATAACTGGTTGTATAGGTATCGGCTACTTCCATATTAAAACCGTCTTCAATATAACGGGCGATTGCCAAAACACTCATATAGTTGTTGGTAGTGCTTTTCTCGTCGTCTTCGTTTAAAATCAGATTGAATTCTCCGGTTAACCAGGAACCAAAACGACTCACCGTGCCGCTATCGGTGGAGTTTTCTTTAAAAAGATTGCTGTAGGCCAATGCTGCATCCAGTTTAAAAATTGGCTTGATTGTTTTTTGAAAGGGTTTAAAGCGCTCTTCAATTTTTTGTTGCTCCAGGTAGAATTTTTTAAAAGCCTCCTCTTTTTTCGGTCCTTCCTCCATGGTCAAAATCTGCATAGGTGGTGAAGGGAGTTTTAACAATTCGTCGGCAATTTTTTCGGCATTGTTGTAAATCTGTTCTTTATCAAAAAAGCGCAATAGCGTCGTTCGTATACCAATAGAAAAAGTTTTACGATCATTATCTCCGACAATATTCTTAAAATCTTTTTTTAAATAAGCAAAAGAGAGCGTTGTTGTATTGAGTCCGCTAAATGGATTTTGTTTTAAAACATCGTTTTCTTTGGTAACGCCAATGTATTTATAATAGGTTCGGCTTTTACTTTTGGTGTTGATAAAAAAATAAGGAGCGACTTCAATGGCCAGACTTTCACCAAAATTGTTTTGGACATGTAACGCCAAAGCTTTTACATTTTCCGGTGTATAAACATCGGTAACGGTTTCTTCCAATAATTGGAATGCCGGACTCGTGATATTGGACATCTGAAACTGACTTAGTTCTACATCGGTTTGGGCATTAGCATACCAGTAATTACCGATAAGCAATAGGAGGATTACGTAATTTTTTTTCATCTGCTTATGATTTTACAATTTTGATATAGGCATAGGCAATAAAAAAACTAGGGGTAATTTTCTGTTTTTCAACGGTCATTTCAAAACGTTGATCATTGTAAATTAAAGTGTATGCTACCTGTGTAGTATTAAAAATAGGAGTGATATTACTACCAGCGGGAACAAAAAAAGAAGAAACGATAGACATTTCTTTATTGTCCAATGCACTAATGTCACCAAGATCGATGCTGAATTTATACAGTTTACTTTGTCTGACAATAACGTCATTGAAACTAATGTTGGTTGCCACAATGGCATCGGAACTGATGACGGCCTGTAGTTTTACCTGAGCGCCTTCGGGAATACTGATTGTTTTCATAATTATTTGATTTGTAGTTGATTGATAAAGGTAAAGTATTTGTATTAGGCAGGTATTAGTGTTTTTACGTAATCTTTGATGTTTTTTTACAGTACGTTGACCGAATTATTCCGGTAGGAGATTAAAAATCAACGATCAGGATATCCGAAAAGGGTTTGTTCCCCATTGGCATTCACCGTATCTTTGCCGCATGGATTCAGTAACACAGATTGTACTCGGAGCGGCCGTTGGCGAAAAGATTCTCGGTCGGAAAATTGGGAATCGCGCGATGTTGTATGGTGCTATTGCCGGTACAATTCCGGATTTGGATGTCGTGATCGGACTATTTTTAGATCCGTTATCTGCTGTCGAAATTCATAGAGGATTTAGTCATTCCGTACTGTTTTTTATCCTTTTGTCACCGTTTCTCGGTTGGCTTATTGCCCGAAGGGAAAAGGAAAGCAAAGTTTCCGTGATGAATGGAGCCAGTCTGGTTTTCTGGGCTTTGTTTACCCATGCTTTATTGGATGCCTTTACAACCTGGGGAACACAGTTATTATGGCCAATGGCTAATAAATTGGCTTTCCGCTCCATTTTTGTAGTGGATCCATTATATACACTTCCGTTCCTGTTTTGTTTGATCATGGCTATGCGGAAAGCCCGTACCGATTACAGTCGGACGCTATGGAACAACCGCGGACTTAAAATTAGCTCGGCTTATCTTATGCTGACATTGGTGTTAAAAGGCGTTACGTATTATAAATTTCAACAGGCACTCACCCTTTCGGGAATGGAAGTGCTGCAACTCGAAACCAAACCGACACCCTTAAACACCATTCTCTGGACGGCTACGGCAGAAACCAAAACAGATTATTGGATCGGAGACTATTCCTTTTTGGATACTAAACCAATCACTTTTAAGCGTTATCCTAAAAATCAGGAGTTGTTAGACGGTTTTATAAAAGATAAAACAATCCAGCGCCTGATCGCTTTGTCGGAAGGAAAATATACCGTTACGGAAAAAGATGGAAAGCTGTATTTTAACGATTTGCGTTTCGGATTACTCAACCGAAATGAAACCAATCCGCAGTTTGCATTTAGTTATGAACTGCTACCTTCCAAAAACGGATTTCAAACTCAGGAAGTACCAAAAACCAGACAGGAAGGAATGTTGTTACTACGACAACTCTGGAAAAGAATTCAGGGAAATTAAACACTGCATTTCTCTTTTTTAACGATAGACTTAACGACTATTTTGCTATACAAATAAGTCAGTAAAGACATTATATAACATTTTTAGTACATCTTTATAGTACCCTGTTTATCATTTGTTTAAATGCTTAAAAGAAAGGAATGTAAACGATGTGGAATACTATGTTAAAAATAGTAAACATACTATTGGTTGTAGCGATAGTGGTTAAAAATTTATGGGATGCCTATTGGTTGTTAGGAGAACCGGAGCAATTGGTAGCTATCATTATTTCGGACGATTATTGTGTGATTTTAGGATGGTTGTCACTGATTGCAACAGTGTTTATTCTGTTGCCATACACTTATGTTACCGGGTATTGGCTCACTATTTATAAAATAATAAATCTGATCGTTTTTTATATAATAGAAGGAAAACCGATGGCAATACTTTTGGAAATACTACTATTGGTGGTTACCATTTTACTGATTCGATATGGACATTGTTTTTCAAAACGGTATTTATGGAACGATATGACACTGGAAGATGGCTTTAATAAATAAATCCGATATTGGTATCGAAACTATCCATTTTGGCGTAGGGCATTTTAAAAGCGGAATTCGTATTTTTGAGTTCCTTAAATAAATTGCCATGAAAATTGTAATATCTCCAGCCAAATCACTGGATTTTGAATCGACACTACCAACAAGTCATTATACGGAAGCATCCTTTTTAAAAGAAGCCAATACGGTACATCGCGTATTGAAAAAAAAGAAACCGAAACAACTTTCGGAATTGATGGATATTTCCGAAAAACTGGCCGATCTTAACTGGCAACGCAACCAGAAGTGGGCCACGCCATTTACACCTGAAAACGCCCGACCTGCGGTATATGCTTTTAATGGTGATGTATATGTTGGATTGGATGCCTATTCGTTACCGGCGGAAAAATTACCCGTTTTGGAAGAAAAGTTGCGAATTCTTTCCGGTTTATACGGATTATTAAAACCATTGGATCTGATACAACCGTACCGACTGGAGATGGGAACCAAACTTCCGGTGGGAAAAAGCAACGATTTATATGAATTCTGGAAGCCAAAAATTACAAAAGCACTAAACAGCGAACTTAAAAAAGACGAGCTGTTTATTAATTTGGCCAGCAACGAATATTTTTCGGCTGTAGATAAAAAAGCGCTGAAAGTACCCGTTATCACTCCTGAATTTAAAGATTATAAAGATGGAAAACTAAAAATGATCAGCTTCTTTGCCAAAAAGGCGAGAGGTATGATGGTGCGCTATATTATCGATACCGATGCACAGACAATCGACGATCTGAAAGGGTTTAATTACGAAGGGTATCAATATGATGCGAATCTGAGTAAAGGCAATACCCTGGTGTTTACGCGCTAATTCAAATCAGTATAAATAAAGCGATTACAATTGTTTTTAACAGAATTTTCGTAATTTTAAGGAACCAAAACGTTGTATTTATGAAAAAAGTATCCTTTATTTTAGGGCTAACACTGCTTCTGGTAGTAGCCGGCTGTAAATGCACAAAAAATGCTGCAGCCTATGATAAACTAACGGCCAATGGCTGGGAACTGGAATACATCACCGGTGTGCGTATTGCTTTCGAAGGATTATATCCGGACACGAAACCGCAATTGTCGTTTACCAAAACCGGAGAGGCAAATGGAAATAGCAGTTGTAATCCGTTTTCAACCCGTTATACCACAAAAGAACCGAACAGTATTGCGATTGAAGCTCCAAAAGCCATGACCATGCGCTTTTGTGAAGGAGAAGGAGAGCGTCGTTTTCTGGATATGATGCAGAAAGTTACTAAATATGATGTGACTCCCGACGGAAAACTCGTGTTGCTAATGGATGATATCGTAGCCATGCGTTTTAAAAAGAAATCGTAAACGACTTTAAAAAGAAAGAGATGAGGAAAATAGCATTTGTTTTTGCGCTTCTGGCTTTGACTGTGGCGTGTAAGAAAAATTCGGATAAAGAAAAAACGACGGATAGCGACATCGACATGGTACCTACGGTGCAGGAAGAATGCTATGAATACCGCAAAGACGGGAATACCATCTATATGCACCTCAAAAAAGAAGCCAATGCCGTTACCGGTAATCTGGAATATGCCTATAGCGAAAAAGATTCCAATACCGGAACCTTTAGCGGTACGATTAAAGACGATGTGTTGATTGCAACCTATACCTTTACTTCGGAAGGAATGGAAAGCAAACGGGAAATCGCTTTTCAGGTTAAGGATAAGACTTTAATAGAAGGTTATGGCGAAGTGGAAGAAAAAAACGGAGCCGTAACATTTAAAAACCCGGACAAACTCGTGTTTAATTCCGGTATGCCACTCGCTAAAGTGGACTGTAAGAAATAAAAAAATCCCGACGATCTGTCGGGATTTTTTATTTTAATGCATATAGAAATATTCTTCGTAATCGCGTAGGGTTTCGCGGGTCATTTTTTTCTGATCGCGGGAGATTTCGCGTAAGGCTTCAACTCCTTTTTTAGCACATCGTTTTATGCGGCTCAGACGCAATGAAAAATCCATTAACCGGTTGATGTCTTCCGGACTTAATTTATTACTGAGTTCTGTAACGTAATCTTTGAATTCGTATACGACACCTCGGTTTTCTTCGTATTCGGATTTTAAATCCTCCAACAGTTCGTTTATTTCTTTTTCGATATCATTGCAGCGGTCTTCACTTTTCCGGCTGAATTCTTCAATGATTTTCTTCTCGGAGTTGCTGAATAATCCCATGGTAAGTTTTTTTAGGGTTAATAACTATTTTAAAATCAAATAGTTGCTATACTGTAAAAATACGGATTTTTTAATACAATTAAAAGGAGAAAACGTTTTTATAA
Organism: Flavobacterium sp.; assembly: GCF_030146175.1. Taxonomy (GTDB): domain Bacteria; phylum Bacteroidota; class Bacteroidia; order Flavobacteriales; family Flavobacteriaceae; genus Flavobacterium. The sequence continues at coordinate 14,364 of NZ_JASLCE010000140.1, read as the reverse complement.
CGCAAGCATAATACCATAAAAAAACTCCGGAAGTATTTCCGGAGTTTTATAACAAATTAAATAACCTTATTTAAAATTAATGAACATTCGACATGTCTACTTTACCGCCGGAGCCTTTCTTGATCAATAGTACAAACGGTACACAGATCAGGAAGAGGATTCCCAGGTACATAAAAACGTCCATATACGATAATACCGTACTCTGTTTCATAACCGACAGTTCGATGGCTTTATGGGCTTTGTCCAGTGCTTCGCTACTGCTAAATCCTTTCGACATAAATCCCATTTGCAATTGCTGAATACGTTGTTGCACTTCGAATTTGGAACCGTCTAAATTGGCGATCAGATCCACGCGGTGCGACTGCGTAAAACGGGCTATAAAAGTCGTAATGATCGCAATACCGAACGAACCACCCAACTGACGCATCATTCCGGTAAAAGCGGCTCCTTCTCCAATATTTTTCCCTTTTAAAGTCGACAGTGCCAACGTGGTAATTGGTACGAATAATAATCCCAAACCAACACCTCTAAGGATTAACGGCCAGAACATATGTTCGGTTCCGGTATCCGGAGTGATCACATTGTGCATCCAGAAGGTAAAAATAAAGAACAACAGGAATCCGGTGGCAACCATATACGATTGCGGTACGCCTTTCTGGATTAATCGGCCAATGATTGGCATCATAAATCCGGTCATAATCGAACTCGGAATCAATAATAAACCGGCATCTGTAGCCGTCCATCCTAAAATAGACTGCGTATAGATCGGGATAATAAACGTGGAACCGTATAATCCGAATCCAAGAATAAAACACATAATGGTTCCTACCCGAAGGTTTCGATCCTGTAATACGCGTAAGTTTACAATCGGATATTTATAGGTTAGCTGTCGCCAGATAAACAGTAATAATCCGAAGAATGAAACAACACTAAGGGTTACAATGATCGGATCGGCGAACCAGTCGTCTTGTTGCCCGTGTTCCAAAACAAACTGTAGGGAACCGATAAAGGACGACAGGAACACAATGCCCCACCAATCGACCTGATTGGCTTTTAATTTTTCACCATATTTCGGACTCTTTACAAACGAAAGGGTCAATAGGGTTGCGATGATTCCCAATGGAATATTGATATAGAAAATATACGGCCATGAAAAATTATCAACCAGATAACCTCCTAATGGCGGACCTAAAGTAGGTCCCACAATCACACCCATACCATAAATTGCCTGTGCCATTCCTCGTTTGGCTGCGGGATAACTTTCCGTAATAATGGTCTGAGCGGTTACCAATAAGGCACCACCACCCATACCCTGGATAAAACGGAAGGCTACCAACTCCCATATATTGGAGGCATTACCACAAAGAAAAGAGGAAATGGTAAAGATAATAATGGAGGCTGCAAAATAGTTTCTTCGACCGAATTGTTGCGACAACCAGCTGGTCATCGGGATTACGATTACGTTTGCAATCGCATAGGCCGTGATCACCCAGGCAACATCGGTAAGTGTAGCCCCTAAACTACCTCTCATGTCGTTTAAGGCTACGTTTACGATAGTAGTATCGACAATCTCCAATAGGGCACAAAGTACCGCGGTGATTGTGATGATGACTCTTCGAAAGCCATATTCTACTAAATTATCTTCTCCGGCTGCTTCCATATTATTTTACGTGTACGTCAACTTCTACGTTCATTCCCGGACGTAATAATTTTACTTTTTCAGGATCGTTGCTTGGCGTTAATTTGATTTTTACCGGTAGACGTTGGATCGTTTTTACGAAGTTACCCGTTGCATTGTCCGGAGGAAGGATTGAAAAACGCGCTCCGGTTGCCGGTGAAAATGAATTTACTTCTCCTTCGAATTTGGTATCCGGATAGGCATCAACTACGATGATTACTTTCTGACCTTCACGCATTTTGTTTAACTGCGTTTCTTTAAAGTTTGCCACAACCCATGTTTCCTGATTGTTGATGATATAGAATAACGATTGTCCCGGTTGTACCATTTGTCCCGGTTGAATGTCAATATTCGAAACCTGACCGTCAATAGCAGCAGTAACTACGGTATAGCCTAAATTCAATTCGGCTGCTTCCAAGGATGCCTGTGCTTTTTTGATATTAGCAGCAGCAACCGATGTTTGTTTGTTGGCTACATTCGTTTTAGAAACCACAGCATCACGTTGGTGTGCACTGGCATTGCGTTGTTGTTGTAATACTTCAACCTGTTTTTCAGCTTCTTGTTTGGCTGCTAAAGCCTGTTCGTATTGCTGTTTGGTGATCGAGTGGTTTTTATACAGGTTTTCATAACGCTCGAAATCATTTTTAGCACGACCCAAACGGATTTTTGCCGCATCGATATTCCCTACATTGGACTGAATTGTCGCATCGGAAATTGAAATATTGGCTGCAGAAGCACTTACATCAGCTTTGCTCACTTCAAAAGAGCTTTCGGCACTGGCTAAAGCCGCTTTAGCTTCTTCTACACGTACCAGATAATCTTTGTTGTCGATTACAAAAAGCGTGTCGCCTTTTTTAACGAAATCATTGTCTTTTACATATACTTTCGCTACATACCCCGATACACGTGGTATAATAGGGTTCATGTTTTTTTCGATCTGCGCATCGTCGGTCTCCTCGTGAGACTGAGCGTGCATATATTTGAATATTCCGTATACCGAACCCAGAATAACTAGTGTTCCCAGAACAATGATGAATTTTTTATTTGATGGTTTCTTTTCCATGATCTTTACAGAAATTAATATTAGTTTTTGGTAAGGGTTAGGGATGAGGTTAATTTACCTCCGGCCGCCAATGCGGTATAGTATTTTTCGATACTATTGGCTTTGGAGTAGGCCAGGTTGATTTTAGACTGAAGTTGCTCTACGTCGGCTTCCAGTAAATCGTTGGTATCCGACAAGCCGTTGTCGTATTTATCTTTTACGATACGGTAGTTTTCGGTAGCCTGCTCAACCGCTTCCTGGTATACTTTGTTTTGTTTTAAAGCCAGTTGGTAGTTTTCGTTTGCCTGCTGGTTTTCCACTTTTACGCGGTCGGTCATCATTTCTACAACCTGTTCTGCTTCGTGTGCTTTACTTTTCGCTGCTTTTACTTCTTTCCCGTTTTTGAAAATAGAAGTCAGATCATACGAAAGACCAACACCAAAGTTCATCGCGTTGGTAACGGTCATCACATTCTGAAGATCCAGAGCGATATAACCTCCCATCAGAGAGATCGACGGATAGTAATTGGCCTGAGCGATTTTTACATTGGCATCGGCAGCTTTTTGTTGGGAACGAATGGCTTCCAAATCATTTCGTCCGCTTAATGCGTCTTCTGCGGTAGCATTCAAAATGTTGTTTTTATCAAAAACAGCAGCATTCGGAACGATTTGAGTGCTTTCCGGTAATTTTAATAAAGTAGCCAATTGGAAGTTAATCGTGCTTACATTTTTCTTCGCATCTTCCAAAGCAATTTTATAATTGGATACCTGTAATTGCGCTTTTAATAAATCGTTTCGGGCAATCAGACCATTGGCTTCCATCGCTTTAAAATCCTTTACGCGTTGTTCGGCACTCTTAATGTTTTCGGTTATTAATTGTGTGCTTTCCTGTGCTTTGTATAGGTTTACATAAAGTTTTACTACATCAAGAGCTAATTGTTCTTTGGTGTTTTTGGCCGTGTATTGTTCTGCCTGATACAGGTTTTCGGCTACCTTGATGTTGTTTTGGATTTTAAATCCGGCAAACAAGGGTACCGACGCGCTTGCTTGTCCGAGCATTAACTGGTTTACCTTTGGTGCCGCACTGGATCCTTCTTCACCACCACCGCCAATTTTCAGGTTCACATCGGCGTTGGTCAGACGCTGATATTGTCCGCTGACTTTTAAGTCGGGGTATTGACGGTTTTTTACCGATTGCATTTCGAATGCTTTGGTGGCCACTTTGGTATCGGCCATTTTTGCCTCGGTACTTTGTGTCATAGCCAGTTGGATTGCTTCTTCCAATGCCATTTTCTTCTCCTGAGCTTCAGTAGAGAAAACACCAAATAGAAAGAAGGCGCCCAACCAGAGGGAACTATTCTTCATAGGTTAAAAGTGCTTTAATGGTTTTTTGTATGTGTTTTGTTAAATCGTTTTTGATATAATGATCATATTTTTCCTCGGTGTCGAGTTCTAATAATTCCGTATAAAACGTACGGTTCATCTGGAAATGGAAAAAAGTACCCATTACGGTCGGTGGAATCATCGTGATGTTAATATTGGGTTTAAAAACACCTTTTTCCTGTCCTTCCTCAATAATGTCTCGTAAGGCTTCCAGATTATAGCGCTTCACTTCGTTAAAGGACTCACAGTTGATCTCTCTTTTTTTGGAACTGATTTCAAAATGAATGATCTGATACATCCCTTTATTTTTGTTGATACGGGTGATGTACAGTTCAATTAGTTTATCGATCTTTTCAAAAGGGGAAAGGGCTTCTTTGTGTAAGTTTTCAATCTGAAGGCGTAAACCGGCTATACGTGCAATTATAAGGGCTTCCAGTAGTTTTTCTTTTGAGCCAAAATAGTAGGAGATCATCGCTACATTTATATTGGCCGCTTTGGCTATGTCTCTGACAGAAGTTCCATCAAAACCATGTTCGGAAAACAACCGTTCTGCAACCAGCAGAATCTCGTGTTGTTTATCATTAAATTCAGACATCACATAATTGGTTTGAAATGCGAGTACAAAATTAAACACTTGTTTAAATTAAACGTTTGTTTAGTTTTATTTTAACGTTATTTTAACTTAAATAAATGAGAAGAAAGAGGCTGGAAAAAAGAGGGAAGATAGCGATTATTTTAAATGATGAATTTTAAATTTTGAATTTTGAATGGGAATATAAAGAACCTTGAAAATGCTGTAGATTTGATTTATTTTTCTATTTTTACAAACTTCCAATGCAATAAAAAAGGCAACACTAAAGTTGCCAATTGTATACGTTAAAACCCGAAATTTATTGTAATAGATAAAATCTATGTTTTTAGTTTAACTGTTTTTAAATGAGTGGTTTGGTATTCTTTATTTAAACTATAGTTTTGATAAAATTAGGAATGCTTTCAATCGGATTATTTTTTAGAAAATTTACAAAAGCACTACCAATTATCGCGCCTTTTTGATGTTGTGTCGCCTGTAAAAACGTCTCCCGATTACCAATGCCAAATCCGACAATCTGCGGATTTTTTAAATTCATTCCGGCAATCTTTTTAAAATAATTTTCCTGATCTTTTCCAAAGGAATTTTGACTTCCGGTGACACTTGCGCTACTCACCATATAGATAAATCCGCTGGAGATTTTGTCGATATGTCGGATACGTCCTTCGGATGTTTGTGGGGTGATTAGAAAAATATTCAGTAAGCCATTTTGCTCAAAAATAGCCTGATAGTCGGTTTCATAAACGGCAATGGGAAGATCAGGAATGATCAATCCGTCGATGCCTATTTCGGCACATTTCCGACAAAAATTAGCAATGCCATATTGCAATATTGGGTTAAAATAGCCCATGATCAATAACGGAATCTGAACCGTTTTCCGAATGTCTTTGAGTTGTTCGAATAAACGTTCGGTAGTCATTCCGTTTTCTAACGCCTCGGTCGAACTGGCCTGAATAGTTGGTCCGTCTGCCAATGGGTCGCTAAACGGTAAACCGATTTCAATCATATCCACACCGCTTTTTTCAAGGGATTGGATAATCGGAACCGTGTCGTTTAAATCTGGATAACCGGCGGTAAAATATAGGGAAAGGATTTTTTTGTCTTCCTGTAGTTTTTGAGTGATGCGATTCATAATCTGTTTTTTTACTAATACAATTTATAATCCGAAATAAGAGATATAGGTATTTAAGTCTTTATCGCCACGACCAGAAAGATTGATCACAACAATATCGTTGACTCCGAATGGTCGCTGTTCCAATACGGCTAAGGCATGAGCACTTTCGATGGCCGGAATGATCCCTTCGGTTTTACAAAGTTCCAGTCCGGCTTGCATGGCTTCGTTATCGGTAGCGGCAGCAAATTCGGCGCGACCACTTGTAAATAAATGCGCGTGTAACGGACCTACACCGGGATAGTCCAATCCTGCCGAAATAGAATAGGGTTCGGTAATCTGACCGTCATCGGATTGCATTAATAAGGTTTTGCTTCCGTGAATGATACCGGTTTTACCTAAAGCCGAAGTCGCGGCACTTTCTCCGGAATCAATTCCCTTTCCGGCGGCTTCCACAGCGATAAGTCGTACGTTGGCATCATCCAGAAAATGATAAAAAGCACCGGCTGCATTACTACCACCGCCTACGCAGGCAATTACATAATCCGGATTTTTACGCCCTTCTTTTTCGAACAACTGGGTTTGAATTTCGGCTGAAATAACACTTTGAAAACGAGCAACCATATCCGGATACGGATGCGGCCCAACCACCGAACCGATAATATAATAGGTGTCTACGGGATTGTTGATCCAGTCGCGGATGGCTTCATTTGTAGCATCTTTTAAGGTTTTCGAACCGGAAGTGGCCGGGCGTACTTCGGCACCGAGCATTTTCATCCGGGCGACATTTGGCGCCTGACGCTGGATGTCGATTTCGCCCATATAAACAATACATTCCAAGCCCATTAAAGCACAAACAGTAGCCGTAGCAACGCCATGCTGACCTGCGCCGGTTTCGGCTATAATCCGTTTTTTACCCAGTCGCTTGGCTAATAAAACCTGTCCAATAGTGTTGTTGATCTTATGTGCTCCGGTATGACATAGGTCTTCGCGCTTCAGATAGATTCGGGTGTTGTACTTTTTCGAAAGGCGTTCGGCAAAATAGAGTGGTGTGGGACGACCTACATAATCGGTTAATAATGCCAGGAATTCCGACTGAAATGCAGGTTCTTCCATGATAGCTAAATAGCGTTGACGCAGTTCTTCTACATTCGGATAGAGCATTTCCGGGATAAACGCTCCGCCAAATTCGCCGTAATAGCCTTGTTCGTTTGCGTGGTAGGTTGTATTCATTTTAATTGTTTTTTAGGGTTACAATAGCCTGTTTACATAGGGGTATGTCTTTTAGGCCGGGTGCTGTTTCAAATTTGCTGTTAATATCTATAGCATAGGGTTTTAGTCCTGTTTTTGGTATTGTCTTGATGTGATCAATAGCAATTCCACCACTTAAAAAATAAGGTTTTAAGGAAGGGTAGTTCTTCAAAAGTGTCCAGTCAAAAGGGAAACCGTTTCCGCCGGGTAATTTTCCTTTGGTGTCGAACAGGTAGTAATCGCAAACGGATTCATAATCTTCTAGTTTCCGGAAATCGAAAGTAGTGTCGATCGAAAAAGTCTTGATGATTTCCACATCTGACGCATTTCGAATGGCGGTACATAATTCGGGTGTTTCCGATCCGTGTAATTGTACGGCTTGTAATTGGTAGCGTTCGATGGTTTCCAGAATGGTTGCGCTATCGGCATCAACAAAAACACCGGTTTTTTTAATTGTCTTCGGAATTTCCGGAAGGGTGTCGTTATAAAATCGGGCGGATTTTTTATAGAAAATAAAGCCCATATAGTCCGGTTGTAAGGCCGCTATCGCAGTAATATTCTCCGCATATTTCATCCCACATATTTTGATTCGAAATGATTTTTTCATGACTATTCAGCTAACTGATTTATAAAAATTTTAATGCTATTACCTAAATCATTACTTTTCATAAAATTTTCCCCAATCAGGAAACCTTGATAGCCATAATTCCGAAGGTCTTTTACGGCTGTTGTCGTACTGATTCCACTTTCTGAAATTTTTACAAAATCATCCGGAATCCGACTGGCCAGTGTCTTACTATATTCGAGGTTTACTTCAAAAGTTTTTAAGTTTCGATTGTTAACACCAATCATATTCAGACTTGGCATCAGACTTTTTTCAAGTTCCGCTTCGTTGTGAATTTCCAACAGTACTTCCAAACCAATCTGTTGCGCAAATTCGGATAGTGTTTTGATTTCCGCACGCGACAAAACGGCTGCTATCAATAGGATAACATCGGCTCCGTAGGCTTTGGCTTCCAGAATCTGATAGGGGTCGATAATAAACTCTTTTCGCAATAACGGAAGGCCAACCGAGGCTCTTGCGAGTACCAAATCGTCCAGAGAACCGCCAAAATATTTCCCATCGGTTAATACCGAAATACCACTGGCTCCGGCTATTTCGTAACTTTTTACAACATCGTCCACCGTATAACTAGTATTGATCACTGCTTTTGACGGAGAACGACGTTTGTGTTCTGCGATAATTCCCGTCGGACTGTTTTTCAAATTTTGACTTAAAGAATAAACGGTACGCTCGAACAAAACCGAAGCTTCGAGTTGGGTTTCAGGAATAAGGCTCTTTTTTAAAGCAACTTCTTTGTGCTTGTCGGCTATAATTTGATCTAAAATGTGCATCTTAACGGGAACTTAATTGTTGTAATTTGTTTAATTTTTCAAGGGCTTTACCGGATTGCAAACTTTCCATAGCCATAGCAAATCCGTCCGCTATACTCATTTGATTTACCGTAACAAGAGCAATCGCGGCATTGGCACAAACCACATTGTTTTGCGCTTCGGTTCCTTTTCCGGAAATAATGTCCAGAAAAAGTTGTGCCGATTCGGTTACGGTCGTTCCGCCTTTTATAGCATCCGGATCCAGGCGACTTACGTTAAAATCGTCGGGTTTTAGTATTTGTTCACTGCGATTGGAAATCAGTTTGGTATTCCCGGTTAGGGATACTTCATCATAACCGTCGAGGCTGTTTAAAATGGTAAAATTGATCGGCGTATTCTGGTATAAATAGGCATACATTCGGGCGAGTTCCAGATTAAAAACGCCCACCATCTGGTTTTTAGGAAACGATGGATTTACCATGGGACCCAACATATTAAAAAAGGTTTTTACAGCCAGTTCCTTTCGGATGCCGCCAACATTTTTCATCGCCGGATGAAATAGCGGCGCATGTAAAATACAAATATTGGCTTCTTCGATACATTGTTGTAAAAAACCGGCGTCGCTACTAAAACGGATCCCCAGATTTTCCATGACATTACTGGAACCGGATATGGAGGAAACACCATAATTTCCGTGTTTGGCCACTTTTGTTCCGGAACCGGCCACAATAAAAGATGCCAGGGTCGATATATTAAAAGTGTCTTTTCCGTCGCCACCTGTTCCACACAGATCAATGGTGTTGTAAGCCGATAAATCAACCGGGATGCAAAGGCTTAATAAAGCATCCCGAAATCCGGCCAGTTCATCGATGGTAATATTTCGCATCATATAGACGGTTAAAAAGCTGGCGATCTGACTCGGATTGTATGCGCCGTTGGAAATATTGACCAGAATATCCCGGGCTTCTTCGCGGCTCAGGATTTCCTGATTGATCAGTCTGTTTAATATTGTTTTCATGATTTTTAGAGATAATAAGGGCTGTATCTTAAAGCGAATTGGCTCCAGAAAGGGTTAGTAATAAAATGATATGTTAGTGTAAACTAGCTGTTTAACCAGTTTTGGAGGATGCTTTTTCCATCTGGTGTAAGTACGCTTTCCGGATGGTATTGCACGCCTTTTACATCAAATGTTTTATGGCGGAGTGACATGATCTGACCGTTATCGTCTACCGAAGTGATTTCTAGGTCGATCGGAAAATCCTCAGGGTTGATCACCCACGAATGATAACGTCCCACCTGTATGTTTTTGTTTAATCCGTTAAACAGTGGTTCATCGTCAACCGTGATGGTAACCGGAGTTGCGACTCCGTGGTATACTTTTTCAAGGTTGATCAAGCTTCCACCAAATACCTCGCCAATAGCCTGTTGACCAAGGCATACGCCCAAAATACTTTTAGTAGCCGCATACGTTCGGATGACTTCTTTTAGTAAGCCGGCTTCTTCCGGAATCCCGGGACCGGGCGACAATACGATTTTGTCGAAGTCTTTCAGTTCGTCGATCAGGAATTCATCATTGCGGAAAACCGTTACGGAACAGTCGAGATCTTCCAGGTAATGAACCAGATTATAGGTAAAACTGTCGTAATTGTCTATGATTACTATCTTTTTCATCGGATGCTTTATTTTGGGTTCTGTTTTTATTTTATTTCGGGTTAAATAGTGGTGGCCAATTCCAAAGCTTTGGTAAGAGCGCCAAGCTTGTTGTAAACCTCCTGCATTTCGTTTTCTTCAGACGAATCGGATACAATTCCGGCTCCGGCCTGATAATGTAATTGATGATTTTTACTTAAAAAGGTACGGATCATAATTGCGTGATTAAAGTTACCGTCAAAATCCATAAATCCAATAGCACCGCCGTAAAAATTCCGTGACGTGTTTTCAATGCTTTCTATGAGCTGCATGGCTTTATGCTTGGGCGCACCGCTCAAAGTACCGGCTGGAAACGTCGCGGCAACGGTCTGCATTGTCGTAGTTTTGTCGTGTAATTTCCCAGTAACTTTGGAAACCAGATGGATAACATGGGAGAAAAATTGCACTTCACGGTATTTTTCGACCTGTACATCACGACCGTTTCGGCTTAAATCGTTGCGCGCCAGATCGACCAGCATCACATGTTCGCTGTTTTCTTTTGGATCTTCCGATAATTGTCGGGCCAGCATACTATCCGTTTCGTCGTTTCCGGTTCGCTTAAATGTTCCAGCTATCGGATGGATTTCGGCTTTCCGGTTGTGTACGACTAATTGTGCTTCCGGCGATGATCCCATGATTTTAAAATCGCCATAATCGAAAAAGAACAGGTAAGGCGATGGGTTGATACTGCGTAAAGCGCGATAAACGTTGAATTCATCCCCTTTAAAAGCCTGAGAAAAACGACGGGATAATACGAGTTGAAAAACATCCCCGCGGAAACAGTGTTGTTTGGCGCGTGCAACCTGTTGTTTAAACTCGGAATCGGTCAGGTTGGAAAGCACATCGCCTTCGGTATCAAAGGCATAACTGGCAAAATTTTTCGAAAAAAGCAATTGTTCAATTTCCGGAATATTGTTCTGATTGTCGACACTATGACTAAAAATATACGCTTCGTTTTTAAAATGATTGATCGCGATAATGTTTTGATATACGGCATAATACAAATCCGGAATTTGTAGATCGCCCTGTTTTTTTGTTAGTGTCAGTTTTTCAAAATAACGTACGGCATCATAGGAAATATACCCGAACAAACCGTTGTTGATAAACTTAAATCCGTGGTTTTCCGATTCAAAGCGGGCTGCAAAATCCTGTACCGCGGTGATGACATCCGTTGGATGGATAATGGCATTTTGATTTACGGTACCGTCGGGAAAGCTTTGTACGATCGTTTCATTTTCCACTTTAATACTGGCAATCGGATTGCAACAGATATACGAAAAACTGTTATTATTGGCTTGATAATCACTGCTTTCCAGTAAGAGGCTGTTCGGGAATTTATCGCGGATTTTCAGATAAATGCTTACCGGTGTAATTGTGTCGGCAAGGATTTGTTTGTATTGGGTATGTAGGTGAAATTTTTTCATGGTAACGAAATTTTAATGCAACAAAAAAGGCCTGTCGTGATGACAGGCCTTTATCTATTTTTGATTTTAAAAATACAGATAGGAGGTATCGCTCACGATGTTCGACGTAAGGAATTCCACCACCAAGTATTGTTATAAAATGTGTTCATTGTTGTGAATTATGTTACAAAGGTATAAAAATCATTTTCAATTAAACAAGTCTTTTATTGAAAAAAAATAAAAAATATTTTTTAAGGTATTGTTTTATAGGTGTTTAGTGATGTTTTTTGCTTCGGATAAAGGCTTGCCTTTTAAACGGAGATAAAATTGATGTTTCGGACTGCCTATGATTTGTGCCGAATAAATACCGGTATGTCCGGAAAACAGATAGGCCGTTACACAGGCAATCGCAATATAAATCCCGCTTTCGACTCCAAATAGTTCAAGACCCATTAACGTACAGGCAATAGGCGTATTCGTGGCACCCGAAAAAACCGCAACAAATCCCATTCCGGCCAGTAAAGCCATAGGCAACGGAACAAACCAGAATAGCGCATTTCCTAAGGTGGCTCCGATAAAAAATAGCGGCGTTACTTCGCCGCCTTTAAAACCGGCACCAAGGGTAAATGCGGTAAACAGCAGTTTTGCGATAAAGTCATAGGAGGCTAAATTGGAATCAAAAGCAGCCTGGATAGTTGGTATTCCCAACCCGATATACTGCGTTGTGCCAATGGCATATACCGCCAATGCTATCACAATACCGCCAACAAAAGGGCGTAAAGGCGGAAATTGGATTCGGACTTTAAACTGATGGCTCCAAAAATGCGTGGTTTTAGAAAAGAGTAAGGCCGTAAGACCAAAGACAATTCCGGTAAATACAGTCCAGGCTATGGCTTGCGGACTCAGTTCCGGAACATAAGGAATAGAATAGTGCGTATGGTTTACATGCCAGGCCAGACAGGTATAATGTGCAATTGCAGCGACTAAAAAACCGGGTAAAATGGCTTCATATCGGATACGGCCTAAAATCATAACCTCCAACGCAAAAACCGCACCGGCCAATGGCGTTCCGAATACCGAGGCAAAACCGGCACTGATTCCCATGATCAATATAATTTTACGGTCTTCTTTTTTAAGTCCGAACCAATGGGAAATACGATCGGCTATGGCACCGCCCATTTGCACCGCTGTTCCTTCGCGTCCGGCCGATCCACCAAATAAATGGGTGAGTAATGTTCCGGCTAAGACCAATGGTACCATACGAAACGGAATCACTTTTTTGGGAGAATGGAATTCTTCGAGCAGTAAATTATTGCCTTTTACAACGTTTTCGCCCCAATAATGATAGCTTAATCCGATAAGTAGTCCGGCTAGTGGTAACAACGCTATAATCCAAAAATGCTGTTCTCTGTAAACCGTGACCCAATCGAGTGCCGTCAGGAAAAAAGCCGATAATGAACCGATAAGCACACCAATAATGATGGCCAATACCGACCAACGAATTAGAAATAAAAGCAAGGGAAGTTGCGGAAAGGCTGCAATGTGTCGTCTGAAAAAAGTGTTGTCCATAATTGTCTTGATTACATACATCTATACCGGCATAAGCCGTGTTACAGACGTCATCAGCTTTTTAAAGCGGTTCAAGGCAGACATCATTGCCATAATTAATCGGAACAAAGATAAGGATAAATTTTTATCGGATAGTAAACCGGAATGATTTTGAAATAAACAACAATCAATTTTGTGTTTTATTTCTGATAAAAACAGGGCGAATAACCGTATTTATTGTGTTTTTATCAGTTGTGGTTCGTTTTTTTAGGTTTCGGCTGCGAAAAATTAATTTCAAAAAATATTTTTTTATTTGGTGAATATTTAAAAAATGTTATAAGTTTGCAACATCAAAACAAATGATTTCGATGACAAATTCGGTTTTATCTATGGCGATGTGTATGTGCTGCTCAGTTAATGAGAGGAGCCTTGCTATTCGTTAATGTCGGTAAAACATTTTCAAATATCAGTAAACTCCTCAAGCAATTGGGGAGTTTTTTTTGATCCCAATCCAAACAAAAAATAAAACTTACAAAAATAATTTCAGATAAAAATGACCAAAACAACAACTTATATCACTAAAAAAACAACAGCTGCAGTTTGTATGATGATGATGTGTTGTTGTATGCGAAACTTCGCAAGAGGCCGTCTGTCGTATTAGTTGCTGTAAGATAATAGTACCTGTTGATAAGCCTCTTGTTCCCAAGAGGCTTTTTTTATACCCGATTTTTAAAAAACAAACAAAATAAACATGGAAGAAACAACAATCAGTTCACTAAAACAAGGAAAAAACCTAAGGGAAAGCCTGGCATTTTTGTCTGAAAATACTACTGGTAAAATAGTGTTTTCAACCAGTTTTGGTATGGAAGACCAATTGATTACCGATGCCATTTTTGCTCAGAACCTGGACAATGTGGAAGTCTTTACCCTCGATACCGGTCGTTTATTTCCGGAAACCTATGCGACTTGGGATAAGACCTTGTTGCAGTATGGTAAAAAGATAAAAACCTATTATCCGGAGCAAAATCACCTGGAAAAATTTGTGGAAGAACAAGGAATCAACGCTTTTTACGGAAGCACGGAATTACGCAAACAATGTTGCCATATCCGTAAAGTAGAACCATTGCAACGTGCTTTAAGCGGAGCAACGGTTTGGATAACCGGGCTTCGCGCCGATCACTCGGCGAACCGTAACAATCTGGAAATCGTACAATGGGACGCGCATTACCAGTTGTACAAATACATTCCGCTTTTGCACTGGACGTCTCAGGAAGTGAAAAACTACGCCGAATAAAAC
>NZ_JASLCE010000136.1 GCF_030146175.1 Flavobacterium sp. | reverse complement strand
TACCCACTTAGAGATTCCTGCGTTGACGGCTATGGGAAAAGAGAATTTTAGAAGATGCGATCTGCTGACCAACTTCAAGGCGCCTGTGCTATTGGCTATGGAGGGAAGTAATTTTAAAGAATGTGACGAGTTAACGCGTTTCGAGGCTCCGATATTGACTTCAATTGGGGATAAAAATTTCTATGAGTGTAAGGTACTAATCGATTTTGTAACTCCTGTGTTGACTACTATGGGGGAAGACAATTTTTACAGGTGTTACGCGCTAACCGGTTTTGAGGCTCCGATGTTAACCACTATCGGATATGACAATTTTAGATATTGTAGTGCGTTAACCGACGTACAGTTTGGACAACATCGATACACTGTAAAATCGGTAGATGGATTATTAACCATTATCGAAAAGTCCAAAACCTTAAATGAAATAGAAATCCATACCGGATTTATTTTTAATGATGGTATGGATGGCGTCCCGGATCTATCCGAAACATTTTTAGTTGGAAAAGACGGTTTTTTTGCTCATGGCGAAACGGTAAAACAAGCAATTGAAGATTTACAGTTTAAAATTATAGCCAAAAAAATAAAAAAGGAACCGATTCACGAAGATACTGTGATAACGGAGGCGTATTATAAAACCATTACCGGTGCTTGCACACAAGGAGTTAAACAATGGCGGGAACAAAACAATATTACTGAGGAATCGTTTACAGCAAAAGAATTGTTACCGATTCTCGAAAAAACAAATGCTTATGGAATTGAAAAATTCAAAGCATTAATCACTTTTGAGATTAGCTAGAATCGTTATAACACTTTTTTACATTCGTTATTATGGAGATACAAAACAACAGATTAGTAAGTATCAATTCAGACGATATAAAAGACGGCGTACTTTATTTGCCGGAATCGGTCGAAACAATAGGAGATAAAGTTATTCAAAATCAGCCGGAACTGGTTACGGTTGTGGCACCTGGGGTAATTGTTATCGAGAATCATAATTGCAACGACTGTACCGCGCTAATTCGTTTTGAGGCTCCCTTGTTGACTGCTATCGGAGATGGAAATTTCTTCGAATGTAATGCGTTAACGCATTTCGAGGCTTCCAGACTCACTACTATGGGAAGTTATAATTTCAATCGTTGTAATGCGTTAACCCGCTTTGACGTTCCTGTGCTGACTTTTTTAGAAGATGGTAATTTTCAAGAATGTGACGCGTTAAGTAGCTTTACGGCACCCGTACTGACTACAATCACACACTTTAATTTTGAAGAATGCAATGCGCTAACGCACTTTGAGGCTCCCGTGCTGACAGAGATAAGAGAATTAAATTTCAGAGAATGTAAAGCGCTAACCCGCTTTATAGCTCCATTGTTGGAGGCTATTGACGACGATAATTTCTACAAATGTGAAGCATTAACGGATTTCGAGGCTCCCATGCTGACTTCCATTGGTCATGATAATTTTGTTTATTGTAAAGCATTACAGCGTTTTAATACTCCTATGCTCACAGCTATCGGACGTGACAATTTTTTCTATTGTGCGTTTACCGATTTTGAGGTGCCGGAGCTTGCTATTATGGGAACTGGAAATTTTGAGGAGTGTGATGCCCTGACCGATGTACGGTTTGGCAAGTATCACTACACTGTAAAATCTGTAGATAGAGTACTAACCATTATTGAAAAGTCCAAAACCTTAAATGAAATGCTAATTCATACCGGGTTTATTTTTAATGGTTATAATGGAGGAGCTCCCTATCTATCCGAAACATTTTTAGTTGGAAAAAATGGTTTTTTTGCCCACGGTGAAACGGAAGAAACGGCAATGGAAGCGTTAGCACTTAAAATAGCAGCGGAAGAATAAAAAAAGAACCGATTCGAAGCTACCGTGATAACGGAGACGTATGATAGAGCGCTTATGGAATGGAGCAATTCAAAGCATTACTCACTTTTGAAAGCATTTAGAATAGTTATAACTGAATTATGGAAATACAATATGGCATATTAAAAAAAATTGATTCAGCTGATATAAAATACGGAGTGCTTTATTTACCGGAATCGATACTATCAATTGGGGAATCGGTTATTCAAAATCAACCGGAACTGGTTAAAGTTGTCGCGCCCGGATTAATGGCCCTTAAAAACAAAAATTGTTACCAATGTCAGGCGTTAACCAGTTTTGTAGCGCCGCTGTTGGAGACTATCGGAAACGAAAATTTCTGTGAATGTAGTGCGCTAACTAGTTTTGCAGCTCCGCTGTTAACGACTATCGGAAACAGAAATTTCTATGAATGTAATGCGCTAACCGACTTCGAAGCGCCCAGATTAACGACTATTGGGACTTATAATTTCTATAAATGTAACGCACTAACCCAGTTCGAGTCACCTATGCTAACGTCTATACAACACCATATTTTCAGGGAATGTAATGCACTGACTCGCTTTAGCGCGCCCGTTTTGACAACTATTGGAAGTGACAATTTTGGTTTTTGTAAGGCGCTAATCTCCTTCGAGGCTCCTATGTTGTTTTCGATGCAAAATGACAATTTCTATTTTTGTGATGCATTAACCGATCTCGCGATTCCTATGCTGAATGATATGGGAAACAAAAATTTTTACGAATGTGACGCAATAATCCAATGCGAAGCACCAGGATTGACGGATATGGGAGATTTTAACTTTTGGTATTGTGATGCACTAATATGCTTTAAGGCACCTGAACTGACATGGATTAGAGACGACAATTTTAAAGAATGCAGAGCGTTAACCCATTTTGAAGCTCCTATATTGAAGACTATAGGGGATTTTAATTTTAGGTATTGTTACACATTAACGCACTTTGTGGTACCCGAACTAGTACTCCTTGGCGGCGATAATTTTATAAAATGTTATGCGTTAACCCGTTTCGAGGCTCCCGAACTTATCACAATCGGAGACTACAATTTTAGAGCTTGTGACGTGCTAACCACAGTACAATTCGGTACGTATAACTATACTGTAAAATCAGCAGATGGATTATTAACGATTATAGAAAGATCCAAAACCGTAAATGGAATAGGAATTCATACCGGGTTTATTTTCAATGAATGTAATGAAGGGATTCCTGATTTGTCTGAAACCTTTTTAGTCGAAAAAGACGGCTTTTTTGCTCATGGCGAAACGGTAGAAACGGCAATGAAAGCGTTAGAACTTAAAATGGAAGCGAAACCATAAAAAAGAACCGATCCACGAAGATATAGTAATCACAGAGGCCTATTATAAAATGGTTACCGTACTATAACAGATTAAACTATTTTACCAGATAAAAACACTTTTTTATTAATTATTTATGAAAATACAAAAAAACAAACTAATAAGTATTGATCCAACCGATATAAAAGACGGAGTGCTTTATTTACCGGAATCGGTAAAAAAAATAAAGAATGGTGCTATTCAAGAGCAGGAGGAACTGGTTAAAGTTGTCGCACCTGGATTAATTTCTATCGGAGACGAAAATTTTAACGAATGTGAGGAACTAACCCATTTCGAAGCCCCTTTGTTGACGTCTATCGGAAACTTAAATTTTAGGGTTTGTAATGCGCTAACAAGTTTTGAGGCACCTTTGCTGACTTCCATCGGATTCGACAATTTCAACGAGTGCGACGCGCTACTTCGTTTTATAGCTCCTTTGCTGAAAGATTTTGGAGGTGATAATTTTAGATATTGTAACGCATTAACCGAATTTGAAGCTCCATTACTGAAGGCTATTGTCGACGAAAATTTCAATGGCTGTGATGCGCTAACCCGCTTCGAAGCGCCCTTGTTAAGGTATATCGGTGATGAAAATTTCAACGAATGTAACACGTTAACCGACTTTGAAATTCCCAAGTTAACGTCTATTGGTAGCGGCAATTTTAGATATTGTGATGCACTAATTCGTTTCGAGGCTCCCAAACTGACTTCTGTTGGAAAGGATAATTTTCAGAAATGTGATGCATTAACCAAAGTACGGTTTGGCGAGTATCAATACGCTGTAAAATCAGTTAATAGGGTATTAACCATTATTGAAAAGTCCGAATCTTCAGATGGAATACGAATCCATACCGGGTTTATTTTTAATAACTGTAAAGGTGGAGTTCCTAATATATCCGAAACCGTTTTAGTCGAAAAAGAAGATCTTTCGGCACATGGCGAAACGCTAAAAACAGCTATAGAAGCGTTAGAACATAAAATTGCATCACAATAAACAAAAAGGACTAAAAAAGAAATTTATAGGTCGATTACTTTCATATTGCCTCATTATTTTTTTTATATAAATATAAAATAGGGCAAAATACCCTAAATAAGGGTAAGCAATTATTATTTAATTGGTTATTTTTAAAATTCTGAATAGAACAACCCTAAAACCAATTATATAATGAAAAAGCTTAACCTTAGAAAGAAAGTAGTTTCTGTGTTAACCGATAGCGAGAAAAGCGCTATTAACGGTGGAGGTGTAGGTCCTGCATTACCTTTTACCTACACACAATCGGTAATGATCTGTATTGACCCGATGGGACCGCCGGAACTTACCCGAGCAATCGGTTGTGAAATTCCATTATTAACCAGAGATTGTCCTCCTTTAGAACCATAAAAACAAAGGTTACTATTTGTCTTTACAAAATGACAATAATACCCTGCTACTTTTAAGTAACAGGGTATTTTTATTTTTCGTAGTAAAACGGTAGTCCTGTAAATTAGGGGATTAACGTAAAGAAAATACAGCAAGGACAACTAAATGTTAAAATTTGTACTATTTTTATAGTAGTATTTTCAACTAAACTCAAACATAATGAGAACATTTTATTCCCTAATACTGGTATTGGTTTTATTTACAAATATATCGGTAGCACAAACTCGCACTCCGGCAAAAGTTGACGTTATAATAAAAACGAACGGAGAAGAGATGAAAGGTAAAATTACCGGGATTTCGGACGAAAATCTAAAATTCATTTACTCCGGTGAAACCCTGGAATACACTATCAAAAAAAGCGATGTTTTGCGTATCGTGCATTCGAGCGGAAGGGTAGAGTTATTTAGTCATCCGGTTCAACCCGAACCGGACCGAAAAAAAGACGATATTACAATGACTGCTTCGCCAGTGGATCATCATAATAAGATTGCGATTTTACCTTTTGGTTTTTTAATGGATCGGCAACCGGGATCGGAGGAAGTGGGATATCAGGCGCAGCAGGATACCTATTCATTTTTGGTTCAGCATTCGGCCGGTTATACTATTCTTGATCCGCGTACCACAAATGCCTTACTAAGTAAAAACAATATCACCCGTGATAAAATGCGCAGTTTTACAATGAAAGAGATCTGTGATGTTTTAGGGGTTGAATATCTTATTGATGGTACTGTAATTCAAAACAAAGGAGCGCAAACCAGTTCGTCAAGCGGATATAGTGATATCAAAGTAAAAAGGGACGACAATGAAAAAGTAAAAGGAGTAAACAGTTATGGCAGTACAAATAGTTATTCGCAACAGCGATATGAAGTAAGTGTAAGTCTGGCGATCTATATGGATACTAATGCAAGCATTTACAATCAGTCACATAAAGCTTTTTTAACCAATACCGACGGTTCGTATAGCGGACCCTTGGAATATCTTTTAAAGCGATGCCCATTATACCGTAAATAATTTTCGTATCGTATAGCATAAGAGTTACAAAAGGGCAAATCATTGATTTGTCCTTTTGTTTTTATTTGCATTTATTGCAGTAAATCAGTTATACGATTTTTGTAAACCGGGAATGTTTCTTCATCAAGTGTTCCAAATCCCATTTTGTTGATTTTTCCGGTTTTGTCAATAATGATGGTATACGGCCAGATACTAAACAATTTAAAAATATCACGCCGGATTGTTTCGCTGTTGGGAATGGTCTTAAATTTAAAAGGATGCTTACTAAAAAACGCTTTTAATTTTACGGAATCTTCGGGCGCAAATGAAATAAATGCAACGTCTTTTGCTGAAAAAGTAGTAGCCAATTTGTTTAAGTAGGGCATTTCCTTGATACACGGTTCACATTTGGTAAACCAGAAGTTTAAAACCACAACCTTGCCGATTAATTTTGAAAGTTCTATTTCTTCATTGTCAACTGTTTTGGCTGTAAAATTCGGAGCCGTTGTTCCGACAAGACAATCATTTCTTTTTTTTAGTAACTCGAAATAAACAGAGTCGACTTCCGTTAATTTTGTCAATTCTTCAGAACACTTTTGGTATTGTTCCGAGTAGGTTTGTGCTTTTACAGTAGTTGTGAAAAAAATAATAAAGGCAAAAATGAAGTATGGTTTTATAGGCATAGTATAGTGGTTAATATGTGAATCGGAGCTTAAAAATAGCTATTTTATTTATGCGGTTTAAATAAATAAACAGCTAAATAAAAGTTTATTGAAAGAATACTATTACATTTATAAAAAGATTAGTATTTGCATTAAAAACAGATTGCTTATGTATAGGATACTACAATGCAGCAATCGGATAAACAATTAAAAATAACCAGATGCATCATTTACCACGATATGATTTTAGAATTGGATATGCCAGAGAAGCAGATCAGGGAGATTATGCGAAAAATCTATCAAAAGGAGTTTTTACATTATTCTTAAATCACTTTGTAGACGTTCGATTTATTCCCCATATTGAAAATATTGACGAATTAATCGAAGCCTATAGCTACGACGATACGACCACTCAAGGAGTTCGGATGGCTTGTTTGTTTGAAAGTAAATATGTGGTTACACCCTCCGATGCTAATGAAGGAAAAAATAAAATCATTAGTAAGGCGGTTATTGCAAAACAATTTAATGTTGCAATAGAAGACATAGCGTCTGAAATTATCGTATTCTATGTTTCCATTAGAACGTATAAAAAATACATTCGAGAAGTCAGAAATATATTTTTTACAGATAAATACGGTGATACCTATCATGTGTTTTATAGACAAAACACTTTTATAGAAGATTTAAAAAGAGAATACAAATTAGCTGTGTTTTTAGAAAACAGGATTATCAATTCGTCTTATTTATCGGATTATGAATTATCCGGTTTAAAAAGAAAAAGAGACAATAAGGGTACTGTAATTCCTATGGAGGATTAAGTTTATGACAATATGAAACTTTATAAAAGGGACTTTAATTATTGATTGTATTATACCGACAGTCAGTATCAAGATGATGACTTACAACTTTATGACGAAGATTTTGGACAGGATATAACGAAAGGCATTTTTAAACTGTCGTTAGGTCACCGTCACTATGCAGCAATTCATTTTCTACCCAAAATAGAAAACATACACGAATCCTGGCCACCTCATTGTGATTATCGCACAATTCAATCAACAGACGATATCAGTATAGCACTATTATATGGTGAGTTGTATAATGTTATACCTTGTAATGAATGAGCCGGACAAGTAAAAATACTGGAACCCGAAATAAAAG
>NZ_JASLCE010000129.1 GCF_030146175.1 Flavobacterium sp. | reverse complement strand
CTTATAGTGATCATGTTCGTACAGTATTTGATCGGTCACTTTTCCGGTAGTGTATTCTTCCCGGATGGTACTGTTTAAAGTATGATCGGTATTATAATAATATCGGGAGTAAAAAGAAGTACCGTTTTTAGGTTCTTCTTCGGTTAGCGTTAGCCTGCCGAAATCGTCGATAAAATTTTTTAGGATTCCCAGAGGCGTGGTCGTGGTACGGACTTCTCCAAAAGGATAATAGGTATAGCGATATTCCCCGGCCGAAGGATCGGAAAGCCTTGATTTTCGTCCCCAATTGTCGTATTGGGTTGTAATCGTAGTCCCCTGAAAATCCGATTCTGTTACGGCTCCGCCAGCGTTATATTTATAGGTAACGGTGCCACCGTTGTCGGTAGCGCTCATGATATGTCCGTTGGCATTTTGAGTCGTGCTACTGGTTTTGTTTCCGTCGGAAGTAGTTACCGTTAGTCCGCTATAGGAAATACGGTTGGTTTTCCCGGTGGGCAATATGGTTTCGACTAAATGATTATAGTCATCATAGGTATAGGAAGTCCATAAGGAAGGAGTGTCAACAAAAGGGTTGCTTTCCTTTACTTTTCGTCCCAGGAAATCGTATTGTATAGCGGTATAGCTCCATTGCCCATCGGATAATTTTATTCCTTTTTTAAGTTCTTGTCCCAGTACATTGGACTGACTGATGGTACTGCCGCCATCGGCATCTAACTGTTGGGAGATATAGGTCTGCTGATTTTTAGTATAGGTATAGTAGGTACTTTTTCCAAGATAGTTGGTTACCTGAACCGGTTTTCCCCAATTGTCATAACGGGTAGTTGTGGTTAGCTGATCCGGATTGGTTTGGGTAAGTACGGTTCCATATAAGGGATGATAGGTATATTGGGTTGTTTGTCCGGTTATGGCTTTACTGGCGATAACAAACCTTCCGGAGGGATCGTAGGTATATTCGGTAACCCGTGGTGACGTTGGAATTTCAGATCCCGGGGTACTAAGGGTCTTTTTCAGGATATTACCATAGGGATCATATTCGAAAGCCTCGGTGAGATAATAGCTCTCGACCAAAGGTTTTTTCCGGAGGGTAAGCAAAGTTCCGTTGGAATTGTAAGTATAAAGCGTTTCGGTGCTTTGTGAATCATCATATGCATTTGTCCGGGTAATGGTTTTTATTGGCCGACCTATATAATAGCTGTTTCCGACACCGTTTGGATTATTTTGGTATTCGGTTTCGGTGGTTGTTTCACCTTGTAAGGTCGAACCTGAAAAATGCCGTGTTCGCACGATTTCCGGTAAATAGAATACCGGCTGGTACTGATAGTCTTTTACCGATTTCACCGAAGTGAGATGATCGGTTGTGGTTTGCCGGGTAAGCAAAGGCGTATAGACTTTATTATTTGTGGTGATCGCATATTGGTTAGTCATACTACTGATCACATTCTCCGGGATATTGGATCCGGAGGCAAACGAAAAAGCGGCTCCGGAGCGTTGCAGCTGTGTATAGGTATTGATCAGTAATCCTCTTTTGGTTGGATCGTTCTGCATAACATTCCATATTCTGGAATTGGAAGGCTTTTGATACCAACTACTTCGGGCGGTTTTAGTAAATCCTAAAGCGCCAAGTCCGGTCATATTTACAGTATACCCGTGGTATCGGAAATCCTGATGACGGGTTACTTCACCGGTAGTACGGGTCAATCGGGACACGGCCCAGAAAAAAGGCAATCGTTTGATTTCGATATTGGGATAGCGGACACTATTGGAAGAGGAATAGAACTCATCCGGATTTCCATAACCGGAATTATTTTCTGATGGTTCTAATGGCTGATAGTTGATTTCATGGATCAAAGCACCATTGGCAGTGGTTACTTTTTTAAGCAGATTGTCTTTTGCGACATCTTTTGTGAAATTAACGTAGGTAACCTGATTGTAATGGTTTCGAACCATAAGGATTTCTTTGTTTATTCCTTGTCGGTATGTTGATACAATTGGAATAACCATATCCGGGGAATCACTGTGATGATCACAGGAAATGTAGAATTTACCCTGACATGGTGTTTCATAGTCGAGTGTAAAGCCACTGGCGCCTGTTTTTCCGATATTGTTGACAAAAGAGGTGATTTTCCAATTGGTATTGTAATCGTTAATGGTCCATTTGGGCGCGTATTTATTGCGCCAGATCCGAACCAGATCCGATTTTCCATCACCGTTAGTATCCAAAGCGTAATAATTACTGTATTGTATACCATCTTTAAAATGCATGCCGGAATGCTGCCAGTAGTCGACAATACGGAAGGTTTCCATGGTGAAAAAGGAAGTGTGATCGGGTTTTGGATTGCTATAATAAATATCCCACCAATCATTGGCTTCGTTATACTTTCCACTGGCTCTTGGCAACATGACATCGGTTTTGCCATCACCGTTAAAATCGCCAAAAAGGATTTGTTTGGTTTCGGAATAGGTACTTAAGGTTCCTTTTCCCAATAACTCCGGTTCTACCCATGGTGTGGCTGTGAGTTGTTTAAAACCGACCACTTTATAGGTTCCATTAGCATTGATAATAAAAATATCCGATTTTCCATCGCCGTTAAAGTCGCCCACATATCTTTTTTTTCCGATCAATAAATCCGGATTTGATAGAATAACGGCACCCGGTGTTGGACCGGCGGATAAAGAATTACCCGTTAGCTGACTGGATATAGTAGGGTTTAAGTCAACCCAGTAAAATTGGCCACATTCGTATTCGGTATACTTTCGTTTCTCACCAACCTTACATATTTTATATAGTAGTACTTCTGATATCCCATCTCCGTTAAAATCACCTTCGAGAAATGCATTTTTTGTCGAAGTACAGGATTCAATCGGATTAAAACAGGACAGATGTATCGGAAAATCAAAGCGTTTGGTGTAGGATAAATTGAGATTACCATTTTGAAGATTGTATACTTTAAAGCCTTCCCCTTCCGAAAACTTAACGATCGATTGAAAGGGATTTAATTTATTGACAGCAAGTGTAGTGGCGGTAAAGGTATCCTGTTTGTCAAAAACGATTGGAGAATTAACAGGTGTCTGGCCAGTAGTCCCGAGAAAATTGTTTGTAAAAATCTGATTTTCGGTGGTAAAATCAAGCCGGCCGTCGCCATCAAAGTCACCGCTTAGTACGATTGAATCGAAATCGAGATTATTATGGTAGGTAGTCAGTAATTCCGATCCAAGACCAAGCGTTTGTGTATTTTGATATTCGAAGGTTACTGGATTAGCGGGTTCCAAAGCACCGTTAAACTCCTGAATTTGGGATACTTTTTCATATCCTAGTTTCGGATCGGCGATATGGGTAAACTCATATTTCCGAAAGAGTTGGTTATTGGTTTTGACCTCGATATAAGATAGCAGTGCTTCTTTTTCGAGTTTTTGCCCTCTGGCGTAAGCTGATTCGGTTCGTTGTGCTTTTTTATAATGGAATTGTATGCTGTTTAACGGATTCAGGGCATCAGTATTGCCGCTAAACCGGATTTCGCTAAGGCACAAACTTTTAGCAAAAGGCTTGGTATAGCGATAGGTAATAAAATTTCCAAGCGGATCTTCATACCGGCGGATATAAAATGCCGACAGGTCGGTGCTACTGTTGTTATAATTACCATACCAGGAACGCGACCCATCGGGTGTAGTCACTATAAAATAGAGTCCGAATCCGCTTCGTTGTAATTCGATTTTAAGGTTGGATTGGGTTTCGGTTTGATAAACAGAACCGATATGCCAGTATTCACCGGAAACCACCAAAAGACGTTGCCCGTCGAGTGCGAGTTTATCGGTGCTGTCAAAATGAAGCCCTTGACGGGAACCGTCAATATCGGTGCGATTTGAAACACGTGTGATGGCCGAAATGGAACTGATATTCCATCCTTGTCCGGCGATTCCTCCAAACTGACCACTTTGGTAAACAAGATTGATCACCGGCCCGGTGTTTTTAAGACTCGGTGGCATCGCAATGGGCAAGGTGTAAGTCGCCTGTCCGGAATTGGTTATTTCCAGTTTTCCCTGAGTATCGTGAAATGGTTGTTGCTGTTGTGAAAATACAATAGCATACCACAAAAACATCGTTAATTGTATGGCTCTTTTCATACCATAAGTATCTTGATTATGGGGAGCGTATTACAAATTTTTAGATTTCGGAGCAGTTGGATTAATGCACTATTTTTTGATAATAGTATAGGCCTGTTTTTCACTGTTATTATAGAGAATAATCAGACTATACATCCCATTGGGATAATCGGAGAAAGGGATTTGAAATTTGGTTTGTTTTTCCAGATTTGAAAACGTCCGGATATGTTGTCCGTTTATAGCATAAAGTGTAATAGAAGTCAGCTGTTGATTGTCTACCAATGTCCAGTCAAGATGCAATTCATTGGTAACCGGATTTGGATAATAGCGCAGTGTCGATTTTTCTGAAAGCGTTGTCAATTCTTCCGAAGCAACGCGATCGACCGTATGTTTGGGTTCACAACTGATACATTTCAATTCTCGGATATTCTGATTTCCGGCGGAATCATAAGAAAAATAAATCGTTTGCGCTTTGATGTCGGTAAAGTTGCATAAAAAACAACTCAGAAAAGTCAATAATGGTAGAATAGTAGCCTTCATAAAGTTTAGATTTAATTAGTTTACGGAGGAAGATTCTTAATTGAACTTGAAATTAGGACTAAAAAAACAAAAATTATAGAATAGGAAATATTTTGGGAGCTTTACGACTTTATTTGGCTCTTGAATCGCAACAAAAAAAGACAGGAAATTTGCTACAACTATGACTGTAAGACGTATCAATAAAAAAAGTCACCAGTTTCCCGGTGACTTTTTTAGTTAGTATAAATGAATGTGTAATAAACTATAGTAAATCCATTAGAAAAGAAGGGAATAAACCGATCGCGATATTCAGTCCGATAGCCAATACAGCTACCACGTAATATTCGAACGGAACCGGTTTTTTAGTTTCATTCGGTTCTTTGGTGTACATCGCGCTGATTACTTTAAAATAGTAATATACGCTGATGATGGAGTTAATGATACCGGCGATAACCAAAATCAGGTAACCGGCCTGTAGTGTTTGATTCAGGATAAAGAATTTGGCGAAGAATCCGGAGAAAATCGGAATACCGGCCATCGATAATAAGGATGCCGATAAAACAGCAGCCATTACAGGATTATTTTTTCCAAGTCCGTTAAAGAATGTGATGCTTTCATCGTCTTTATCGTTACATACGTAAAGGATTACAGCAAAAGCAGCGATACCGGCAAGAGTATAAGCCGTCGCATAGTAAAACAAACTTCCGGTCGCGTTCGACAGGTTTAAAAGTGCCATCAGCATAAAACCAGCATGTGAAATACCCGAAAAGGCCAACATTCTTTTGATATTGTTCTGACGTAATGCCATGATATTACCAACTGTCATCGAGAAGATCGAAATGATCACGATAATCGTTTCATAGGCAAAATTCATATTACCGTTCATGGCCATGTTAAGCTTAAAGAAAGTCGCCATAGCCACTACTTTTGCCAACGTACTCATCGTAGCGGTTGTTAGGGCAGGAGCGCCTTCGTATACATCCGGAGCCCAGAAATGAAACGGAACAGCGGCAATTTTAAACAACATTCCCACGGTAATCATACATACCCCGATATAAAACCAGTCACCGGTTGCAGCCGAATTGGATGCTTCGTAGATCATATTCATGTCGAATGAAGCGACAGCACCATAAATCAAAGCAATACCAAAAAGGATCACACCTGAGGCAAACGATCCCATTAGGAAGTATTTCATACCGGCCTCATTACTTTTCAGACTCAAAGGCTTACTTCCGGCAAGGATATATAATGAAATGGATAAAATCTCAAGACCTAAGAAAAACATCGCCAGGTTTCCGAACGATACCATTGCGACAGCTCCTAATAAAAGGAAAATTTTGATCGCGATAAAATCAGAAACTTTAGACGGACGATTTTTGTAAAAATGATGACTCAGCGTAACCAGAAAAAGAGTTAGCAGAATAAACAGACTTGAAAAAGCCACCGTAAAACGGTTTACTACAATCATATTGTTGTAGTAGCTTTCAGTTACGTTAAATTCAGTCACGGTCATACCCAATATCGCCAACAAACCGGCAACGGTTATTGGAATAATGGCTTTTCGTAAGTTAAAAATTTCAGCTAGCAGGCAAACAACCCCTAATACTGCAATTGCTATTATTGTACTCATTATGCTGGACTAAATTTATTTAATATGTACTAAAATATCTTGTATACTTGGCGTAATCAAATCGATAATTGGTTTCGGATACAATCCGAAGAACAATAGGAAACCGATGATTAGCACAAAAACAATTCCTTCATTAAAGCTCACATCTGCAAATGGTTTTGCATTTGTTTCTCCTAACATGGCCTGTTGGAACATACGCAACATATAGAATGCTCCCAGGATGATGGTTGTTCCACCTACGATGGCAAAGGCCAGATTGGTTTGGAACAAACTGTATAATACGGTAAACTCACCCACAAAGTTAAACGTCCCCGGTAAGGCAACCGATGCCAATACCAGAATCATAAACATCGACGTGAATTTTGGTGATTGTGAACGGATACCACCCATGTCGGCAATGGTACGGGTTTCGAAACGACGGTAAATGATTTCGGCAGCAAAGAACAAACCTACGATTACAAAACCGTGTGCGATCATTTGCAATACGGCACCGCGTAAACCATCTAGTGTTAACGTATAACATCCGGCAGCGATTAATCCTACGTGCGCCAAAGACGAATACGCTAATAATTTCTTTAAATCACGTTGTTTTAAGGCTACAACCGAACCGTAAATAACACCGGCAATACTTAAACCAACAATGGTATATAGTAATTCCTGAGCGGCATTCGGCGCGATTGGCAACTGCCAACGGATTACGGAATATAATCCCATTTTAAGCATGATACCGGATAAAAGCATGGTTCCAACAGTTGGTGCTTTCTGGTATACATTGGCCTGCCATGTGTGGAATGGGATGATTGGAATTTTGATCGCATAAGCAAAGAAAAAGGCCAGGAAAATCCAGAACTCTTCTGTAGACGATAATTCCAATGCGTATAATTTATCCAATTGGAAGCTTCCGGCTTTTTGGTACAGGTAGATAAACCCAACCAACATAAATAACGAACCGGCAAACGTATAGATAAAGAATTTGATTACTGCTTTTTTGCGTTCAGCGGCATCGCCATTCCCCCAAAGTAATGCGATAAAATAAATCGGGATTAACGAAAGTTCCCAGAAAATATAATATAAGAAACCGTCGGAGGCCAGGAAAGTACCTGTCATTGCAAAAGCCATAAACATTACTAAAGCGTAGAAGTTTTTGGCGTTGTTAAAATTGTTTCCGAAAGAAGACAGTATGATTAACGGCGTTAATACGGTAGTTAAAAGTACCATAGCTAAAGCCAGTCCGTCTGCTTTCAGTGAGAAAAGGATATTTGGGTTGGTCATCCAGACTGCTGAAAAACCGCAATCGATTCCCTGATTATATTGATTTAGAATCATAAGGGAAGCGCCAAAAGCAACTGCGCTAAAAAGCAAAGCTACTTTGGATGCCGCTTTATTTCCTGAAAAATAAGTGACAACCGCTCCGAGTAATAAGATTAAGAGTACTATTGTTACGTCCATTTTTAATAGATTATCGTAAAAAGAATAAATAAAACACTACCGAACAAAGTCCGAATACAAAGGCGAATAAATAAAAACCGATATTTCCGTTTTGTAATTTTTTACCTTGTAAAGCCAATCCGTCGGCAACCGCTCCGAATCCGAAGATAATTTGCGACAATCCAGTCTCAATATAATCCCTAAGGAATTTTGATAACGAATAAATTGGTTTTACAATTACGGCCATATAGGCTTCGTCCACATAGTATTTGTTGTATAACACTTTGGCAAAACCGGTGATCTGATCGTCTTCTGCCGGAACTTCTGCTTTTTTGATGTATTTGGAATAGGCAATTCCGATTCCGATAAGCGCTCCCACAACGGCAAAAGCCATTAACATATATTCGGTTGTACCCAAATGATGTGCTTCGTGCGGAGCATGTGCAAAAATCGGTTCCAGATAATGGTTTAACCAGCTGTTACCCGGAAGACTGATTGCTCCACCAACTACTGATAATACGCCTAAAACCATTAATGGGAAGGTGATCAGCATCGGACTTTCGTGTAAATGATGTTTTTGTTCTTCGGTACCTCTGAATTCTTTAAAGAATGTCAGGTATAACAAACGGAACATATAGAAAGCAGTCATGATAGATGCTACTGCTGCGATTACCCATAATACTTTATTTTCGTGGAAGGCTACCATCAGGATTTCGTCTTTAGAGAAGAAACCGGCAAATGGCGGAATACCCGAAATGGCAAGGGTTGCCAATAGGAACGTAAGGAAAGTAACTTTCATCGCGCCTTTTAAACCACCCATTCTACGCATATCCTGTTCGCCGTGTAAGGCGTGGATAACCGAACCCGAACCAAGGAATAAACAAGCTTTAAAGAAAGCGTGTGTGATTACATGGAATACGGCTACCTCATAAGCTCCCAAACCTAAAGCCAGGAACATTAATCCCAATTGGGAAACGGTAGAGTAGGCCAATACTTTTTTGATATCGTTTTGTACCAATCCGATAGAAGCGGCTACCAACGAAGTGATGGCTCCAACCACGGCAATGATATTCTGAACATCCGGTGTTAGGTCGAATAAGAAATTCAAACGGGTGATCATAAAGATACCGGCTGTTACCATCGTTGCAGCGTGAATTAAAGCCGAAACAGGAGTTGGTCCTGCCATCGCATCCGGTAACCAGGTATACAATGGAATTTGCGCACTTTTACCGGAAGCTCCGATAAATAAACACAACGTAGCGATACTCAACCAACCGGCTACTTCAGGATTTGATCCCGTTAATACCGCTTGTTTGATTACGTTAAAATCCAATGAATTGAATAAATATCCGATGATAAAGATTCCAATCAGGAAACCTAAATCCCCGATACGGTTCATGATAAATGCTTTTTTAGCAGCGTCGTTATATTCCTGGTTTTTATGCCAGAACCCGATTAACAGGTAGGAACATAATCCAACGCCTTCCCATCCGATAAACATGATTAATAAGTTGCTTCCCACTACCAAAGTGATCATAAAGAAAATAAACAAATTCAGGTAGGCGAAAAACTTATGGATGTTTTCGTCGTCATGCATATAACTGATCGAGTAGATATGGATCAACGATCCGATACCGGTAACGAACAGCAACCATAACAGGGATAACTGATCTAATAGTATATCGAAATTAATGCTGAATTTTCCAAGCGAAATCCAGTCGAATAGATGCACATTAATGGGCTGTTTGCTTCCGCTTACTTGTGCGAAGAAGTAGCAGGAAACAAAGAAGGAAACCACAACGGCTAACGTTCCCAGAACACCGGAACCGGTTTTACCGAGTTGTTTTCCAAAAAATATATTAGATAAAAACCCGACAAAAGGGGCCAATAATAAGAGTAAAACTAAACTTGTCTCCATTAGGGATTATCCTTTTAAATTCTTTAAATTGTCAATATCAATCGATCCAAGGTTACGGAAAATCGAAACCAGAATCGCTAAACCTACGGCAACTTCGGCAGCGGCCACAGCCATCGAGAAAAATACGAACACTTGTCCGGAAGCATCCTGATGGAAGGTAGAAAACGCAACCAATAGCAAATTCACGGCATTCAACATGATCTCGATAGACATAAACATGATGATGGCATTTCTACGCAAAAGGATTCCAAAAACACCTATGCTGAATAGTAGAGCCGATAAATATAAGTAGGTTTCTACACCTATTTCTTTTAAAATATGTTCCATATCAATTTAGGCTTTTTCTTTTTCTTTTTTTGAAATTAATACCGCACCGATCATGGCTACCAATAGTAATACCGAAGCAAACTCGAATGGAACCATGTATTCGTTTAACAACACCTGACCTAATACTTTAATCGACTGGAAGTCGGTACCCGAATTGTAATAACTTTCTACAACCGGTTTGGTTTTTAGTAAAGCAGCCAATAATACCAACGCAACCAAACAGAAGGCGATGGTAGCGGCAATGATAATCAGTTTTGGTTTGTGTTTTTCGTGTTCTTTGTTCAGGTTCATCAACATGATGGTAAACAACATCAGGATCATGATGGCACCGGAATATACGATAACGTGCACAATCGCAAGGAACTGCGCATTTAGTAACAGGTAATGTCCTGCAATCGAAAAGAAACAGATAACCAGGTAAATCGCACTGTGGATCGGGTTTCTGCTAAAGATCGTAAGCAGTGCCGTACCTAGTGTAATGGTCGATAGTATATAAAATAAAACTTCAATCATAATTAACTTGCCTTATTCTGGTTAGTATTTTGGATAGCCATTTCCAACGGCATTACCAATTTGTCTTTTCCGTAGATAAAATCTTCACGGTTGCTGTTCGATTTCACGATAACCTTCGATTTGGTAAGGTAAATCGCTTGTTTCGGACAAGCCTCTTCACATAATCCGCAGAAAATACAACGCAACATATTGATTTCGTAGATCGAAGCGTATTTTTCTTCGCGGTATAAATGTTTTTCTTCCGGTTTACGCTCTTCGGCTTTCATTGTGATTGCCTCAGCCGGACAGGAAAGCGCACAAAGTCCGCAGGCAGTACAACGCTCACGACCTTCATCATCGCGCATTAACATATGCTGACCGCGATATACCGGGCTAAATTCCCGTTTTTGTTCCGGGTATTTAATCGTAACTTTTCTTTTAAACAAGTGGCGGATCGTAATGACTAAACCTTTTGCGATCGCAACCAGGTAAAGGCTTTCCCAAAAAGTCATCTTTTTGTTGGAAACCTCTTTTTTTCTTCCTGATAATGAAACTGTATCTAATGACATTTCTGTATTATTTTATTATTGGAAAAGTAATATTACTGCTCCCGTTATAACAATGTTTACAATGGCCAGAGGAATTAACATCTTCCATCCCAAATTCATCAACTGGTCATATCGGAATCTCGGGATCGTCCATCGAATCCACATATAGAAGAAGATGAAGAAACAGATTTTGGCAAACAAGACTACCATTCCGATAACGTTGGCAATATTTACACCCCAGTTTTCAACAGCCCAGTCCATTCCCGGGTAGTTGTAGGCTCCGAAATACAATACGGCCAGAATCGTTGAAGAGATAAACATACTCGCGTATTCGGCGAATAAATAGAATCCCATTTTCATAGACGAATATTCCGTATGGTAACCACCGATCAACTCGGCCTCACACTCGGCAAGGTCAAATGGTGTTCTGTTGGTTTCGGCAAACGAACACACTAAAAAGATCAGGAATCCAAGCGGCTGGTAGAAAATATTCCAGTTCATACCGGATTGTTGTGCTGCGATTTCGCGTAAGCTCAACGTTCCGGACATCATCACCAAAGCAATGATTGCCAGTCCCATTGCTACCTCGTACGAGATCATTTGCGATCCGGCACGCATAGCACTCATCAGGGAGAATTTATTGTTTGACGCCCATCCACCAATCATAATACCATATACACTCACCGACAAAACGCCGAAGATAAACAGCATCGCTACGTCGATATCGGTAGCCTGAAGGATAATATCACGTCCGAACAAATGCAATTTGTCACCCCACGGAATTACCGCACTTGTAATTAAGGCCATACTCATCGAAATGGCAGGTCCGATTACAAACAGGAATTTATTAGGGGTATTCGGTAAGAATTCTTCTTTTGAAAACAATTTCAGACCATCGGCAAGCGGTTGCAGGATTCCCCCTTTACCGGCACGGTTGGGTCCGACACGATCCTGAAGCCAGGCCGCGATTTTACGTTCGGCCAAAGTAGAATACATGGCCATTAGCATGGTTAAAGCGAAAACTGCAATAATAATGACACTTTTTTCTATAATTATCGTACTCTCCATGGCGTATTATGATTTAGAATTTTCGGTGTTCTTAAGCGGAACTTCCACCATACTGATTTTCTTTCTGTCCTGATCGCGACCCAAAAGAATTTGTTTTTCGGTTTCGATCGTTACTTTGTCCAGTTTACGGGTGTAGTTGTTCTGGTTGATTACGGAGAATTTCTCGAATTTACGAGGTCCTTCGATTACCCAGTCTTTTACATCTTTATGGTCAAAACGACAGCTGTTACAGATAAACTCTTCTACTTCGTGGTATTCATCTTTACGGGCTGTTACACGCTGAATTTCGTTTCCGAACATCCAAACAGTTGTTTTTCCACAACATTTATCACAGTCTCTATGTGCATTGAATGGTTTGTTAAACCAAACTCTCGATTTAAAACGGAAGGTTTTATCCGTCAACGCTCCAACCGGACATACGTCGATCATGTTTCCGGAGAATTCATTATCGATCGCCTTGGAAATACAGGTTGAAATTTGCGAATGATCACCACGATTTACAACACCGTGTACACGTCCGTCGGTTAACTGATCGGCTGTCATCACACAACGGTAGCACAGGATGCAACGGTTCATGTGTAACTGAATATTTTCACCGATGTTTTCCGGTTCGAAGGTTCTTTTTTCTTCGATAAAACGGGTTTCGGATTTTCCGTTATTAAAACTTAGGTTTTGCAGATCACATTCACCAGCCTGATCACAAACCGGACAATCCAGCGGGTGATTGATTAATAAGAATTCGGTAACCGATTTACGGGCTTCCACAACTCTTGGTGAAGAGATACTTTTTACTTCCATACCGTCCATAACACCAGTTACGCACGATGCCATCAATTTAGGCATTGGCGTAGGATTGGCATCACTACCTTTGGAAACTTCTACTAAACAGCAACGGCATTTTCCTCCGCTTCCTTTTAATTTGGAGTAATAACACATTGCCGGCGGAACGGATTCTCCTCCAATCATTCGGGCAGCCTGCAGGATAGTGGTTCCTGGTTCTACTTCTATTTCGTGACCGTCTATAGTAACTTTCATAGTGCGATTCTTGACTTTATACTGTTTGTTTTGCAATTAAGTGGCGTACCTTTTCGAAAGGTTCTTCCACAAAGTGATCTCTGTTTTTGATCTTTTCCGGGAAACGAACGTGGTATTCGAACTCGTCTCTAAAGTGACGAATTGCGGCAGCCACCGGCCATGCAGCAGCATCACCCAACGGACAGATTGTGTTTCCTTCGATTTTGCTCTGAATGTCCCAAAGCAAGTCGATATCTTCCATACGTCCGTGACCGTTTTCGATTCGGTGTAATACTTTTTCCAACCATCCGGTACCTTCACGACATGGCGAACACTGTCCGCAGCTTTCGTGGTGGTAGAAACGGGAAAAATTCCAGGTATTTCGTACGATACAAGTCGTGTCGTTATAGACAATAAATCCGCCGGAACCCAACATTGAACCGGTAGCAAAACCACCGTCGCTCAACGATTCGTACGACATTAAACGGTCGTCTCCGTTTGCGGTTTTATAGATTAAATGTGCCGGTAAAATTGGCACGGATGAACCTCCCGGAACCAAAGCTTTAAGCGGTCTGTCGTTCATCATTCCACCTAAATACTCGTCGGAATTCATAAATTCCTCCACACTTAATCCCAATTCGATTTCGTATACACCCGGGTTTTTGATATGTCCGGAAGCCGAAATCAATTTGGTTCCTGTAGAACGTCCGATTCCGATAGTAGCATACTCTGCTCCGGAATTATTAACGATCCATGGCACAGCTGCAATGGATTCTACGTTGTTTACTACAGTAGGGTTGGCCCATAAACCGCTAACCGCCGGGAATGGTGGTTTGATTCGTGGGTTTCCTCTTTTTCCTTCCAATGATTCGATCAAAGCAGTTTCCTCACCACAGATATAGGCTCCGGCACCACAATGCACATGAAGGTCCAAAGAGAAATCGGTACCTAAGATGTTTTTTCCTAACCATCCGGCCGCATAGGCTTCTTTGATGGCTCTTTCCAGGATTTTAAATACCCACATATATTCCCCACGGATATAGATATAGGACAGATTCGCACCCAACGCATAGCTGGACGTGATCATACCTTCAATTAATAAGTGTGGGATATATTCCATCAGGAAACGGTCTTTAAAAGTACCCGGTTCCGATTCGTCGGCATTACATACCAGGTGTCTTGGTTTACCCGATTTTTTATCGATAAAACTCCATTTTAGTCCAACGGGGAAACCCGCTCCACCACGACCTCGTAATCCGGAAGTTTTTACTTCTTCGGTTACTTCGTCTGGAGTTAATGTTTTCAGTGCTTTTTCAACAGAAGCATATCCTCCGTTCTGGCGGTACACTTCGTAGGTTTTGATACCTGGAATGTTTATCTTGTCTAATAATATCTTTCTTCCCATGGTATTATTTATCGTGTAAGTTGATTTTTCCTTCTC
This sequence comes from Flavobacterium sp., assembly GCF_030146175.1. Classification (GTDB taxonomy): domain Bacteria; phylum Bacteroidota; class Bacteroidia; order Flavobacteriales; family Flavobacteriaceae; genus Flavobacterium. Next base: position 33,792 of record NZ_JASLCE010000129.1, on the reverse strand, counting down.
TGCATTCCGCGATGATGGTATCTACCTTTTCTTTGGTCAGGTGCTCTTTGTAGAAATCACCAACCTGCATCATCGGAGCGTATCCGCAGGCACCAAGACATTCCACACCCACAACGGTAAACATACCATCCGGAGTGGTTTCTCCTTCTTTGATACCCAGTTTTTCGCAGGTATAATCCATCAGATCTTCGGCACCGCGAACGGCACAACAGGAAGTACGGCAAAACTCGAACATGTATTTTCCGATTGGTTTTTGGTTGTACATCGTATAAAACGATACTACCTCATATACTTCAATCGGTTGGATGTTTAGGATTTCGGCCACTTTATCCATTAACGGATAACTTAACCAGTTTTCGTGTGCATCCTGTACTTCGTGTAATACCGGCAATAAAGCCGATTTTCTTTTGTCGTCCGGATAATGGCCGATTAACTCGTTAATACGCGTCATCAGTTCCGGCGTGATATTTATTTCTTGTTTATACTGTGTATTTTCCATAATCCTTATGCGTCTAATTCACCTGCAATTACGTTAAGACTTGACAAAGTTGCGATGGCATCCGAAAGCATTTGTCCTCTAACCATATCGTTATACGCCTGGTAATAGATAAAACAAGGTCTTCTGAAATGCAAGCGATATGGGGTACGGCTACCGTCGGTGATCAAATAGAAACCAACTTCTCCGTTACCGCCTTCTACTGGATGGTATACTTCGGTTAACGGAACCGGAACTTCACCCATCACAATTTTAAAGTGGTAGATAAGCGCTTCCATATTGTGGTATACTTCGTCTTTTGGAGGTAGATAATAATCCGGAACATCAGCGTGGAAAGGTCCTTCCGGAAGTTTTGCCAACGCCTGACGGATAATACTTAAACTTTCCCATACCTCGGCATTACGCACGCAGAAACGATCGTACGTATCACCGTGTTTTCCTACAGGGATATTAAATTCAAAATCTTCGTAAGAACTGTACGGCTGCATTACACGAACGTCATAATCGACACCGGCAGCACGTAGGTTAGGACCTGTAAAACCATAGCTAATCGCTTTTTCGGCTGAAATAGCTCCAACTCCGATAGTACGATCCATAAAGATACGGTTACGGGTTAACAGGTTTTCAAACTCTGTCCATATAGGAGGGAACTCTTCCAAAAAGGCATCGATCTTTTTAAAAGCTTCCGGGCTCCATTCTCTTTCAAAACCTCCGATACGCCCCATGTTTGTTGTTAAACGGGCACCGCAGATTTCTTCGTAAATTTCATAGATTTTTTCACGGAACTGGAATACATATAAGAAACCGGTTAAGGCTCCGGTATCCACACCCATAACCGAACTACAGATAATATGATCGGCAATACGGGCTAACTCCATTATAATAACACGAAGGTATTGTACGCGTTTTGGAACTTCAATTCCAAGTGCTTTTTCCAAAGTCATCCACCAACCCATATTATTAATAGGAGCGGAGCAATAGTTCATACGATCGGTTAAAACCGTAATCTGGTAGAACGGTCTGTTTTCGGCAATTTTTTCGAAAGCACGGTGGATATAACCCACAGTTCCTTCGCCGTCCAGGATCCGTTCTCCGTCCATTAGGAGGATATTTTGGAAAATACCGTGTGTCGCCGGGTGCGTTGGCCCCAGGTTTAATATGGAAAGTTCGCTGCCGTCTTCATTGCGTCTCTTTTCGATTTCTTTCGCATATCGGTGTTCCGGTGATAATAATAGATCTGACATTTTAGCTGTAAAATATTTTTTTCAGGTTACTATTAGCAATTTTGGGATGTTCTACCGAAGAATCGGTCGTCTTTATCCGTTCGTCCGCTGTCTTCCATAGGGAATTCTTTTCGAAGCGGGAACGAGGTCATTTCATCCATATTCAGGATACGTTTCAATTGCGGATGGCCTTTGAAAATAATCCCGTAAAAATCATAGGTTTCTCTTTCCTGCCAGTTGGAGCTTAGGAATAATCCGGAAACCGTATCGATTTCGGGTTTATCGCCATCCAAATAGCATTTGATACGGATACGAACATTGTCCATCCAGTTGTGCATGTGGTATACCACGGCAAACTGGCGTTCTTTTTCGTAATCCGGGTAATGAATACCACACAAATCGGTTAGGAAATTAAAACGTAAAGTAGCATCATCTCTTAGAAATTTCATAACTTCTACGATAGAGTCTGATGCTACTTCAAATGTGAAAATATCATGTTGTTGAAAGAAATCGGTTACTTTTAAACCGAAGTTTTCAATTAGTTTTTTTTGTATTACAGAGGTTTCTAAAGCCATTTTACTTGATGTTATAAGAACCTAATAAATCTTTATATTCGTCGGAGCCTCTTCGTCTTACGGATTCGCTTTTAACAATCTCCTGAAGTCGCATAATACCATCCAGAATTTGTTCCGGTCTTGGCGGACATCCGGGAACATATACGTCAACCGGGATTACTTTATCGATTCCCTGAAGTACAGAATACGTGTCGAATACACCACCTGAAGAAGCGCAGGCACCTACGGCAATAACCCATTTTGGTTCGGACATTTGCTCGTATACCTGACGTAAGATAGGCGCCATTTTTTTAGCGATAGTACCCATAACCAAAAGCATATCGGCTTGTCTTGGTGAGAAACTCATACGTTCCGATCCGAAACGTGCCACATCGTAGTGAGCGGCCATAGTAGCCATAAATTCAATACCACAGCATGAAGTTGCAAAAGGCAAAGGCCATAGCGAGTTGGCTCTGGCTAATCCGACAACGGAATCCAATTTGGTAGCAAAGAAACCTTCACCGGCATATCCTTCCGGTGCGTCTACCGTATTATATTTTGAAGTATCACTCATCGTTTTATTATTTTAAACTTTAAGTATCCCAAGTATTTTGAGACAGATTAAAATTCTGAATTCTTTATTCCCATTCCAATCCTTTCTTCTTGATTACGTAGAAGAAACCTACGACAAGAAGCGTCATGAAAATACCCATTTTCATAAAACCTTCAACACCCATAGCTTTGAAATTCACAGCCCATGGATACATGAAGATTACTTCAACATCAAAAAGAACAAATAATATGGCGACTAAAAAGTATTTAACGGAGAAAGGAATACGGGCGTTTCCTACAGATTCGATACCGCACTCGAAGTTTTTGTCCTTGTTTTGAGAGTGTCTTTTAGGACCTAATAGCCCTGAAATTATGATCGTTGTAACCACAAACCCGATAGCTAGTAGTGATTGCATCACTATTGGAATGTAATCAATTTGATTTGTTTGCATGATTTTAGTTCTCTTAATTCTGGAAATAATTCACAAATATACACTCCTAAACGGGATAAGCAACCTTATTTTTTAATCAATTTACCGTTGTTTTCTGTCATAAATGCAAAACATATTTAGACTAAATATAAATAACAAAATTTTGAGGAACTATTTTTAAGGAAAGTGAAAATATAAAAAAGCCGCTCGGTTATGAGCGGCTTAGTCCATTTAGGTAACCAAAAATTAATATATATATTAGTCTTCGATAACTACTACTTTAGCAGCTACTTTACCTTTTCTTCCGTCTTCTTCTTCGTAAGAAACTTTGTCGCCTTCGTTTAAAGTTTCAACTTTAATTCCTGTAGCGTGAACAAAAATGTCTTTTCCAGTTTCTTCGTCAGTAATAAATCCATAACCTTTGGATTCATTAAAAAATTTTACTTTGCCTGTTCGCATAGTGTAATAATAAAAAATAATTAATAATACTCAAAGATATACTTTTTTTTAACACAAGCAAGTTTTTGATGAAAAAAAACAAACAAAAATGTTTAAATTTTGAAGACTTTAAATTAGTGTTAATTTTTTTTAAAATCGATAAAAAAAAGCGGATGTTACTCCGCTTTACGATATTATTTAAGGTCTAATTTTATCGATAATTCTTCAAGTTGCTTGTTGTCGATCGCAGCAGGAGCATCAATCATTACGTCTCTACCGGAATTATTTTTCGGAAAAGCAATAAAATCGCGAATCGTTTCCTGTCCGCCTAAAATAGAAACCAGTCGGTCAAGACCAAATGCCAGTCCGCCATGTGGTGGTGCACCATATTGGAACGCGTCCATCAGGAATCCGAATTGTGCTTTTGCCTCTTCATCGGAGAATCCTAAATGTTGGAACATTAATTTTTGGGTTTCTTTATCGTGGATACGAATTGATCCACCACCAATCTCATTTCCGTTCAATACCATATCGTAGGCGTTTGCTCTCACTTTACCCGGATCGGTGTCTAATAAATGCATGTCTTCCGGTTTTGGAGAGGTAAACGGGTGGTGCATCGCGTGGAAACGAGCACTTTCTTCGTCCCATTCCAAAAGTGGGAAATCTACTACCCATAACGGCGCGAACTCGTCGGATTTACGCAATCCCAAACGGGTTGCTACTTCCATACGTAAGGCGCTTAACTGTGTACGGGTTTTGTGAGCCGGACCGGATAAAACCAAAATTAGGTCACCTGGTTTTGCGTTGGTCGCTTTTGCCCAGTTGGCTAAATCGTCCTGATCGTAGAATTTATCAACCGATGATTTTAAAGAACCGTCGGCTTCGTATTTACAATATACCATACCGGACGCGCCAATTTGTGGGCGTTTTACCCAGTCAATAAGGTTGTCGATCTCTTTACGGGTATAGCTTGCAGTACCGGGAACGGCGATACCAACTACTAATTCGGCCGAGTTAAATACGGCAAATTCTTTATGTTGTGCTACGTCGTTCAATTCTCCGAATTCCATTCCGAAACGGATATCCGGTTTGTCGTTACCGTAGGTTTTCATGGCATGATCGTAGGTCATTCGTGGGAATTTGTCTACTTCAATACCTTTTATTTCTTTTAATAAATGACGGGTTAGTCCTTCGAAAGTATCCAGGATGTCTTCCTGTTCTACGAAAGCCATTTCACAGTCAATTTGTGTAAATTCCGGTTGTCTGTCAGCTCTTAAATCCTCGTCGCGGAAACATTTTACGATCTGGAAATATTTATCCATACCACCTACCATTAACAACTGTTTAAAGGTTTGCGGCGATTGTGGTAAGGCATAAAACTGACCTTCGTTCATACGGGATGGGACAACGAAATCACGTGCGCCTTCCGGAGTCGACTTAATTAAATACGGTGTTTCCACTTCACAGAAGTCTTGTGCCGACAAGTAGTTACGTACTTCCTGTGCCACTTTATGACGGAACAACAAATTGTTTTTTACCGGATTACGACGAATATCCAGATAACGGAACTTCATACGGATATCTTCACCACCATCGGTTTCATCTTCGATTGTAAACGGAGGGGTTAAAGCGGTATTCAAAACATTTAGTTCGTTAACCAAAATTTCGATATCACCGGTTGGCATATTTGGATTTTTGGATTCGCGTTCAATCACGGTTCCTTTTACCTGAACTACAAATTCACGGCCTAATGTTTTTGCTTTTTCAAAAACTTCCGGACTCGTTCTGTTGGCATCAAAAATTAATTGTGTAATTCCGTAACGGTCGCGTAAGTCCACCCATATCATAAAACCTTTATCACGTGTTTTTTGCACCCATCCGGCTAAAGTAACTTCTTTGTTGCTATCGGAAGCTCGTAACGCTCCACAATTATGACTTCTGTACATTTCTTAAAAATTTATGCGCAAATTTAGGTTTTTTGTTTCAAGTTTAAAGTCAATAGGTTAAAGTTTCTGTGGAATAAAATCAGGAAAAGGAATCCGAATTGCCTTAAAACAGGCTTCCAATGTTAAATTTAACTGCAATGTTACGAAATTGTTAAGTGAAAGTTTTGAAATTGTAAATACATTTTTTAAATTTGATTTAGAATTGATTAACTATTTAAAAACTAAAGCTATGAAAAAGAACTTAATTGCCGGATTGTTGCTGTTTTCTGGAGTGATTTTCGCTCAAAATGTAGAACCTAAATATGAGATTGTCGGTAATTTAGTCAAGGCGACCTATTATTATGATAATGGTCAGTTGAAACAGGAAGGCTTTTACAAAGATGCAAAACCGCATGGAAAATGGGCTTCGTTTAACGAAGACGGATCCAAGCAGGCGATAGGAGAATATGCAGACGGACAAAAAACCGGAAAATGGTTTTTCTGGAATAAAGCGACGCTAAGCGAAGTAGATTATTCCAACAGCAGAATTTCTGATATCAAAAACTGGAAACAGGAAGCGTTAGTAAACAGAAATTAATTACGGTTTGACCTTCAAAAAAAATTAATACTGTTCGCAGGACCTTAATAGGGTTCGCTTCTAAATGAGGAATGGCGGTTATGAAATTTCATAACCGCCATTCTTAGTTTAAATTGCTTTGTTTGTTTACATTTTATGGGTTGGTGTAAAACCGTCTTCACTTATTTCGTTCGGAACATAGTCTTCCACCATCAACTGAGCATAATCGGTTGATTTGCCTTTGGAGAATTTGTGAACAATTTTTTCCATGATATCATAGATTACCGGAACGATAACCAATGTCAGGAATAACGAACTGATCAAACCTCCAATAATAACCCAGGCCAAACCGTTTTTCCACTCAGCACCGGCACCTGAAGCCAATGCGATCGGTAACATACCAAACACCATCGCAATAGTCGTCATCAAAATCGGACGAAGACGCGCATGGTTCGCCTGGATCAATGCATCGTGAATTGATTCACCGGCCGCACGACGTTGGTTGGTAAAGTCGACCAACATAATCGCATTCTTACACACCAATCCGATCAACATGATGATCCCCAGAATGGTAAAGATATTTAACGAGTTGTTGGTTAAACCTAAGGCCAGTAACGCACCGATAAACGATAACGGAACCGAGAACAATACTACAAACGGGTGAACATAACTGTCGTAAAGTCCAACCATTACTAAGTAAACCAAAATGATCGCCGCTAATAATGCAAATCCTAAAGTACCAAAACCTTCGGTCTGGTTTTCCATATCACCACCCCAAACGTAGTTTACTCCGGTTGGTTTGTGTAATTTTTCGAAAGCCGATTGCCATTCCGCAGCAACAGTACCGGTAGGACGACCTACGGTTTGTCCCTGTACGGTAACCGAAGCACTCTTATCACGACGCTCTAACTGGCTTGGTCCGGATCCTTCTTTTACCGTTGCGAATTGCGATAATTTGATTTGTTCTCCTTTATTATTAACGAAGATAAGGTTACTTACATCGTTGATGTTCTTTCTGTCGAAAGCGTTGTATCGGATATTGATGTCGTATTCGTATTCTCCGGCACGGTATTTACCATCGGTGTTACCACTAAAAGCCGTTTGCATTGTCATACCCACCGTTTGTAATGTAAGCCCTAAAGCCGCCATTTTATCACGATCTACCTGAACGTTAACCTCCGGGTTTCCGGTTTCAACCGATAATTTAATCTCCGAAGCTCCTTTAATTTTATACAATTCTTTTTCGGCTGCTTTGGCAAAAACCATTGCGCTGTCTAAAGTTGTACCCGTAACGACCAACGCCAATGGCGCTTCTTCGGCAGTACCCATGATACTCATACCTACGGTTTTGATTTTCGGACCAACTAATACGTTTTGCATTTTAAGTTTGGTCTTCGCCGCATATACATACGAGTCATCCTCACGTTGATCCTGATCTACTAATTTTACACGGATCTCCGATTTATAAGCAGTTGCCTGTGTTCCACCAAAACCTTCACTGGTTTGACCTACAGTAGTGATCAAGCTTTTTACTTCTTTTTGTTTTTTAAGGAAATCCTCCGCTTTTTGCGTCATAAAGTTGGTTTGCTCTAATGAAGCATCTTTTGGCATTTCAATTTGCACTAAGAATTCACCGGCATCCGAACGGGCGAAGAACTCACCACCCACATATCCACCAGCAACCATATATAAAGATGCGAAGAATAAACCGGCAACAATCCCCAATGTTGTTTTCTTATGACCCAAACACCAAACCAGAATATCACTTACCCAGTTGGTAAAACGAGTTAAGATACTTTCGAATCCTAAAATGATACGTCCGAATAAGTTTTTACCTTCAATGTGCTCCAATTTACCGAAACGAGACGATAACCAAGGTACAATAGTAAAGGATGAAAGCAATGATAATAAGGTAGAGATAATTACGGTTACACAGAACTGCGTAATAATGTTCGATACCAATCCGGTACTCATCGCGATCGGTAAGAATACCACCACGATTACCAACGTAATCGAAACTACCGTTCCACCGATTTCGGCTGTTGCATCGTATGCGGCGCGAACCCGGTTTTTACCCATCTCCATGTGCCTATATATATTTTCCAATACCACAATTGCGTCATCCACAAGAATACCTACTACAAGTGAAAGACCTAATAAACTCATTAAGTTTAGGGTATAATCCAGGAATACGAATCCGATAAACGTCGCGATTAACGAAGCCGGAATCGATACCATTACGATCAAGGAGTTACGTACACTGTGAAGGAAAAACAACATTACCAATGCTACCAGGATAACCGCAAGAATCAAATCGTGGATAACCGAATCGGCTGCCTGAAGTGTAAACACCGAGCTATCGTTGGCGATATCCAACTGTAAATCCTGTGCTTTGTAGTCTACTTTTAATTGTCCTAATAATTTTTGGATGTGCTCACTTACCTCTACGGCATTCGCATCCGATTGTTTGATTACCTGAAGGATGATCGCATTTTTCTCATCTACACGGGCAATTTTTTCCACGTCTTTTTGTGTATCCTGTACATCGGCGATATCCATAAGGCGAATTTGAACGCCTTTATTATCGGATACAATCAGATTTCGCAATTCTTCTACCGTTTTATATTTACCGGCCAAACGGATCAGGATCTTTTGATCACGGGTTTGGATGTTTCCGGTAGGGAAATCCAAATTGGAAGTAAGAATTCCTTGTTGCACCTGCGGAACCGATAAACCATAGCCTTTCATTTTGTTGGCATCCATGTTTACCTGAATCTCACGTTCCTGACCACCAATCAGACGGATCTGTGCCACACCATTTACACGGGATAAAATCGGACTGATCTTTTTGTCGATCAAATCGAAGAACTGTGCTTCGTCCATTTTGGCATTGGCTGCAATGGTCATAATCGGTAAATCACTCAGGGAGAATTTACTCAATGACGGTTGTTTTACGTCGTCCGGAAGGTCACTTAAAACCGCGTTGATCTTACGTTGTGCGTCATTTAAAGCATAATCCACATTGGCATTGTTATTTAACTGGATCGCTACAACGGATAAACTTTCGTACGATTTGGAGTCAATTTTTTTAATGTTCTCCAAAGAGGAAATCGCATCCTCAATTTTTTTTGTCACCGTATTTTCCACCTCACCAGGAGAAGCACCGGGATAGATGGTCGAAATACTGATTACGTTATTTTCGAATTTCGGGATCAACTCGTAACCCAAAAGGCCGTAGCTGAATAGTCCCCCTAATGTCAGAATCGTAAAGAGAACGACAATTAGTGACGGGCGTTTTATGGATATTTCTGCTAATTTCATATGTTTCTTTAAGTTTTAAGTCTTATGTTGTCTCGAAGCAACACCTAACTATTTTAAAACCGTAACTTTTGCACCATCAGTTAAGTTGATCTGACCACTGGTGATCACAATATCCCCATTGCTTAATCCGTTAAGGATTTCCACTTTTTCTCCGATGATTCTTCCGGCGGTTACATTTTTCATTTTCGCCGTTCCGTCTTTTTGCATTACAAAAACCTGATTGGCGCTCACACTTCCTACGAATGCATTACGCGGTGCAATCATTAATGGCGTTTTGTCGCTTGATGGTGAGAATAAAGCCGTTCCATACATACCTGCTTTCAGGTCGTTTCCGGCATTGTTTGCGATTTCGATCTCTACCGGAAAGTTCAGACTGCTATCGGCTTTAGGTGCGATAAATGTGATTTTTCCGTTAAATTCTTTATCCGGATAAACGCTGGCTTTTACTTTAATTGGCGAACCGATTTTAAGTCCGGCGATTTGATCTTCGCTTACGGTAACTTTTAATTTTAAAGTCGATACGTTAACCAATTCGAACAATTGTGTTCCCGGAGAAACCACCGATCCAGGCTCGATAAAACGTTTGTTTACGATTCCGTTGATAGACGATTTGATACTGGCATCACCTAATGTGATTCGGGCTTGTTGTAAATGCGCTTTGGCATTGGCAAGCGCCAGTTTTGCCTGATCCAGCTGTTGTTTGGTAACCCCGCCGGTTTTATAAGCGCTTTCAAAACGTTGTGCGTCGGTAGCGGCATTCTGATACGATGCTTCCGCATTTTGTAAATCCACGTTGATTTTATCGGCTTTGATTATCGCTAAAGTCTGACCGATACGTACCGGTGTTCCTTCATCCACCAAAACTTTGGTTACACGTCCGGAATTTTCGGCCGAAAAATTCAATTCCTGAGACGGATAGAAATTTCCGTTGGCTACGAAATCCATAGCTACCGGCTGTGTTTTTATCGTGTCAATTTTTACCACAACCGTAGCATTGGTTTCGGCAACCACGGCTGTTTTCTCTTCATTCTTTGCTTTATTGCTGCTTAACACATAAGCGATCAGGCCTAAAGAACCTAATATAACGACTGCTGTGATAATTTTTTTCTTCATATTGATTGATGGTTATTGATTTAAAAGTGTTTTTAGTTCTCCTTTGGACTTGATGATCTGAATCTCGGCCATTTTGTATTCCAATAATGCAGAAGTATAGTTGTTTTTTGCTTCTGTTAATGCATTTTCAGAATCCAACAGGTCGGTTAAAGAAGCCAGCCCGTTAACGTAATTGTTTTTAGTGTTGCTGAAAACTTCCTGTGCCAGCGTCACATTTTCTTTTTGGTTGTTGATCGTGATCAAACTATTGTTCAATTGCGATTTGGCATTTTCAAATTCCAATCCTAAAGCCAATTGAGAGTCTTTAAGATCTTCTTCGATTTTTTGTAAACTGATATCCGCCTGTCTGATTTTTGAGCGTGTCGCAAAACCGGTAAAAACAGGAATTTTAAGGTTTAATCCGATCGCTGAGAAATCCGACCAGTATACACCGTCAGCAGGTTTGGCACCCAAAGGCATCACAGGACCTTGTCCGATATAGTTATAGTTGGCTGTAAGCGATAGCGTTGGATAATGCTCGGCTACAAAAGACTCTTTCTGGTATTTTAAAAGTGTTTTTTGTTTTTCAAGCAATTGATATTCGGAACGATTCGTAACCGATGGTGTTTCGTTTATAAACGGTTTTACCTGAATATCCTCTTTTACGATTTCGATAGGCGTGGAAGCCGGTAAACCGATAAGGAACTTTAATGAGTTTTCCTGCATTTGTACCCCATTGACCAATTGTTGTCTTGTTGAGTTTAAGTTGATCAATTTAACATTTACACGATCCAAATCGATTTTTTTAGCCAATCCGTTTTTAAACTGACCGTCGATGATGTTACGCACTTTGGTTGTATTGTCCAATGTGCTGTCGATCGTATTTAGTTTTTGTTTTTGAACAAACACCTGATAGTAGGCATTGGCTACTTTTTCGATCACTTGCTCTTCGGTTAACTGTGCATTTACCTGATAGAACTCACGTGTTGATTTGGCCGCTTTTAAACCCGTAAAAACCGAATAGTCGAAAATATTCTGAGTTAAGGAAGCACCACCAACCGAATTCCATTTTTGTCCTAACGGCGCTAAAATAGTCGTACCCGGTTGTCCGAAGAAATCACCCGGTAAGGCATTTAACTGTAAGATAGGGTTATAGGTAAGGCTTCCGTTCAAACTGATTTGCGGTAAGGCACGGGAACGCACTTCGGCTATTTTGTGATTACTGTTTTCCACTTCCAGCTTGGCCTTTTTGGCGTCGGCTTTATTTTCCAAAGCATATTTCAGCGCGTCTTTTAATGACAAACGCTGTACCTGAGCCTGGGAGACAATGGCAAAAAATAATAACGCAATTGTTATTCTTGTTTTCATATGATGTTTATTGATTAATGAGTAATTTTTCTAAGATTTCAATCCCTTTCGGAGTGGCAATACCGCGAACGTGATATTCCAGCAGTTTTTCATCCAGTTCCTTACGGGTGTACATTTTTTCCGGAAACAATTCAATGTCCATCGTGCTCATGGCGCTGGCATAGTAAATACGTCCGATAAAATCTACATCGATTTCCTGACGGAATAATCCGGCTGCTTTACCGCGGTTCAGGTTGTCGATCACACAAGTGTCCATTTTTTCAAATTGCATCGATTTTAAACAATCGTGGATTTTAGGATAGTATTTCTGTAACTGGAATATGGTCGAGGAGTTTTCCTCTTTTATATTGTGCTGAACATAATCTTTGATATCGAATAATTCTTCGATCGGATTTTTGCCCAGTGTGCAGATCTGATCAATACCCGACGATATTTTTTCAAACAAATAGGTAGTCGCCGCTTTCACTAATTCCACTTTTGTGGCATAGTGTTCGTAAATGGTTTTTTTTGAAATACCCATTTCAGAAGCGATATCATCCATCGTCACACTTTTAAAGCCAAGATTCAGGAACATGTCGGATGCTTTCTCTAAAATTTCGTTTTTCATGGTCAAAAAATTTCGGCAAATGTATAAAGGAAACTTTTAATACTAAAAAAGTTTCCAAAGTTTTTACGATATTTTAACATAAATTTTTTGCTTTGACGGCGCGGATATTTGCGCTATTTTAGCCGAAAATATCAGGTATGCACCCAGTAAGTTATTATCAGACGCTCATTGCAGAACACTTTTCAAAACTTTCGATCGAAAAAGAACCGAGGAATTTATACGACCCGATTGTCTATATTTTATCGTTGGGAGGTAAGCGAATGCGGCCGGTTTTAACGCTGATGGCGGCAGAAATTTTCGATACCGATGCGAATCGGGCGATGGCGGCGGCAACCGCAGTGGAGCTGTTTCATAATTTTTCGTTGATTCACGATGATATTATGGATGATGCGCCTTTGCGAAGAGGAAATGAAACGGTACACGAAAAGTGGGACATCAATACCGGGATTTTATCGGGTGATGCGATGCTGATTCTGGCCTACCAATATTTCGAACAATACGAACCCCGTATTTTTTCGGCTCTTGCAAAACTATTCAGCAAAACCGCTTTGGAAGTTTGCGAAGGACAACAATGGGATGTCGATTTCGAACAACGTGACGATGTGACCATTCCGGAATACCTGAAAATGATCGAATACAAAACCGCAGTGTTGGTTGGAGCAGCCATGAAAATGGGCGCCATTGTAGCGGAAGCAACTGTTGAAAATGCCGATCTGATATATGATTTTGGATTAAATCTCGGAATTGCCTTCCAGTTACAGGACGATTATCTGGATGCTTTTGGTGATCCGCTGACTTTTGGAAAACAGGTTGGTGGTGATATTATCGAAAACAAAAAGACCTATTTGTATTTAAAAGCACTTGAATTTGCCAACGACGGAACCAAAGCCGAGTTGCAACATTTATTTTCGATTCAGCCGGTAGATAATAGCGATAAAATTGCGTCGGTTAAAACTATTTTTATCGAAACGGGAGCGGCCAAAGTAACGCAGGAAGCGATCGAAGCCTATACGTTAAAAGCATTCGAAACCCTGGAAAAAATGAATATTTCGACGGAGAAAAAACGGGAACTAAAAGATTTCGGGATAAACCTGATGAAACGACAAGTATAATCATGTTTGTAGCACCTTTAAATACCGATTTACTGCTTTCGGAAGCACAAAAAGAAGCGTTGTACCTGAAATTGGTGGAGCAGATCAATAAAGATTTTACGCTGGCGAATGAAAGCCTTGATTTTGACGTTTCGATTGCGCCAATCGACTTGAAAGTGCGGTTACATGATAAAATTTACCAGTTGATCCAGTTTAAATTTGCCGAATACCTAAACCTGTTGTACATCATCGACGTACCGGAGGAGCAGGTTAAAAGTCTGGACGGTTCCGATTTGGTGGAATTGGCCGAACAGGTTGCTTTTCTGGTCTTAAAACGTGAATGGCAAAAAGTCTGGTTTAGAAATAAATTCTGACAAAAGGTAAAAACGCCTCGCTATACACATTATTACTTTCCTTAAACAAAACATTGTAGCGAACCCCTATGGTAAAGTTCTGTACACGATACCCTGCGCCCAGAAATAATGCGGTATTCCAGAAATCATCTTCAATATGTGGGTTAAATTGCGTATAGGTATTATTCACGCGAAGTTGCTCGAGTTCGGCAGATAATTGTATTTCCGGTAGTGGGTTAAAAAGGGTGATAATGCTCGCGCCGTAGATATACGAATCGTAGTAGTTTTTTTGTTTGACATAACTCCCGCTAAGACCGATTCCGGCAGCGAAATATTCGTTCACCTGATAGACGGCACTTGGAGCAACGTTAATATTTGTAAAATTATTCCCAAAGTTTAGTCCTAAACCGCCTCCAAACCGCACGCGTTGCCAGAAATCACTTTTTTGAGCCGTTTGTTGATAAACTTGTGCTTTTAATGTAGAAGTCATCATTAAATAAAAGACACAACTCAAAAAGATTGTTAAAAAACTGTTGATGCTTGATTTGATGTTCATTTTTAGGAATATTTTATGACATAAAAGTATGAAAAACATTGAAAGATTATTACAATTGTCGTACTTTTGCGAAAAATTTTCTAACAAAAAAGGTCTTTAGACAAAGTTATGGATAGGTTTTCCTTTTTAAACGCGGCACACACTGCATTTTTTGCAGATTTATACGATCAATATTTACAAAATCCAGATAGCGTTGAACCAAGTTGGAGGAGCTTCTTCCAGGGGTTTGATTTTGCTAGCGAATATAGCGAAGGTTCGGTAGAGCAACTGGCAGCAGTAGCAAATGGACAAGCGGATTGTTCTATTGTTTCGGACAAACTACAAAAAGAATTTAACGTTTTAAAATTGATTGATGGTTATCGCACCCGTGGGCATTTGTTTACCAAAACAAACCCGGTTCGCGACAGACGAATTTTTACGCCGTCACTGGCAATTGAAAATTTCGGACTAACTACAGCCGATCTGACAACCGTTTTCGATGCAGCGCGGGTAGTAAACCTTAACCCATGTACGCTTCAGGAAATTTTAAACCACCTGAATAAAGTATACTGCGAGTCTATCGGAGTAGAATATATGTATATCCGTGATCCGAAAGTGATCGAGTGGATCCAGAAAAGACTGGATATTAACGACAATCACCCAAGTTTTAATGCGGATCAGAAAAAACGAATCCTTAAAAAATTAAACGAAGCGGTTTCTTTCGAAAACTTCCTTCATACCAAATACGTTGGACAAAAACGTTTCTCTCTGGAAGGATGTGAGTCAGCGATTCCGGCATTGGATGCTTTGATCGAGACGGCTGCCGAAAAAGGAGTAGAGCAGTTTGTAATGGGAATGGCACACCGTGGCCGTTTGAACGTGTTGGCCAATGTTTTCGGAAAAGCAACTCAGGATATTTTCTCGGAATTTGACGGAAAAGATTATGATGATGACGCGTTGTTCGACGGTGACGTAAAATACCACTTGGGATTAACGGCAAACCGTACGACACAAACCGGAAAAAATATCAATATTAACCTGGCGCCAAATCCGTCGCACCTGGAAACAGTTGGAGCGGTAATCGAAGGTATTGCCAGAGCCAAACAAGACCGTTATTTCCCGAACGATACGGCAAAAGTATTGCCAATCGCCGTTCATGGTGATGCCGCAGTAGCCGGACAGGGAATTGTATACGAAATCGTTCAGATGGCAAAACTGGACGGATATAAAACCAACGGAACGATTCACTTAGTGATCAATAACCAGGTTGGATTTACAACGAATTATTTAGATGCACGTTCGTCTACTTACTGTACGGATATTGCCAAAGTAACCTTATCGCCGGTATTACACGTAAATGCAGATGATGCAGAAGCAGTGGTTCACGCGATGTTATTCGCCTTGGATTACCGCATGGAATTTGGATCGGATGTATTTATCGATCTTTTAGGATATAGAAAATACGGGCATAACGAAGGGGATGAGCCTCGTTTTACACAGCCACAATTATATAAGATCATCTCGAAACACAAAAATGCAAGAGATATCTATGCTGAGAAATTAAAAGCGGAAAATGTAATCGACAGTAACTATGTTGGCGCATTGGAAGCCGAATATAAAGCGGGATTGGAAGAAAATCTGGAAGCTTCCCGTAAAAAAGATTTGACAATCATCACACCGTTTATGCAGGATGAATGGAAAGGATTTGAGCAGGTGAGTGATGAAGGAATGTTACAAAAATTCGATACGAAAGTAGACAAAGCGGTATTGACCGACATTGCCAAAGTCGTAACCGAATTACCGTCTGATAAGAAGTTTATCAGCAAAATCCAGAAACTGATTAACGACAGAAAAAACATGTTCTTCGAAACGGACAAGTTAGACTGGGCAATGGGTGAAATGTTAGCCTATGGTTCCCTGTTAACCGAAGGGTACGATGTACGTATCTCCGGTCAGGACGTAGAACGAGGAACCTTCTCGCACCGTCATGCGGTTGTAAAGGTGGAGGATTCGGAAGAAGAAGTGGTATTGTTAAACCAGTTAAAAGATCAAAAAGGAAAATTCTATATCTATAACTCATTATTGTCGGAATACGGAGTTGTAGGTTTTGATTACGGATATGCTTTAGCAAGCCCGAATACCTTAACAATCTGGGAAGCACAGTTCGGAGATTTCTCGAACGGAGCACAAATCATGATTGATCAGTATATTTCGGCTGCGGAAGACAAATGGAACAACCAAAACGGATTGGTGCTATTATTGCCGCACGGATATGAAAACCAGGGAGCAGAACACTCTTCAGCACGTATGGAGCGCTATTTACAGTTGTGTGCAAAACACAATATGTATGTAGCGGATTGTACTACTCCGGCGAACTTCTTCCACTTGTTGCGTAGACAAATGGTAACCAAGTTCCGTAAACCGTTGATTGTATTCACACCGAAAAGTTTATTGCGTCATCCATTAGCAGTTTCTTCAATTGAGGAATTTGCAACCGGAAACTTCCAGGAAGTGATCGACGACGTAACGGTAAACCCGAACGATGTAAAATCGGTTGTTTTCTGTACTGGTAAATTCTATTACGACCTATTGGCCGAAAGAGAAGAAAAAGGAAGAAACGATGTGGCTTTGGTGCGAATCGAGCAATTATTCCCGTTACCGGTAGAACAATTAAAAGCGGTATTGGCGAAATATCCGAATGCAGACGATTTCGTTTGGGCACAGGAAGAGCCGAAAAACATGGGAGCTTACGGATATATGCTAATGAATTTTAACGAAGTGAAATTCCGTTTAGCATCGCCAAAAGCATACAGTGCGCCGGCAGCAGGAAGTTATACCCGTTCCAAAAAACGTCACGCCAATGCAATTGCGATGGTTTTTGACAAAAATTTATTCAATTAAATTGTACATTTGAAATTCAGATAAAAATAACAACACCTTATAAAATTATATACCGATGATTTTAGAAATGAAAGTCCCTTCACCGGGGGAATCGATCACAGAAGTTGAAATCGCAACGTGGTTGGTAAAAGACGGAGATTATGTAGAAAAAGATCAGGCTATTGCAGAGGTTGATTCCGATAAGGCAACCCTGGAGTTACCAGCGGAAGCGAGTGGTATTATTACCCTTAAAGCGGAAGAAGGTGATGCCGTTGCAGTAGGTCAGGTAGTTTGTTTAATCGATACAGGAGCCGCAAAACCGGAAGGTGGCGCAGCAGCACCTGCAAAAGAAGAAAAAGTGGCGGAAGCTCCTAAAGCGGAAGCTCCAAAAGCAGCTCCGGCACCGGCAGCTACTACGTATGCTACGGGAACACCATCTCCGGCAGCACGAAAAATTCTTGATGAGAAAAACATTCAGCCTGCAGAAATCGTTGGTACAGGTAAAGGTGGAAGAATTACAAAAGATGATGCGGTAAATGCAGTTCCATCTATGGGTACGCCTACAGGTGGAAGCAGAGGATCGGAAAGAACAAAATTATCCATGTTGCGTCGTAAAGTAGCGGAAAGATTGGTTTCTGCTAAAAACGAAACAGCAATGTTGACAACGTTCAACGAAGTGGATATGAGTGCGATCTATGCTTTACGCGAAGAATATAAAGAAGCTTTCAAAGCAAAACACGGATTGGGATTAGGATTCATGTCTTTCTTTACAAAAGCGGTTACAAGAGCGTTACAACTATATCCGGATGTAAACTCAATGATCGACGGACAAGAGAAAATTTCTTACGATTTCTGTGATATTTCCGTAGCGGTTTCTGGTCCGAAAGGATTAATGGTACCGGTTGTACGTAGTGCAGAATTGTTGACCTTCAGAGGTGTGGAGGCAGAAATCAAACGTTTGGCGATTCGTGCCCGTGACGGACAAATCACAGTAGATGAAATGACAGGTGGTACGTTTACTATTTCAAACGGAGGTGTATTTGGAAGTATGTTGTCAACACCAATCATCAACCCACCGCAATCCGGTATTTTAGGAATGCACAATGTGGTAGAACGCGCGGTAGTTAAAAACGGTCAGATCGTTATTGCTCCTGTGATGTTTGTTGCCTTGTCATACGATCATAGAATTATTGATGGCCGTGAATCTGTTGGATTCTTAGTGGCTGTAAAAGAAGCGTTGGAAAACCCGGTAGAAATCTTAATGGATAACAATCCTAAAAAAGCGTTAGAGCTATAATTGAGATCTTCCGACACGATATAAAACCACGCATTTTGCGTGGTTTTTTTATGCCTGTAAGCAAGCCGATTTAAAAAAGATAAAATAACCTTTAAAAGAAAAAATACGAACAGAAGCAAAAAAGAATATTTTTGTGACGGATTAAGTAAGAAAAAATAAATGAAACAGAAACAAAAATCGGCAGCGATTGGTTTTATATTTATAACCATGCTCATCGATATTACCGGTTGGGGGATTATTATTCCCGTAATCCCAAAACTGATCGAAGAGTTAATACAGGGAGACGTTAGTGTGGCTTCCAAATACGGCGGATGGTTGACATTTGCCTATGCTTTTACCCAATTTATCTTTGCTCCGGTAATCGGAAACCTAAGTGATAAATATGGACGAAGACCCATTATATTGGTTTCTCTTTTGGGATTTGCACTGGATTATCTGTTGCTTTCGTTCGCCCCAACCATCACCTGGTTGTTTATAGGGCGGATTTTGGCCGGTATTACCGGAGCGAGTATTACCACAGCCTCGGCTTATATTGCCGATATCAGTACCACTGAAGACCGGGCGAAAAACTTCGGAATGATTGGAGCGGCATTTGGCCTCGGATTTATCATCGGACCGGTAATTGGTGGTGTATTGGGACAATATGGTGCGCGGGTACCGTTTTATGCGGCCGCCGTTTTGTGTGCGATTAACTTCCTGTACGGAATATTTGTCCTTCCGGAATCGTTAGCCAAAGAAAACCGTCGTGCTTTCGACTGGAAAAGAGCGAATCCGGTAGGTTCGTTGTTAAACCTGAAAAAATACCCGTCGTTAATCGGATTGGTGGTATCCATGACGATATTATACATTGCGGCACACGCCGTTCACAGTAACTGGAGTTTCTTTACGATGTACCGTTTCCATTGGGACGAAAAAATGGTCGGAATTTCATTAGGAGCCATCGGATTACTAGTTGGTTTGGTTCAGGGAGGTTTAATCCGATGGATCAATCCAAAACTTGGAAATGAGAAAAGTATTTATGTTGGAATGTTACTATATACCATCGGAATGTTCTTGTTTGCCTTTGCCTATGAAGGCTGGATGATGTTAATGTTCCTGGTACCGTATTGTCTGGGAGGTATCGCCGGTCCGGCATTACAATCGGTTATCACGAGTCATGTGCCACCAACGGAGCAAGGAGA
This sequence comes from Flavobacterium sp., assembly GCF_030146175.1. GTDB lineage: Bacteria > Bacteroidota > Bacteroidia > Flavobacteriales > Flavobacteriaceae > Flavobacterium. The sequence continues at coordinate 13,871 of NZ_JASLCE010000129.1, read as the reverse complement.
ATTACAAGGAACCTTAACGAGTTTGATGAGTGTAACGTCCATTATTGGTCCGCCTTTAATGACCAATACGTTCTACTTTTTTACCCACGACGAAGCGCCATTCCAATTTCCGGGTGCGCCCTTTTTGTTAGGAGGAACTCTAATGTTGATCAGTACGATAATATCCTATTCAGTATTCCGGAAAGGAAAATTATAAATAGTATATGTTTACCATAAAAAAAACCTGTCGGATGTATTCTGACAGGTTTTTTGTTTTTTCAGGCTTCAATTTTCTGAAGCATATTAAGCGATGCTTCCAAACTGAGATTGTGGTAATCGGGATTGTAATTGTCCCAGATTTTCCAGGTGTTATGTTGTTTTTTGATAAAATACGTTTGTAGGTTTACCTTGTTGTAGGTGTTACTGATTGTCCCGGTAGCGTCGCGCCATTCCAGATTCCAGCGTTCTTTAGCGGAAATTACGGTCAGCGTATCGTCGATGCGTGTAATCCGGAAATCGTAGATCTCAAATTTCGACCGATTGTCATCGTTGTTTAAAAAGAGGTTCAGTTTGGCATATTTTTCCAGTAATCCGGTGATGCGTTGGGTTAACGGACCGTCTTCAAAAATAAAATCGGATAACCGACTCAGGTTTACTTCGGGTAGTTTCAGCAGGCATCGAAATTCATCTTCACAAAACTGATGAATAAGATGTTCAAAATAGGCGGTATGTTCATCATTAGTATCGAATAACGAAATGGGATTGGTTCTTTCTTTGTGGTTTGCGATAAAACTATTTAGCGAAGCATAACCGATAAAAATAGCCAGTTTGTCCAATGTTTTCAGAAAACGCAAATCGGAGTTTTCTTTTGTCTCGTAGTCATTGGTAAAAATACGGTGTAGCGTGGTACTCGAAATAGTGGTTCCCAGTTCGTTTTTCCGATTTCCCTGTAAGTATTCCGACCGCGATAAGGTATCGGCTATAATCTCCGAAAGGATGATATACTGGGCTCGTTTCCATGATTTGACACTAGATAAGGTACTGTTAAGAACGGAAGGATGGGTTTGAATTCCTTTTTTGAGTTGCTCAATAATCAGTTTCATTTTTTAGTTAGTTAAGATTGGGTTAGATTTTAATTTATTTTGGGTTTAGTGTCATTGAATAAAATAAATCAGTTTGAGCTATTTTGTTGGTTAATTAGTGGTTGATTTAACAAAATATATGTAAATATAAATATATTTAACGAATTTGTTTGAAGTTTTATTTTTGTCTTTCCGGCGTGAAATAATTTAATATTTAGTCGATTGAGAAATGAAAATGGATGTAAAGAGAGGCGAAATAGTCGCAATGAACAAAGAGAAGCGCCATGTTATGCTATCGCTGTTTTAGTGTATAATAAAAAAACGGAACCTTTTGAGTTCCGTTTTTTAATGACAATGTAATTTCAATTCTTTATTCTTTTATGATTTTAAACGTCTTGCTTTGATCATTAGCAGAGACACGGACCATATAAATTCCTTTGGAAAGATTCGAAAAATCAATTTCGTGTAAAGTGGAATTTACTTTGCGGTCGAAAACGATCTGTCCTAACAAATTCGAAACGGTAATCCCGGTAAACGCTTCCGGATTGGAAACAGTAAGACTATTCGTCACTGGGTTGGGATAATAGGCTAGTTTATTCAAGTTAAAATCTTCGTTGCTCAGTGCCGTTAATTGAACCGTTACCGCCAGACGATCCGGGCTTTCGATATCATTAATGGTTTGCGAAGCATAATAAGTGGTATTATGCGTTAAAACTGTAGTCAGTGGTAGACGTGTTTCGGTAGTTGTTGTTAAACCGGGAGCCGAAGCATTTGCATACCAATGAATGTTTTGTCCGTTAACAACCAAGTTGGCTAACGTTTGTCCTTGCGTGAATGTTTGTGTCGATTGTCCACGAGGTGCCGAAGGTGTCGTTACCTGTACGGTTAGGTACAAAGGCGAGCAACTGGAATTAACAGGGATAACAGCGATACTATGAAAGCCTAAGGCTACGTTTTCAAAGGTATTGCTCAATTGTGCCGGTTCATTATCGATCTGATATTGGTAATTTCCGGGTCCTGTAGTATTGATTGTAATTGTTTGATCATCTATGGTAGCATTGGCATTTACAGCACTGGAATAGGTTAATAAAGTTGAAGCCATGGCCGAACAACCTGTAATGATGTTTTGTACGGAAACAGCATAGGTGCCTTCGGTTGTGGCAGAAAATGAATTCCCCGTTGCTCCGGCGATGATCACACCATCTTTAGACCATTGAAATGTATATCCGTTGCCTGATAAATTGGTGTTAATGGTGTAAGGGGTTGCTGTACTGTTTGCCTGGTTGTAACAGATTTGTCCGTTGGCTGGCAAATAAACATGAGGAGCTTGTGTCACTCTGATGTAAAAATAGGCAATCGCAAAACATCCCGAAGTGTTGTTTTCAACCCGAACATAAATCTGCATTTGTTGCTGATTAATATTTACATAGTTTGTTGGTGAGGCCAAAGCAGACGTATTAGTATAGGCATCCGTTATGGTTTCAAAATAACTTACGGTATATTCGGAAGGATTAAGTCCGTATAATACGGCATAATTATTCGAAGTTAAGTCAAATGTTGCAAAACCGGTCGTGCTTGCGTCACAGGCTTCCAGATCCGGAATATCGGAATTAAGTCCTAAAACGGTCGAAAATGACATTGCAGCCGACCAATTGCTACTCTGTGTTGGAGAACAAACGGCTTTTATATAAGCATTATAAGAAGTGCATCCGATAAGATTGGTCACAACATAAGGATTGCTGGTTACGATAGTTCCGACTGTGTTGCTGTTTGGAGGAGCCGTTCCGGCAGGTGTGATATAGACTTCCCATTGTGTTGTACCGGAACCGGTCCAGTTGATAACAGCCGAATTCGAAGTAATATTGGTCACCGCGATGTTGCCCGGTACAGGACAAACTTGCCCCATAACGACAGTCGTTAAAAGTGATACGAGTAAGGAGAATAAGTAGTTTTTTGTCATGATGTCAAATAGTTGCTAATTTGACTCTAAAACTACTAAAAAATTGCGAATAGCGATTATTTTTTCTTCAAATAAAGATAATGGTTATAGTAATCGATAATTCCTTTGCCATTTAATAGGATATCTGCACCAATTATCCCGTGAACGGGTTTCGCTTTGTACTGTTGTAGCGCAAGATTTACATGGCTCATGTCAAAAATGACTACTGAAAAATCATCTGTTTTCCAACGCGAAAGTTGTAGCAAATTGCCCGAAGCCATTTGTGTATGCATACCGGTAGCGCCGGCACCGGAAGCTTTTGTTGGCGAATCTTCCGCGGATAGCAGAAAATGATCAATGCTTTCAAAACCGATACAACTGTTGGAAGCACCGGTGTCTAAAATAAAATCACCGGAAACCCCGTTGATTTTTGCTTTGACCAACAAATGTTGTGTTTTTGATACTTTAAAAGGGATCTTGGTATAGCCGTTGTCTTTTAAAACGCCCTGTAAATTTTCCATAAATCAAATGTAGCTTAAAAAACGAACAACTTTGTACCTTTGCAACTTTAAAAAGACAAGATTAGGATGACTTTAACAGATACCCATACGCATTTATATTCGGAAGAATTTGACCAGGATCGGGATGAAATGATAACAAGAGCCATTGCAGCAGGTGTGACCCGTTTTTTTGTACCGTCGATCGATTCGACGTATACGGAAAAAATGTATGCGTTGGAAAAAGCCTATCCGGGACATATATACCTCATGATGGGTTTGCATCCATGCTATGTAAAGGAAAATTATAAAGAAGAACTGGCGCATGTGGAAGCAGCATTGGCGCAACGGGAGTTTAAAGCCATTGGAGAAATCGGGATCGATTTGTATTGGGACAAAACAACACTGGAGATTCAAAAAATAGCCTTCCGTCACCAGATTCAGCTGGCTAAAAAATACAAATTGCCGATTAACATTCATTGCCGGGAAGCATTCGATGAAATTTTTGAAGTACTCGAATTGGAAAAATCAGACGAGCTATTCGGGATTTTTCATTGCTTTAGCGGAACCTACGAACAGGCTTTGCAGGCCATTTCCTATAATATGAAATTGGGAATTGGCGGTGTTGTAACCTTTAAAAACGGTAAAATTGATCAATTTTTAAATCAAATTGACTTAAAACATCTTGTGTTGGAAACCGATTCGCCTTATCTGGCACCGGTTCCGTATCGCGGTAAACGGAACGAAAGTGGCTATACCCGATTGGTGGCCGAAAAACTGGCAGAACTATACCAACTCCCGGTTGCCGAAATCGCCCGAATCACTACGGAGAACTCCAAAGCAATTTTTGGGATTTAACAAAGAATTTCCCTTCAATTAATAAAATTTTCGTTCATTTGTGGATTGTTAAATTTATAACTAATGTCAAAATTTGATCATATACGCCAGTTTTATGATTCTGAAGTAAATGAAGCACTGCAAAGTATCATGCATCATCCGATGATGAAGGCTTTGATGAGCTTTACGTTTCCCGATGTAGATGAAGCGGTATGGATGGAGCAATTAAAAAGGACACATTCTATCAGGGACTTTCAGGTGAATTTTATTTATCAGTCGGTACAAAGAGTGTTGGAAAAAAGCTCCGATGGCTTAACCACTTCCGGTTTCGAGAAACTGGATCCGAATACGGCTTATCTGTTCATTTCGAACCATAGGGATATCATTCTGGATACTTCTTTATTGAATGTCAGCCTTTTTGACCATGGAATGGTTATGACTGCATCGGCAATTGGAGATAATCTGGTACAAAAGTCCTTTTTATTATCCCTTTCCAAATTAAACCGTAACTTTTTGGTACAACGCGGATTATCGCCAAGAGAATTACTGCAAAGTTCCAAGCTGATGTCGGAGTTTATGTATCATTTGCTGACAAAAGAGAATCGTTCGGTATGGATTGCCCAGCGCGAAGGACGTACAAAAGACGGTAATGATGCAACACATCCCGGTGTGTTGAAAATGTTGGCAATGGCCTGTGAAGGAAAAGACGTAATTCCCTTTTTTAAGAAATTAAAAATAGTACCGGTTTCGATTTCTTATGAATACGACCCTACAGATGCGTTAAAAATGCCACAATTAATGGCTGAAGCTAACGATGAGGTATATATAAAAGAAAAAAACGAAGATTTTATAACGCTGATTAGCGGCATTATCGGACAGAAAAAAAGAATTCATATCCATGTTGGTGATATATTGGATACGGAATTGGATAAGATTGGTGCCGAATTTGATAATTCCAACAAACAGATCCAGGCATTGGCACAGGTAATCGACGATTCGATTCTGTCGACCTACAGATTGTGGCCAACCAATTTTATTGCCTACGATTTACTACATAAAACGGATCAGTTTTCGGATAAATACACGCAAAAAGAGAAGCAACTTTTCGAACGAAGACTGGAAATGAAATTAGGTGCAGAAGTAAAAACACTGCGTGATGGTTTCCTGGCAATGTATGCCAATCCGGTTATCAATAAAATGAAATACGAAAATGTCTAACCGACCGAACATTCTGTTAATCTATACAGGCGGTACCATTGGTATGGTGAAAGATGCCGAAACCGGTGCGCTTAAAGCCTTTGATTTTGACGAATTGTTATTACGTATCCCGGAATTAAAGCTGTTAGATTGTGATATTGCAACGTTTTCGTTTAAAGAACCGATCGATTCGTCTAATATGAACCCACAAAAATGGGTCGCTATGGCGAATGCAATCGAAACGAACTACGATAAATTTGACGGTTTTGTGGTGTTGCACGGTTCGGATACGATGTCGTATTCGGCTTCAGCATTGAGTTTTATGCTCGAAAATCTAAGTAAACCGGTAGTGTTTACCGGTTCGCAATTGCCAATAGGGGATTTAAGAACCGATGCGAAAGAAAACCTGATCACAGCAATACAAATTGCGACCCTAAAAAATAAAAACAAACCGTTGATCACGGAAGTATGTTTGTATTTCGAATATAAATTATACCGTGGGAACCGGACAACCAAAATAAGCGCGGAACATTTCAATGCATTTGCATCGCCCAATTATCCGGCCATTGCCGAATCGGGTGTGCATTTAAAAGTGAACGAAGAACTACTGTTCCATAAAAGCGGAACTAAAAAGCTGAAAGTCAACACGGCCTTCGACGATCATGTGGTGATCATCAAAATGTTTCCGGGCATCAACGAAAGCGTATTACAGGCGGTTTTGCATATTCCAAACCTAAAAGGCGTCGTATTGGAAACCTACGGTTCTGGTAATGCGCCAACGGAAGACTGGTTTATTGCAACGCTGGAAAAAGCAATCGAAAAAGGACTTCATGTAGTCAATGTGACTCAATGTTCGGGCGGAAGTGTCAATATGGATAAATACGAAACCGGATTGGAGCTTAAAAAAATAGGCGTTATTTCGGGTCGGGATATCACTACCGAAGCCGCGATAGCCAAGCTAATGTACCTGTTGGGACAACAGGTTTCCCCATCGGTTTTTAAAACCATATTCGAAACGGCGATTCGCGGTGAAATGAGCTAAAAATTTTTCAGAAAAGCATTGAAAAAACAAAATAAAAGTCGTTAATTCGCAGTCTGAAAATTTAGAGAGGTGGCCGAGTGGTCGAAGGCGCACGCCTGGAAAGTGTGTATACTCCAAAAGAGTATCGAGGGTTCGAATCCCTTCCTCTCTGCTTTTTAATGTAACACGCTGTAAATCAATGATTTGCAGCGTGTTTTTTTGCATTCAAATTCTCTCGAACCTTTACAGCCAAATATTGACAATTTATTGACTGATAAATAATTAAAAACTCTGCGTTTTATTGCTTTTGTAAAATTTCAATTTAGTTATTAATACATAAATAAGTTTGTGAAATAAATAGTCTAAAAGATAAGTCTTTAAAAACTAACTATGATATTCTGAATATAGGGTATATTAGCAACATGCTAAGTTGGTATATCCAGTTATATGGCAAATACCGTTATGATGTAACTCTTAAAGGATTATTTTAAGTTAATATTTCAAAAAAATTGCTTATACGACATCGATGTTATAAATTTGCTTAAATTAGGTAAAATCATTTTTTGTAAAATGATTTTAGATAAAACAATAAAATGGCAAGTTTTGGCAAATTTATAAAAACAGAAAGAGAGAAGAAAGGCTGGAGTCAAACGGAGTTTGGTGCTCTAATCAAGGTTAATACTCCTCTTGTTAGTCGTATAGAAAATGACAAGAAATCACTTGCTTTAGACAAGATAAAATTACTGTCAGAACTTTTTGGGATGAACTATGATATAGTTAAAGACCTTTATTTTGCTGATAAATTTGCAAAAGAAGCATTCCAATATAATTGTTCTGATAAAGTTTTTGTAGCTGCTGAAACACAAACAAAGTATTTCAGAGAGATCAATAGTAAACAAGGAAAACTTAAATTCTAATATTATGAAACATAAGCAACTCATACAAAGATTAGGATTTACGCCTAAAGTAAATACATCTGGAATTTTTCAAAAAAAGTATTCAAAATCTAATGGTTATGCTGTAGAGATTGATTTTGAAAAAGAAGTAATAAATTTTGGAGATAAAATAAAAGGAGAGAGTAAAACCACTCAAAATTTTTCACAAGCTGAAAATTGGGTTGTGTTAGAGTGTGTTGATAGGTTACTTGAAAAAGGGTACCAACCTCAAAATATCGCATTAGAAAAAACTTGGAAAACGGGACATGGGACAAGCGGACGTTTAGATGTGTTGGTAAGCCGTGATGATAATTCGGCTTATTTAATGATTGAATGTAAAACTTGGGGAACGGAATTTGATAAAGAGTTGAAAAACTTAGAAAAAAACGGAGGGCAACTTTTTACTTATTTTCAACAAGATAAAAATGCAGAGATTTTGATGCTGTATGCTTCTGATTTAGATAGTTCGGGAACTAAGTATAGAAATGAAATTATTAAAATCGAAGAGGATTATAGACAAGCTGGAAATGTAAAGGATTTTTATGAGCGCTGGAATAAGTTACCTAAATCTAATGGCGTTTTTGAAAATTGGGTGTCTGTTTACGAGTTTCAAAGTAAGGCGCTTACAAAAAATGATTTGAAAGTATTAAGACAAGAAGATAGTAGTTTTATATTTAATCGGTTCTTAGAGATTTTAAGACACAATGTAGTGTCTGATAAACCAAATGCTTTTAATAAAATATTTACACTTTTCCTTTGTAAAATTGTTGATGAAAATAGAAATGAAGATGAACAATTACATTTTCAATGGTTGGAGGGAGAAGATAATCACGTGTCTTTTCAAAAGAGGCTGACAGATCTTTATAATAGGGGAATGTTGGAGCTTTTGGAAAAAAAAGTTACTGATGTTAGTGATAGTGAATTTGATAAGCAGTTTCTACAAGTCGAAGACCAATACAAAGATAAATTTAAAGAGATTTTAACTGAAATCCGGCTTAAAAAAAATAACGAGTTTGCTATAAAAGAAGTTTATGATGATGCTTCTTTTGAAGAGAATGCCAAGGTTGTAAAAGAAGTTGTTGAATTACTTCAAGTATATCAAATACGTTATAATTATCGTCAGCAATTTTTAAGTGATTTTTTCGAATTATTACTAACTACGGGGTTAAAGCAAGAATCAGGACAATTTTTCACACCAGTTCCAATAGCTAGATTTATTATAAAAAGTTTGCCCTTTCAAGAAATTACAGAGCAAAAAATTGAACAAGGAAATAAAAATGACTTATTGCCAGCTATAATTGATTATGCGGCGGGAAGTGGTCATTTTATAACTGAATCAATGGAGGTGGTTCAAAAATTTATTGATAATTTAGATGAAAATAAATATAATCCTACTACTAAAAAATCTATTAAGAAATGGAAGGAAGACCAGTTTGATTGGGCTGAAACCTATGTGTATGGAATTGAAAAAGATTATCGTTTGGTGAAAACTGCAAAGGTAAGTTGTTATTTGCATGGAGATGGTTTGGCAAAAGTAATACATGGAGACGGTTTAGGTGATTTCGCTACTTCTACAGAATTTAAAGACTTGCTAAAGGAGACAGATAAGACATATCCACAAGATAATAAACAGTTTGACGTTATTATTTCAAACCCTCCTTATTCGGTGTCTGCTTTTAAAGGTTCTATGGTGACTGAAGAAAAAGCTAAAAGAGCTTTTGATTTGTATCCAAGATTAACTGATCAAAGTAGTGAAATTGAATGTTTATTTATTGAACGGACAAAACAACTCTTAAAAGATGGAGGTGTTGCAGGGATTATTCTACCAAGTAGTATTTTGAGTAATACTGGAATTTATACACAAACCCGTGAGATATTATTAAAGTATTTTGATATTCTAGGAATTACTGAATTAGGTTCAGGTACTTTTATGGCGACAGGAACAAATACTGTTACTTTGTTTTTAAGACGTAGAAATAATGCAGATTCTTTCAATATAGAAGAAGCTATAAAAAAGTTTTTTGTAAATTTTCAAGACGTGACAATAAACGGAATAGAAAAACCAATTCAAAAATATATTTCTCACGTTTGGAATAATATAAGCCTAGAAGACTATGTTACGTTGTTGCAAAAGCAACCTAACGCAGTAATTGAAAAACATGAAATTTACCAAGAATATAGGAGTAAGATCAAGGCTAAAAATGAATATGATAAATGGAATAGTATTTTGGCTTTGGAACAAGATAAATTACTGTATTTTGTTATTGCATATCCTCAAAAAATTGTTTTAGTAAAAACAGGAGAAAAGAACGAAGAAAAACGCTTTTTAGGTTATGAGTTTAGCAATCGTAGGGGAAGTGAAGGGATTCACGCAATACAAAGAGAAAAAACTATAGATGATTGCACGCATCTTTATGATCCTGATTTGTTTGATAACCCAAATAAGGCAAGTACTTATATTTATAAAGCCTTTAAAGGTGAATTTGACTTAGATTTACCTAAGGACTTACAAAAGAATATTAGCTATCATAATTTGGTTGATATGTTTACTTTTGATCGTGTAGATTTTGAAAAAAATATTTCCCTCTCAATTAAAAAAAAAGTAAAATTTGAAGAAATATGGAAGACAGCTAAGTTGGAATTTTTAGATGAAATAGCCGTAATTAAAAAAGGAAAAACAATTACAGCATCTAAAGCTATAAAAGGAGATATTCCTGTAATTGCTGGCGGGCAAAGCCCAGCATATTATCATAATGATTCTAATAGGAGTGGTAATGTAATAACGGTAAGTGCATCAGGTGCCTATGCTGGTTTTTTGAATTATTTTGATACACCTATTTTTGCTTCTGATTGTAACACAATTGAGTCTAAAGATGAAAATATAATTACGACTAAGTTGATTTTTGATTTTTTAAAATCAATGCAACAGGAGGTTTATAAATTGCAAAGAGGTCAGGCTCAACCTCACGTTTATGGAGATGATCTGGCAAAAATTAAAATACCAGTACCATCTAAAGATATTCAGAAAAAAATTGTTTCTGAAATTGAGATTTTAGAAAAAAAAGAAAGCCAAATTAAAAATGAGATTGCTGTTTTAAAACAAGAGATCATTAATAGAGCAAATTTATTATATGAAAATAATAAGCTTCAGAAATTAGGGCATTTCTGTGAAGTCCCAGTATATGGAGCAAATGAAAAAGCAATTAGTGGAAATCCATTGATTGATTACCGATATATTAGGATTACCGATATTAATGATAATGGTTCGCTAAATAATGATTGGAAAACAGCTGAAAAAGTTGAAGAAAAATATATTTTGGAGGAAGGGGATTTTTTATTTGCTCGTTCTGGGGCAACGGCAGGAAAGACATTTCTGTATAAAAAAGAATATGGCAAGGCATTATATGCAGGTTACTTAATTAAATTTAATGCTAAGAAGGAAAAATTAAACTCAGATTTTTTAAATTTTATCCTGAAAGGAGATAATTATAATAATTGGGTTTTAGATATGAGGAGAGGAGCGGCCCAGCCAAATATTAATGCTCAGCAGTATTCTTCATTTGAGATCCCTAAGATTTCTTTATCGGAACAAGAAAAAATTGTATTAGATATAGAAAAAACTGAAAAGAAATTAACAGATTTAGAAAATGAAATTGATTTAATTCCTAAAAAGAAAGAGTTGATTCTTAGGAAGTATTTGAATTGAGGATAGGGGATTTTAAGGGGCACTTTTTAGCCATACGACGGTCAAATTAAATGTACGTAAAGGCTATCATTCTAGGTAGTTTTTTGATGTAAGAAATTTTGCAGTGTATTTTGCTTCAAACTGTCAGGTTAAATTGGGATTTACTGATCAGACTTTGCCGAAATATTCAGATAATATAAAGATTATGTATTTAGGGTGCAGAAATTAATAGGCTCATACTAATAAAATAATACAAAAGTTATTATTGTGGACTTTCGATAGATTAATCTTGCAAATTTTTCAAAAGAATTGAATGATTAGTTTTTGCAATGACTATTTCATCGTAGGCGATTTATTTAAAATCTTTATTTTCATTAAGTGGAAGATGCTAAAAGAATATCAAATGAATTAAGACATGAAACTGCTGCGATTTGGTACATCAGTGATGATTTTGGTTCTAAAGTGATGGTAAAAGTGCCTTCTCCATCGATTAAGGCAATAATTAAAGGCTGTAAAGTTGAGTTTCTATTTTGCAAAGACACCTATCAAAAACCTAATTTTTTTCATATTGGAATCAGAATTTATGATGATTCTATAAATTATCAGGAGATTATCTGTGCCCAGAGGTTTTTGTTTGAACATTTGTCCATAGCAAAAATCATGTATTTGGATAACGTTCAGATACAATTTTACAATGAATTAAATACGTGCCAAGTATTTGGAAAACTGACGTTCGATGAACCGGGGAAGCAATCTGTACTATTTTTATTAGGTAATCCCAAAAATTTATATGTTGGGGCATTTAATGATGAGGTTAGTAAGTCATTGGACAATTTTCAGTTTAGCCTTGGTCATGATTTTAAGGATATATCAGAGGTTAAGCGATTAAATATGCTAGTGATCAATAGCCGTATTTCGGATATCAGCGTAATAAAGAATTTTATTTATACGGATAACCATCATGTTGAGCTTTTAATTGATGACAAAGATGAGGGCAATACTCTGGAAGACGAAGTTTTTATAGCAATGACCTCATTATTTGGTAAGGACACATATAAAGGAGCAAGGATACCCAATAAGAATACTACTAGGGAATTAACGGATATTTTAACTTTTTCTGAATATGGCATCTTCTTAATTGAAGCTAAGGCTTTAGGTGTGATTAACCTGGAGACCGAAAGGACAATGGAAAGAAAGACCTTAGGCCTGCAGAAACAAGTCAATAAAGCAATCAAACAGTTGGTGGGAGCTTCAAAAAGCATTGCTGAAGAAGTTTCTGTATATGATCAATTAGGAGAAGAGATATTTTTTAATAAAAGGCTAGTTCCTCATGGAGTTATTTTAGTATCCGAATTGCTTCCATTCGGTGATTGGAAAGAAATTGTAATCGCATTACAAAAAGCTATGATAGAAGGAAATATGATGATCCATATTTTTGATATGAAAGAGTTTATTCGCTTTATAGGTTATTCAAAAGGTGATAAAGATCAATTTGATTTTTTACTCATGCAAAGGATTAATAATTTTGTAGAGAGACAATCAGTTTTCCTATTTTCAAGATTTGTAGATAAATCGAATGAACAAGAAGAGATACTTTAGGTACTTGAATTAATTAATGATGTTTAAAAGTAAGTTTTACCTACAATCTAACTAAGGGATACTTTTTCTTTTTGAAATAATATAAATTATTGAAAATTAATTATTTGGATTTTTTGCGATTCGAATTCTGTCGAGCCTTTATAGTCAAATAATAACAGATGATTGATTGATAATAAATTCAATATTCAGCTCTTTATTGCTAGTTTCGACAGTCTCACAAAAGCTTGAGCTTAATGTTAGTTTACTATATAAACATATACTACTTCCTTTTTTTGTTAAGTAATAACAAATAGTTTCTTTTAAAATCAGCCAACGTATTAACATCATTATTTATTAAACGAGTGCTAAACTCTTTCTCTATATCTGATAATCTATAGATACACTTTCCTCTTAAAAGGGTGTATGGTATAGTTTTGTCTTTTCTCAACCGTATTAAGGTTCTTGAACTTATATGAAGTAATTCGCATACATCATGACCATCAAGCCAGATATCTTCAGAATTCTTTGAAGATAATAGCGCCTGATTTTCTACAAACTCTAATATCTTTTCAATTTTTTCTAATAGATCATGATAGGCTTTGCTTTCAAAGGTGATTATATCCATAATACTGTTTTTATGATGAATAAAATGTTTTACTGTTTTCACTCAATGTCGCCTAGGCATTGTATTTCTAATTCAGAAAATTAAATGAAGTTTTGGAAAGGAACACGAAAAATATCAAGATGTGTATTACTAATTTTGATTAGTAAATACACCATAAAAGTATAACCGTTTTAAATCACATGTGTTAATATAGTGTTATCAAATAAACATCTTTTCTGTATTACTACAATGGAATAAAGAAAAATATTTTCAAACTATTTATTATAAACATTTAGTAAAACGAAGAACTAAATAACTTTAAAACTATTGTAACCTTAAAAGCTAATAGGATAAGCTATGTGCAATTTAATTTAGGCTTTTAAAGGAAACTTAATAATTCACTATTACTAATTTATCATTACCTTTGAACTTAGTTGTTTAAGTCAAAATTGTGACAACAACAACCTAATGATAACAGTAATTACGTTACCAAATCGTTACCATTTTGTTTGAAAAT
>NZ_JASLCE010000155.1 GCF_030146175.1 Flavobacterium sp. | reverse complement strand
ATTTTCAAACAAAATGGTAACGATTTGGTAACGTAATTACTGTTATCATTAGGTTGTTGTTGTCACATTTTTGACTTAAACAACTCAGTTCAAAGGTAATGATAAATTATTACTATTGAATAATTTAAAATATCCTTTCTATTGTTTTTGACTTTACCCTTAAAGCTTGCTTATTCAAGCACTTGTTATATGTAATATAAATCAAAATGATGCATACAATCTACAAATGAGTATGAATTAATAGTAGCGTAATACAAGTCTAAAACAGATACTTGCAAATAAGCTCTGTAAGTATTTTCAGAATACTGCTTACTCAATTTCTCTAAGCCCAACATAATTCAGTCGTCGTAATCATAGAAACCCCTTAACTATTCCTTAATTTCTTAAGCAGCTATGCATTAAATCACTAAATTTGAGATAGTTAATCATCGCTAATAACAATTAAATAGATTATTCTTACTACAGAATATTTCTTAGATAGCGTATACATTTTCTTTGATTAATTATGATGAAGATTTATATAAAATATATGGTCAGTATACGCTGTAAGATGGTGGTAAAAGACGAGTTAAATAAACTTGGGATTAATTATGGCGCTATAGATTTAGGAGAAGTTGAAATCAAAGAAATTTTATCAGACGAACAACATAATCGATTAAAAGAGGCTTTATTTTTATCAGGCCTGGAGTTAATGGATGATAAGAAAGCAATTTTAATTGAAAAAATAAAAAATGTTATTATTGAGATGGTTCATTATGAAGATGAATTTCCTAAAATAAAAAACTCCGATTACATTAGCGAAAAGCTAAATTACGATTACACTTATCTAGCGAATCTTTTTTCGGAAGCGACAGGAACTACAATTGAGCATTACATTATTCTTCATAAAATAGAAAAGGTAAAAGAGCTATTGCTCTATGATGAGCTTTCTCTTACGGAAATATCATACAAATTAAACTATAGTAGTGTGGCTCACTTATCTAATCAGTTTAAAAAAATTACCGGGCTGACCCCTTCTTTCTTTAAAAATTTAAAGAAAAAAAACCGAAAAGGACTTGAAAACATGTGAATTATATAATTTATTTTATGGATTATATAATGCTCGGTTTTTGAAAATATCCGAATTTTGATTATAATTCCAAATTGAATTGAGATGGTACCTTAAATCATTATCTATCCATTTTGCTATTACATAATCTGATATATTATGGAAAGTAAAGAAATTGATAAATTATTATCAGATGAAAAAGAGCATCTCAATAAGCTACACAAAATTGTTGAGGACACAATAAAAGCAGAAGAACTTATTATTCAAAATCTTTTGCATCCTCCGATAGAAATGTTAACCAATCAACAAAAATTATCAGATCGATTGGCTCAATTTGGAGGAAGCTGGAAGTTTATTCTTTTATTTGGAATATTACTCTTCATATGGATCGTTTTTAACATTTTTGCCATTGGTTTATACAAGTTTGATCCCTATCCCTTTATCTTAATGAATCTTATACTTTCTTGTATTGCAGCTTTACAGGCTCCTATTATCATGATGAGTCAGAATCGCCAGGAAGAAAAAGACAGAAAGCGAAATGAAAATGATTATCTGATCAATCTTAAAACCGAAATGCAAATCAGAAGTTTGCATCAAAAAATGGATTTACTACTTGAAGAACAAATCAAAACACTTTTTGAAACTCAGGAAAAGCAGTTTAAGATTCTTAAGGATATAAAGTTTAAGCTTGACAAGCTTTCTACTCTAAAATAAGAGCCCTTATTGTCTTCCTAAGAATACAAAATACAGTTGAGGGCCGTAAATATGTGAATCATATAATACTGCGATTTAATTGTGTAATGTGTTATATGGCAATTTGACTAACCTTTGTATAGTGAAATCTTTTTCACAATTAAAAACCATAACAATGTGCCCTTCAGAAGTAAATGTGAGCTGGAAACAACAAAAAAGTAGGCTAAAAGAAAAATTCGCCGTACTAACTGACAACGACTTACTGTTTGAACCCGGAAAAGAAGAAGAAATGTATAAAAGACTTCAAATCAAACTCGGTAAAACAAAAGAAGAATTATACAAAATTATTTCAAGATTATAACGCTAAATACTGCTAACAGTAAGGATTGAGCCAATCCCGGTATTTATAACAGTTACCGATTTTTAATCCCTAAACTTATATTAAATGAAGAAAGCAATTTTTTCTCTGGCAATCATGATGATGTTGGCAGGGAGCTTACTCGTAGCATGTCAATCTTATTCTAAAAAAGAAGAAGCATCGCAACGAAAAATAGAACAGTCAAAACTAGACTTGAAGGCTACACGAGACCGAAATAATGCGGAACAACAACGAATCCGTGATGAAGCGTTACGAGTAGAACATCAGCAGGAATGGATCGTGTTTAAAAACGAATCGGAAGCAAAAATTGATGCCAACCAGACACGTATTACCGAATTAAAAGCAGAAATGAGAAAACCCGGAAAAAAATACGATACCCGTTATGCCAGAAAAATTGATAATCTGGAGCAACGAAATCTGGAACTAAGAATGCGAATAAACACGTATAACGATGAGCAATCGGACTGGAATACTTTTAAAAATGAGTTCAACCATGATCTGAATGAAATAGGTTTGGCATTTACAAACCTGACTGTAAACAGTAAAAAGTAATGTAAAATACTAAAATTGTATTTGCCTTTTAGCTGTTTGCAGGTAAGAATAACTAATAACATCAAAATCATGAACGTTCCTGATATCGAAAAAGCAAAAGTCTATATAACGGTTGAAATTATAGAATATGTACCGAATGCTGTGGTGATCAAAACAATTCTAAAAAAATCAACCGGAAATATCAGTGTGGTTTCATTTGACAGTGGAGAGGGACTCACAGAGAAAACATCTCCATTTGACACATTCGCTCAGATTATCGAGGGGAAAGCAGAAATTATAATTGACGGCACTTCGTTTTTACTGGAAACGGGACAATCGATAATTATTCCGGCTCATAAGCCCAATTTAATCAAAGCTAATGAACGGTTTAAAATGATTCTGACAGTAATAAAAAGCGGCTATGAATAATATTGAAACCACCCGGAAACTTATGCGTGAGATCTTTACCATAACGGTAATCATCCAAAAGGAATTTCCGGAGCTCTATGAGCATTTAGGAGAAACACCATTGTTTTTATCCTATGGTGAGGATCAGATGGCCATAATCGATTTCGAACAATATTTAGAATCGATTAAACAGCAATTGTCTATTGCTGAAAAAGATCGTCTGTTACATCAAATGTGTGAATGATATAAAGGATCATATAAATTGTGTAATACTTTCTGTATCAGACAGAAGTACCTTTACAGTGTAATAACAACATTACAAATAAAACTAATTCACAATGAAAGATTCCGTTAAAAATCCTGTGACACCAAATGCGACAAAGTCAAATTGGTATGTACAAAAAGGAAAGCTTAAAGCTAAATTCCCATCATTAACAGATGCTGATTTACATTTCGAGGAAGGAAAAAAAGACGAAATGCTAAGCAGAGTACAAAATAAATTAGGTAAATCCAAAGAGGAATTAACCCAAATAATTAGTGCTCTTTAAAATCTTTAAAAGGAAAATCGTTGGGAATAAATACCTGGCGATTTTTTTTATACGTTCGATTCATTTAAAAACAATATCATGAACAATTTCCTCTATATACTTGCGATAGTTTTGATGATACTTTGGGCTGTTGGTTTTTTCGGCTATAGTGCCAGTCCGATAATCCATATTTTATTGATTATTGCAATAATCGTTATATTGATTAGACTCATTAAGGGCGACAAAGCCTTTAAATAATAGACTCGTTTACGATTAAATAGGTGAATGATGTAACTCATAAATGTAGTTGGCCTAACATATAAAACGTATTCCGGCGCTCTTTATCGTTTAATAACGCTTTACAACTAAGACAGATACATTATGAGCGATTCTGATAAAATGCCTGATACTAATACTACAACTAATGTAAAAAAAACTCTAATTTGAGGGAACAAAAAAGAAAGCTCAACGCTAAATTCCCATTCATAATCGATGCTGATTTACATTTTGAAGAAGAAAAAAAGAAGCGATGTTAAATCGCGTACCAATAAACCCTGGTAAGACTGAAGAAGAACTTACCAAAATAACCACTGTCCTTTAATATAATAATTCAAAACAAAATCGCTGAGGAAATATAAGTTCTTAGCGATTTTTTACAACATTCTTTTCGGTAAGACTATATACATGCCATCTGAACCAATTCACACAGAAAGTTAACTTCAATTCTTATCTGTTCAGCACTTTATAAATACGAAAACAAAATGATGATTATCACTCTATTCAATAGGGAAAAACAACTACTAAAATCGGTAACGTTATTTTAGTAGTATTATATGCTTACTTACTATACTTTTAATTAAGAAGGAAATGAAAACAATAAAAAATCTGGGCATTTGGATGGATCATTCCGAAGCCTATCTATTAAAGTTTGATACCAACAGTGGTAATACAACGATTATTAGCTTTCCTACGGCATCTCCACATCCTGAGAAACAGCACTTGCTAAAAAAAAGAGAAAAGAGAGTACATAACATTGAGCAGCAAAAAACATTGTCCTATTATAAAAAATTGGGAGCAACAATTATTCACTATCAAAATGTTATTCTTTTTGGAGCAACAGATGCAAAAACCGAATTATTCCATTTTTTAAGATCTGATCACCATTTCGATGCTATAAAAATTGATATTCAGGATACTGATAAAATGACGGAGAATCAAAGAGAAGCCTTTGTTAAAGGTTATTTTTCGAGATTAGTTCAAAAAGATTCTTTTTAAACATCTAAAAAAAAGTGCTATGGCTTTTAACTATATAGAGATCGATAGAGTCGAAAAACTCACAAAAGAAGTATTTATTGACAATTATTACAACCTTCAAAAACCTCTGGTCATCACCAATCAAGTTGATGATTGGCCAGCGGTTCACAAATGGAGTTTTAAATTTTTAAAAGAAATTGCCGGCGATAAAATCGTTCCCTTATATAATAGTGGAATAGCAGAGTGTATCCCCAAATTAAACGAGCCCGATTTAACTCTTCCGATGTCGCAATATATTGAAATCTTACAACGAGGACCTACAGACTTACGAATCTTTTTATATAATCTGATGAAAGATGTACCGGATCTGAAAACAGATATAAGATGGCCGGAATTGGGTATTAAACTGATAAAAACTCTTCCGTTTATCTTTTTTGGAGGACAGGGGACTAAAGTATACATGCAGTACGATATCGACTTATCTAATATTTTTGATATTCATTTTGAAGGCAAAAAGCAATGCATACTCGTTGCTCCAAATGAAGCACAATATATATATCGCCTCCCTTATTCCTGGATATGTCATGAAAATATTGATTTTGACAACCCTGATTTTGAAAAATTTCCGGCTTTAGAAATGATAACGCCCTATATCACTAATCTTGAACACGGTGAAATGTTATACATTCCCGAAGGATGGTGGTATTACATGAAATACACTACTCCGGGATTTTCATTGCGTTTAAAAGCATTAGCCGGCAGACCCAAAAACCTGCTTAAAGGAATCCGAAATATGACCATTATGCAATATTACGACAATTGGATGCGACAGTATAAAGGACAGGCCTGGTTAAATTATAAGAATAGAGAATCCATACGCCGCACTAATGCCACATTAAAATAAGATGTCGAAAGACTATTCTTTAGCACTAAAAAAAGGCTTGAATTGATCAGCCTACTATTTTTATAAATGAAACCTGATAGTTATATACTTTAATATAAGCTTTAAAAGAAAAACAATTGCCTTACTAATAAGCGATGTTTCTTTTTCCAGCGCACAATACTTAAACAGAAATTGTGATTCCTATAGTAAAGCATATAAATACCAAGTGGGTAAAATTCTGTAATACTAATTTAATATTCGTGGGTTAGTTCTAAATAATAGCAAAATAGAATTTAAAGACTAAATGCTGTTAATTTTTAGTAACCAAATACGTTTCTGTTAGAATCGTATCCGATTTACCATCGTATGTTTCTATGATCAAATTTCCATTTGTATCAAAATATCCTATTGAAGTTTTATTCTTGGTAATGTATACATAGTGGTTCGTTGATGTCTTTCTTAATAAGGCTAATTTTTTACTTCCCTGTTTTATTGCATAACCCGCACCATCGGGAACAATTCTATATTTATTCCCATTTGATAAATAATATGCCGATCTATCCGGTTCAAAGGTTTTTGAACTTCCGTCCGGACTTGTGATTTTTGTTACAGAAGTAGACACGACCGGAGACTCTTTCATCTCTGTATTTAAAGTATGGGGTTTTACATCATTCAACTCAATATTCTGAACTTCCCTAACGGTTTCATTTTTCGTAAATTTTTTGTTTCCATCCGAATTTTTCACTGTAGTAACAGTCGTTTTGGAGGTTTCCTGAACATTTACATTTTGTGCCTTACTATTTAATGCAAATAATAAAGCAACTGTCATTATAGCTACACTTTTCATAAGTTCTTTTTTTGATTCATTAATACACTATAAAGGTAGCCATATATACTTCTATAATTATTTTTATAGTTTTCATAATTCACATGTTTTAAACACGTTACATTTTGTTTTCTTAAGAGATAGGATCTTACTCCGGGCATTGTTTTTCTTGTTCTTTTAAGGAGAATTCCTGTGGTTTTATTTTTCTTAGTCGGCTCAGGGAAATATTTTTCCATTGCTAATCGGGCCATTAAATAACTAACCGTTGATTCTGCTCCTTGATTGAGATTTACATAGTTGTCCTCTAATCCATCATAACAACCTCCGGTTAGCGGATTGTAGATGATTCGGTGCAAATGATTTTTGCCTAAAAACCAATTGAAACCAATGCTCATTTTATTTAAATAGCCCTTTTCTTTATATACTTCATAAAATAAACGCAATGCCAGAATGGTATACGCAACATCTATGGGTTGTTCGCCTCCATTTTTTTCAGGTAGTATCCCTTCCCTATGATGCATCCAGCCATTATTAGAGATTACTTTTATTTTCGTTTTTTTAAATATTTTAGAAAGCAGAAAATCGAAAGTTATTTTTGCCGTTTTTTTGTACTGCTGATCTTCGGTTAAAAGCCAGGCGTAAATCAAGGCTTCAGACAGTACACTGTTGGCATATGTCAGATAACGTTCAAACCAAAGCCATTCGGGATTCGATTCCGTTTCAAACATCTGAACCAAACTGTTCGCCAAACTTCTTACGTTTGTTATATTTTCATCCGACTTCATTTTGAAATTACTGTAATAGATGCCTTTTATAATAAACCCTATGGCACGAGGCGAACGAATTTTAATACTATTTCTCAAGGCTCTTTTCATTGTTGCCTGAGCTTCCGCAACAAGTGTTTCAGGTAGTAAATCTCCGATAGAAATAAGATAGCCTAATGCCCAAATGGCTCTACCGTTTGCGTCCTCCAGGTTTACAAGTTTATTTTGTGCCGTAAAATTCTTATTATCGTCTACATAATTTAAAAAATTACCTTCCGGTTGCAGACAATACTTTATAAAGTTAAAATAGCAAATCAGATATTCGATATCGGCTGTATCCTTAGTTGATTCAAAATGTTGACACATGGCAATTAATGCTCTTGCATTGTCGTCTAATGTATATCCCGAAGTCCTATCCGGTTTGTTAATGATACTGAACTGTATGATTCCTATTTCAGTCGTAAGTTTTTTGAGATGATTCAGGTTAATGTCCGGAATTTTATAGTGCAGTGAGAGTTTATGATGGATCAGTTTATCCATTAAAACCGCATGACTGATAGCGGAGTTTTCCCATGCATTCGGAGCCATTTTATGCAGTCCGTTTAAACTGATATTGATTCGCAAAGGCTCATCGTTCAATAAGTGTATCACCTGTTCAGCCAGTTGTTTTGGATTTTCAAAATCGATAATAATTCCGGTATTATTTTCTAATACTTCCAGAGCATGTGGAATTGGAGTAGAAATAATCGGACAACCACAGCTTATCGCATATGAAAACGTTCCGCTTACAGCCTGATTGCGATCTTTAGATGTAAATAAGTAAATATCGGTGAGTTGTAAGTATTCTAATAACTCATCCAGAGGGAGGTATTTATTTATGAATTTTACATTTTGTTGTAAGCCCGATTTTTTAATTTTTTCTTTAAGCATTGCCCGATAAACTTCGCCTTCGTGCTTAACCACAGAAGGATGTGTTTTGCCTATTATCAAAAATACAACATCGGGAGCTTCTTGGATGATCTCCGGTAGCGCATCAAGGGTCGTTTCTATACTTTTCCCGGAGCTTAACAATCCGAAAGTAGCCAATACCTTTTTCCCGGATAATCCATACTTCCGTTTTAGAACATCTTTGTCTGTATGGGCTACTAAATGGATTCCGTGCGGTATAATTGATATTTTGTGAGGAGATACAGAATAATCATCGATTAATATTTTTTTAGACGAATGAGTCATTACAATAACTGCTTTAGTAAATGAAATCAGTTTTTGAACCGATCGTTTAAAAAGCTCATCCGGTTGTGGCAATATTGTATGGAATACAATTATAATCGGTTTGGTAATGATCGTCAGCAATGTGATAAAATCAGTCTCGTTTGTCCTGAATAATCCAAATTCATGTTGAATTAACACCATTTGTATGGCATCATTTTTATTAATGTTTTCCGCTAAATCGATATACGATTTCTGATTATCACTTTCAAGGACATAGGCCACTTCTTTTGGGTAAGAATGTTTGTACTTTGATGTCTCAACGGC
Source organism: Flavobacterium sp. (assembly GCF_030146175.1). Lineage (GTDB taxonomy): Bacteria > Bacteroidota > Bacteroidia > Flavobacteriales > Flavobacteriaceae > Flavobacterium. Next base: position 2,368 of record NZ_JASLCE010000155.1, on the reverse strand, counting down.
ACACACTTTAATTAAAAAAGAGCTCTGAAATTTATTATTCAGTGCTGTAATTAAATCCTGAGAATAGGTTGCAATTCCACATTCTCTGGGAGGATAACTGGATATAACTAAAATTTCGGACGTTCTGTTTTCTGATGCCGCTTTTTTTTGTTCTAAGGTTAATCGAATAATATCGCGTTGTATCTTATTTTTCATGATGAATATTCATTAATTCTTTTAATAATTCAGAAATACTGATTGATGCAACGGCGATACGTTCGTCGGCAGCACCATAATAGATGTATAATGTATCGTCAAATAAACTGGTCCCGGTTGGAAAACATACATTATTTACTTCACCTTTCAATTCCCATTCCTGATCAGGCTTAAATAAAGCATAGGGTAATCGAGCAATTTCATTTCTTGGATTTTTTAAATCCAGTAAAGCTGCGCAAGCAGAATAAATATAGCCATGCTCCGAATCCTGAACACCATGATATATGATTAACCAACCAAATGCGGTCTCAATTGGGGGACAACCTCCACCTATATAACTTGATTCATGTTTGTATTTTGGAGAAAGAACAATCGATTCATCAATGTTTAAAAAATAATGCTGCCAAAATTCATATGTCAATTCCTTTAAATCGTTTACTTCTACTATAATTTGGATATCGGGCTTTATTCTATGCAAAAAGCATAATTTGTCATTAATTTTCCGCGGAAAAAAAATCAGGTTTTTATCCCATAAATAAACACCTGCTGTATCACTATGAAAAATCCTGTTGTGTTCATTATAAACCAGGCATCGGGTCTTACTTTCTGCTCCATGTTCTGTTAGTCTTATAAATTCCTGATAGGTAATTTGTGGTACTATGATTCCTTGTTTTTTAAAGTGAATTAAGTCACTTGAGAGCGCGAGTGCCCCTAATGCATTTACGCCATTATAAGCCGTATATGTCAAAAAGTAAGTGTCTTCAATTTTTACAAGTCGGGGATCTTCCAACCCTTGTGATTCATAACTATACTCTGATGAAAGAACGGCTGTAGTGCGTCTTTCCTTTACCAAAACAGGACCGTCTAATTCACAATAACCGATACTGGAAAAATTACCTTTACTCACAGCCCGGTAAAAAAGATGGACACTATTTCCTTCTTTAATGACCGCGGGATTTAAAACGCCTCCGTTTTCAAAATCCAGATTGGTTTTCTCGAGTATAATCCCCTTTTTTTTTACAGTTATCATACTCTACATTTAAACAATTAATGCTTTTAAGATCAGACTCTTCCGGTTAGGTAAAATGTTTTTCTTTTTTATGAAATACATTTTATATTCAATTGCATATCTATCAAATTGAGGAATGTAAGAATACTATTAGATTTACAGGCCGATTTCTTCAATCGGACAACGTCTGTTTTCTTTTTTTTCTTTAAAATGTGAAGGTGAAAAGCCCGTTACTTTTTTAAATTGTGTAGACAAATGCGCCAGACTGCTATAATGCAATTTTAAAGCAATTTCACTTATATTCAGTTCTCCATAAAACATTAGTTCTTTCGCACGTTCAATTTTGTGGGAAATGATAAACTGTTCAATCGTGATTCCCAGACTTTCAGAGAAAAGGTTGGCCAGGTAAGTATAGTTATAATTTAGTTTTTGGCTTATATAGTTCGAAAAATTTATCTTGATTATTTTATCTGAATAATGCACCATTTCAACGATAGCACCTTTTATGCTTTCTATTAAAATAGCTTTCCTTTCATCAATTAATTCTAGACCTAGAGCAGATAAGCCATTATTAAGTTGTTGTTTGTCTTTTAAAGAAATATTTTCTAAAATATCTACTTCCCCTAAATTGATCGCAACAATATGCAGTCCGAGCTTTTTGAGTTCATCTCTAACCGCAATCTTACATCGGTTACTTACCATATATCGGATGTAAAGTTTCAAAATAGTTTAATTTGATCAATATTTTAAAATTAATATTAATAACTAACTATTGGTTACTAAATTATTTTATAAAGTTGTAAAATTCACACTTTACACAATGACCATTATGGTTATATTCATAATATGGGTAAATTATTGTAGATACTTTTTCATTTTTACCTTTAAATAGTGTATCAATTTTTAGAAAAGCCAATAGGCAATTTTTGTAGACAATATTCCTATCCCGGCGCCGGCAACTACATCTCCAACGCAATGTTTGTCGTTTAAAACCATATAAACACCTGTAAATAACACACATACTCATATAGCAATACTTAATCAAAAAGATTCTTCCTGGTATTCGCGGAACAAAAATGAGCTGATGAAAATGCTGTTGTTGTATGTCTGGAAGGGAAGGAAAATTTATTTGTTTTATCCGGTCGCTATTCTTTCACCAAGGAG
>NZ_JASLCE010000112.1 GCF_030146175.1 Flavobacterium sp. | reverse complement strand
AAATTGTTCGTATTTGCTTCCGCTAAAATGCTTTACATTTAAAAGTATACCGTTCGTATCAAATTTGGCGATATAAGCGTCTCCTTTGGTCGTGGCTGACGGATCGCTGGTATTCTGTATCGTAGTACCCTGTATTGTTGCTGTATCGGTTCTGAAATTTCCAAGCATAATATAGTTGCCGTATCGGTCAACAAAACCTTGCGGCTGGTTTTCCTGCAAGCCGCTGTTTTCGGCTACAGCACTCCAAAGCCATTGGCTCTGGTTAAAATTCTGGGCATGGGCGCCACAGAAGCTAATAAGAGTTGTTGCAATAAGTAGTTTTAGTTTCATGTTGTACTATTTTGTTATTTTTTAACCAAATTTATAAGAATAATATAATTTCAACGAGTCAACACTGTTAAAAGTTTTTACAATACATCAAAATAACCGCTAAAGCCGCATTATTCGCAATGTTAGCACAGTGTTAAAATTACAGCACCTTCTTGTTAAATGTCTCTTTTGTGTGAAAATCTACCAGCACAACACCTTTCACACGCTTGTAAAAAGTCGGTATTTTTTGTAACTTTCTAAAAAATACTCCCCTATGCAACAAGCGATCAATAAAGTTGAGTTACGAAATTTACAAATCGAAGACTATAAAGAATTGAAAAGTTCCATGGTGGAAGCCTATAGCGAACTGGAAGAAGCGTATTGGAAAGAAGAACAAATCGAACGCCTGCTGGAACTTTTCCCCGAAGGACAACTCGTAATACTGGTAGACGGCAGAGTGGTCGGTTCGGCCTTGTCATTGATTGTCGATAACCGGAAAGCCAGCGCGACGCATACCTATGAAAAAATCACCGGGAATTATACCTTTTCCACACACGATCCTTTTGGCGATGTGTTATACGGTATCGATGTTTTTATTCATCCGGATTATCGCGGACTCCGTTTAGGTCGTCGTTTGTATGATGCCCGGAAAGAAATCTGCGAAAAACTGAATTTACAATCGATCATCTTTGCCGGAAGAATTCCGCGTTATGCCGAGCATGCCAAAGAGATGACACCAAAACAGTATATCGAAAAAGTACGCGCCAAGGAAATCCACGATCCGGTGTTGTCGTTTCAGTTGAGCAATGATTTTCACGTGATCAAGGTGATGAAAAATTACCTCGAAGGTGATGTTAGCTCGCAGGAATATGCCGTCCTTTTGGAATGGAATAACATCTATTATGAAAAACATCAGCAATTGATCAACACCAGAAAAAGTGTCATCCGACTCGGGTTGATTCAATGGCAGATGCGACCGCTCAATAACCTTGAAGCGCTGTTCGAACAGGCGGAGTTTTTTATTGATGCCGTTTCCGGATATGCCAGCGATTTTGCTATGTTTCCGGAGTTGTTTATCGCACCGTTAATGGCCGATTACAACCATCTCTCGGAAGCCGATGCGATTCGGGAATTAGCGCGCTACACCGATTCGATCCGAAAAAAATTCCAGGAATTCGCGATTTCCTATAATATCAATATCATCACCGGTAGTATGCCGTTACTGGAAAACGGGAATTTGTACAATGTCGGTTTTCTGTGTAAAAGAGACGGAACTTCAGAAATGTATTCCAAAATCCATATCACACCAAACGAGGTATTTTATTGGGGAATGAAAGGCGGTTCCCAAATCAAAACATTTGATACTGATTGCGGAAAAATCGGTATTATGATTTGTTACGATGTGGAATTCCCGGAATTGTCGCGCTTACTGGCCGACGAAGGGATGGACATCCTATTTGTTCCATTTCTAACGGATACGCAAAACGGGTATACCCGGGTTCGCAATTGTGCGCAAGCGCGGGCTATCGAAAACGAATGTTATGTCGCTATCGCCGGATGTGTCGGAAATCTTCCCAAAGTGAACAATATGGATATACAGTTTGCACAGGCGGCCGTTTTTACCCCTTCGGATTTTGCGTTTCCAACCAACGGAATCAAGGCCGAAGCAACACCAAATACCGAAATGACGCTGATTGTAGACGTAGATGTAGATTTATTAAAAGAATTGCACGAACACGGTAGTGTCCGCATTATGAAAGACCGGAGAAAAGATTTATATCAGATCAAAAAATTAAAACCGTAAACATACCATGGAACTCGAACAATTAAAATATCCGATCGGAAAATTTATCGTTCCTACGGAAATCGACAAGGCTCATATCCTGGAATGGAAAACAACGATACAGGAATTACCACAGGAACTGGAAAAATTAGTAAAAGACCTCCCGCAAACAGAATTAAACTGGATATACCGACCGGATGGCTGGTCGGTGAAACAGGTAGTGCATCATTTGGCCGATAGTCATATGAACAGCTTTACCCGTTTTAAACTAACGCTAACCGAAAATGTTCCGGCAATCCGACCGTATGAAGAACAACTTTGGGCAGCTACTCCCGATGGAAAAGACAACGACATTTCGGCTTCTTTATTTATGATCAAAGGAATACACAGCCGCTGGAGTTATCTGCTTGATTATTTATCAGAGCAGGATATGAATCTGTTGTACTTTCATCCACAGCATCAACGCTTATATTCGTTAAAAGAAGCCATCGGACTCTACCATTGGCATTCCCGACATCATCTGGCACATATCCGTCAGGCGATACAACACAAAGGGATTTTTTAATCGTATAACGGAACAACTATCAACAAAAAAGAAGTTACTTTGTTCCGATAAAAACACAAGCATGAAACCTTCTATTGCAATTGTCGGCTGTGGCTGGCTTGGTCTTCCATTGGCAAAAAAACTGATACAACAGGGTTATCCGGTAAGTGGTTCAACAACCACGCCCGAAAAAATAGCCGTATTGCAGGAATCACAAATCGATCCTTTTTTGATCAAATGTGGAGAAGAACAGGTAGATGGCAACTGGGAAGCGTTTCTTTCCGGAAAAGAAATCGTTATTATTGACATTCCGCCGAAGCTTAGAGGTGAAAACCGGGAAAATTTTGTAGCCAAAATACAAACCCTTATTTCCTGTATTGCCACAACAACGGTCACTAAAGTCCTTTTTGTAAGCTCCACTTCCGTCTATTCCGATACCGACACAACGGTAACGGAATCCACAATTCCGCTGCCAGATACCGAAAGTGGAAAGCAACTTTTGGCAGCCGAAAACTACTTACGTGAGAATCCGAATCTTCAGACTACTATTGTCCGATTTGGCGGACTGATCGGAAACGACCGGAATCCGGTAAAATTCCTCGCTGGAAAGGAAAACATCGAAAACCCGGAAGCTCCGATAAATTTTATCCATCAAACGGATTGTATTGGTATCCTTCTGGCGATAATCGAAAAAGAAATCTGGAACGAAACTTTTAATGCCGTCGCACCATCTCATCCTACACGGGAAGCCTATTATACCCGAAAAGCCTTGGAATTCGGATTACCGCTACCGCAATTCAGTCACGAAAAACCATCGTCCGGAAAAAGTATCAGTTCGGAAAAAGTACAACACCTCTTGGAATATGAATTCCAGATTCCCGAACTATGATTTGAAAAAAGCGGTACATTTATAGCTAAAACGATCCCAAATGGACTTAACCGATATCGTTACCCTTCGTCTCAACAACCAGTGGTTACAGCAAAGCCCGGCATTGGATAGTACCGAAATCGTATCCCGTATGGGGGCGCTTCAGGCGCAGGATTTTGCCATGTCGAAATGGGCCTTGGGCATCCGAAAACCCGGTGCTTTTGAAACCGAAATTGAAGCCGCTTTTAATTCCGGATCGATTGTTCGCACCCATGTGATGCGTCCAACCTGGCACACGGTAGCCGCTTCTGACATTTACTGGATGCTGGATTTATCGGCCAAACGGATTAAAGGCTCTGCCAAAGGTCGGCTAAAAGAACTGGAATTAACGCCCGAAGTCCTTTCCCGTTCCTATTCCATTTTGGAAAAAACACTGGTCGGAAACAACCATCACACCCGCGACGAACTGGTAACCTTATTCGAGCAAAATGGTATTGCCAACTACGACAATCGGATGTCCCATATTTTAATTCTGGCCGAACAGGACGGCCTTATCTGTAGCGGAAAAATAAAACAGGGAAAAACTACCTATGCCTTGTTAGCCGAATGGGTTCCGCAAAAAAGTAACATTAGCCGGGAAGAAGCGTTGGAAAAACTGGCTCGAAAATACTTTTCCAGTCATGGTCCGGCAACACTGGCCGATTTCCAATGGTGGTCCGGCTTGTCTTTGTCGGAAGTCCGAAAAGCACTCGATCTGATCCGACACGATTTCCAATCTGAAAACATCGGTTCGGAAACCTATTGGTTTTCGAATGCGATCCGCTTATCGGCTCCCGAAAACCCGATTCATCTGTTACCGGCGTTCGACGAATGTATCATTAGTTATAAGGATCGCACGGCCACACTCACTATTGACCACCATAAAAAAGCGGTTACCCGAAATGGTATTTTTCATCCGGTAATTTTACATAACGGAAAGGCCGTTGGTATCTGGAAACGAACTATCAAAAAACAAACGGTAACCATTGACATCCATCCTTTTGACACGTTTACGCCTTCCTTACGGGAACCGCTGGAAAACAAAATACAGGAATTTGGCGTTTTCCTGAATAAAGAACCCCATATCCACTACCACTCATGAAACAGAATATCACACATATTACCCTTTTGGTAAACGACTATGATGAAACAATTGCTTTTTATACCGAAAAACTCCAGTTTTTGGTATTGGAAAATATCCACGGCGACGATGGCAGACGTTGGGTAACCCTAGCGCCAAAGGGTTATTCCGGTAGTGCATTTGCGTTGATCAAAGCGGTAACACCGGAGCAACAGGAACGCGTCGGAAATCAGACCGGAGGCACCGTTTCTTTTTTCCTGAATACCGACAACATCGAACGCGATCTATCCCATTTCCGACAACATAATGTTCCCATCGTTCGGGACATTGTTAACGAACCCTGGGGAAAAGTCGCCATTTTCTCCGATCTTTATGGGAATCTTTGGGATTTAATTGAAACACCATGAAGTCGACCAATTATCAAAATACATTTATTGCTGTTGCAGAAGATTGTCCAGTTTCGCAAGCGGCCATTCCGCCTTTACGCGGTAGCGAAAAATCGGCTGTAAATTTACAGTTTGAGACACTGCGCGACAATCCGTATCGTTATACTTCCGATGATATTTTATTTGCGGTTTATGCGCTGAAAAATCATATCCCAAAATCCAATTACGATTCGGAACGGGAACTTTTTTTCGCTAAAAGTCAGGCGTGCTTGCGTTGTTCTCCGCTTTCCAAACGGTATGGCTGGGGAACACATCACAATGCCGAAGGTAAAGTCGCACTCTACGGTATCGATTCCGACGACTATAAAAAACTAGCACAGGATTCCGCACTAACACAGGTTAAGGCAATGCGTTCCAAACGCAAATAATAGTATTCCCTTTTTAGTATATAACCGGCAAGTTGCCGGTTTTTTTATCGCTCAAATCTAAACTCCTTTTAACAATTTTTATCACAAAAAATTTGTTTTTTAAATATGATAATACTTTTACAACAATTATTTAATTAATTTTTTATATTTGATGCAATAATTACCATTTTAAGCCAAATAAACATTTATCAATAGTGCGTTTTGCACTAAAAACCTACTCAATCCTACAAGCCTCATAATTTTTCGCATTTGTTTTCCGGTTACAGCATTCGCATATTCACCAATAGCATATTAACACCAAAAACAATAAATTATGAAAAAAAGCTTACTCCTACTGTCGGCATTGCTCGTTACGTTTGCAGCAATGGCGCAGGTTCCGGAAACCAGCAGTCCGGACGATCCTCCAAGTTACACCCAACCTCAGGAAAACCAGACACCGGTGTATGAATTACATCCGACGCAGTTAAGTCCTGAAATTCAGGAATACCTCCACGGTCGCGTGGAAGGTTTTTCGGCCTATCGCTTTGATTATACCACCTTAAACGATTACCTGCTCAAAAATCCGTATGCACTCGAATTCATTCTAAAATCCGATGCCGGTACGACCAAGTTTACCATGCAACGCCACGATATGCGCGCCCTCGATTATACCGAAGGGGTTACTCATGAAGGCGGTGAAAATCAGATCACATTCCAACGAACCTTTGAAACCGACCTCAACTATAATGTTCCAACGATAAAAGGGATTGTAGACAACAATTCAACCATTCTGGCACGTCTGGCTGTTTTTAACGACAATCTTGTCGGTATAAAATGGAATACCGAAAGCAATGAAGTTTTGTATTATACATCACTTCAGGATTTTATCAAATTAAACGGTGACGATTTTGTGACCGATG
>NZ_JASLCE010000095.1 GCF_030146175.1 Flavobacterium sp. | reverse complement strand
TTGTGAATATAGGCCGTTACCAGTCCTGCACCCGATTTTAAACAGGCTTTAGCCGACAAACAAGGCGCGCCAATTTTACCATAACTTCCACCGATGATCAAAGCATGTCCCTGTATCCCTTTATGCGAAAATTTACCGATGGGATGAAACCGTTGTAACACTATATTTTTATCGACTTTTATCAGATTGTCCATATACTATCCTTTTTTGACATTCTATAAATTTACAAAAAAAGCTTTTTCTAAACAAAAACTCCTATATTTGTAATAATGCTAACAGACAATAGAAAATATAAGTTCCTTATAGCAACCGAATCTTTTTCGGCTGTCATTTCTATTGTTACCACTACAACAACAACTACCCCGTCCGGGGTATAATCATTTCATATAGTCCAGTGTAGTTGCGTGTTATTTACTAACACCGCTAAGTCGTTTATTTTCAAACGACTCCATTTTTATTCTTATTTTTCAATCCTACGCCTTTCACTGCAAACAGTTACAGGCTATAACATATAGTACTATGAAAGTATTAAAATTTGGAGGTACTTCTGTCGCAAACGAACAGAATATCAAAAAGGCTATCGCAGTAATGCAAAATATACCCGGAAAAAAAGCAGTGGTTGTATCGGCTTTGGCTGGTGTAACCGATTCGTTATCGGAGGCCATTAACCGGGCTAAAAACCGTGATCATCACTATAAAAATATTCTAAGCGAACTTCAAACAAGACATTATGAAGTCGTACAAAAACTACTTCCGGATCAGAATAATAGCGAACTGCAATCCTATATCGAATCCGGCTTAGTGACTATTGCTTCCCTTTTAGACGGTTGTTATTTATTGGGCGAACTATCGGCAAAAACGAACGATGCCATCCTGTCTTATGGAGAATTATTTTCATCCCGAATCCTATTTGCAAAATTACAATCCGATGCCGGTAAAGTTGCCTATTGCGACAGTCGGGAACTGATCAAAACCAACGAACAATTTGGAAACGCCGCTGTTGATTTCGAAACCAGCAATTATGCCATCCAGTATTATTTCGATAAAAACCAGGCCAACATTACCATACTTCCCGGTTTTATAGCCGAGTCCCCTAATGGACATACTACAACTCTTGGTCGTGGTGGTTCCGATTATACTGCGGCTGTTATTGCGGCTTCTTTGGATGCACTTGAGTTACAGATATGGACCGACGTAAATGGTATGTATACCGCCAATCCGAAGCTCGTAAAACAAGCGCGTGCGATTGCCGAAATCAGTTATAAAGAAGCCATGGAATTGTCTCATTTTGGAGCCAAGGTTCTTTATGCGCCTACATTACAGCCGGTACTCAACAAAAACATTCCGGTTTATATCAAAAATACTTTTGATTCGGAAGCACCGGGAACGTATATCACTTCGGATTGCGTTTCCAACAACGAACCCGTAAAAGGGATCAGTCATATCGAAAACATTGCGCTGCTAACACTGGAAGGATCCGGGCTGATTGGCGTGGCCGGAATTTCCGAAAAGCTGTTCGGAGCCGTTGCCCGCGAAGGAATTAATATCGTATTTATTACGCAGGCTTCTTCGGAGCATTCCATTTGTATCGGTATACAGGAAGAACAGGCACAACGCGCTAAAAAAGCAATTGATATGCTGTTTCAACACGAAATCCGATTGCAAAAAATCAAACCGGTATATCTGGAAAAAAACCTTAGCATTATTGCATTGGTAGGCGAAAACATGAAAAGTCATCAGGGATTAAGCGGTAAGATGTTTAGTACACTCGGAAGAAACAACGTCAATGTTCGCGCCATTGCTCAGGGTGCTTCCGAACGCAATATTTCGGCTGTTATCGATAAAAAAGACGTTGTCAAGGCACTGAATGTACTGCACGAATGTTTTTTTGAAGATGATATCAAACAGTTGCATCTTTTTATTTGTGGCGTGGGCAATGTGGGTGGAAAATTACTCGAACAACTCCATCAGCAAGCAGACTATTTACGGGATAACCTGAGATTAAACCTCCGCGTTGTTGGGATTTCCAATTCCCGTAAAATGCACTTTGATGTGGATGGTATCGCGCTCGACAACTGGAAAGCCGCACTGGAATCGGGCGAAGACAGCAACCCGGAATACTTTATAAACCGGATTGAAGCATTAAATCTTCCGAACAGTATTTTTATTGACAATACCGCTTCCGAAAAAATAGCCTCGCTATACAAACGCTTCCTCTCTCAAAATATCGCCGTGGTTACCTGTAATAAAATTGCCTGTTCCTCGGAATATTCCGAATACGAGCAATTAAAAAAGCTATCCAAAAAATACAATGCGCCTTTCCTGTTCGAAACAAATGTCGGTGCCGGATTGCCTATTATCGACACCTTAAAAAACTTAATTGCATCGGGTGATAAAGTACATCAGATTCAAGCGGTTTTATCGGGTAGTTTAAACTTTATCTTTAACAACTTTAAATCCGGAAAAAGCTTTCACGATATTGTACTTCAGGCACAACAGGAGGGCTATACAGAACCCAATCCAAAGCTTGATCTGAGTGGTATCGATGTGATGCGGAAAATCCTGATTCTGATTCGCGAAAGCGGTTATCCGATGGAAATCGACGCGATTGGAAACGATTCTTTTTTACCGGATCCTGTTTTAGAAGCCGAATCAACTGCTGCGTTTTTTGAGTCCCTACAACAACATGCTTCCCATTTTGAAGCCTTATATAATAAAGCCGAACAGCAATCCTGTCGTCTAAAATATGTCGCCCGATTTGAAAACGGAAAAGCCAGCGTGGGACTACAATATATCCAAAAGGAACATCCGTTTTACCATTTGGAAGGCAAAGACAATATTGTTTTGTTTTATACCGATCGTTACGCCGAACAGCCGTTGCAGATTAAAGGCGCCGGAGCCGGAGCCGCAGTAACTGCATCGGGACTATTTGCAGATGTCATACGAATTGGAAACATTTAAAACGAATAAATATGAAAACTATACGCCTATTTTGCCCGGCAACCGTGGCCAATGTATCCTGCGGGTTCGATGTATTGGGCTTATGTCTCGAAACCATCGGAGATGAAATGATCGTGACACAAACCACCCAAAAAGGTATCCGCATCACTGGGATTACCGGAGCCGACTTACCACTGGAAGCCACACAAAACGTAGCCGGAGTCGCTGCTATGGCTTTATTGGAAGCCCTACAACCCGATTGTGGTTTTGATATCGTTATTCATAAAAAAATCAAGGCCGGAAGTGGCATTGGCAGTTCTGCCGCCAGTGCTGCCGGAGCTGTTTTTGGAATCAATGCGCTATTAGGTAATCCGCTGAGCGCAAAGGAACTTATTCCATTTGCCATGAAAGGAGAAGCTGTAGCGAGTGGTTGCGAACACGCCGATAATGTCGCTCCGGCACTTTTAGGCGGTTTTACGCTTATTCGCGGTTACGAACCATTGGATGTGGTAGCTTTACCGGTACCGTCCGAATTATATGCCACCGTTATTCATCCGCAGATCGAATTGAAAACATCCGAAATGCGGGCTGTATTGCCATCCGAAATTCCGTTAAAAAAAGCCATTGCCCAATCGGGAAATCTGGGTGGATTAATTGCCGGTTTGTATACCAGCGATTACGAGCTGATACGCCGTTCGCTACACGATCGGATCGTTGAACCTTTACGGGCAGGTTATATTCCCGGGTTTGATCGGATCAAAGAAACAGCCTTGCAAAACGGTGCTTTAGGCGTCGGAATATCCGGATCAGGGCCTTCTGTTTTTACTTTAAATAAAGGTCTTGAAATGGCTCATAAAGTAGCTCTTGCAATGGAACAAAAATATACCGAAACCGGAATACCATTTGAAGTTTACGTATCGCCGGTTGCTATTCAGGGAGTACAATTAATTAACGGTTAAAAACAGTATTATGAACTATTATAGTCTTGCAAATAAACAACATCGTGTCGGGTTTCGGGAAGCGGTTTTACAGAGTATTGCCCCGGATGGAGGTTTATATTTTCCGGAACAAATAACACCGCTCCCCGCCTCTTTTTTTACAACTTTAAATAAAACAGACAACCTAAATATCGCCTATATGGTACTGGCTCCATTTATAGGCGATGCCATTCCCGAAAATGAATTGCTGCAGATAATCGACGAAACCTTTTCGTTTGACTTTCCGGTGGTTCCGATAGAAAAGAATATTTATATCCTGGAACTTTTCCACGGACCGACACTTGCCTTTAAGGATGTTGGCGCGCGCTTTATGTCGCGTTGTCTGGCCTATTTTAACCGGGATAACAACCGCAGAACAACCATTCTTGTTGCTACTTCGGGCGATACCGGAGGCGCTGTGGCCAATGGTTTTTTGGGTGTAAAAAATGTCGATGTGGTGGTACTCTATCCCAAAGGGAAAGTCAGTCCGATCCAGGAAGCACAATTAACCACTTTGGGACAAAACATCCGCGCACTGGAAGTTCAGGGTTCATTTGACGATTGTCAGGCGATGGTTAAAAAAGCATTTCAGGATAACGATCTGAAAACCAAAAACCTAACCTCGGCCAATTCGATCAATGTGGCGCGTTGGTTACCACAGATGTGTTATTTTTTCTTTGCGTATAAAGTCCTCCAGGACACCGGAAAACCACTTTATGTTTCCTGTCCGAGTGGTAACTTTGGAAATATTGGTGCCGGAATGCTTGCCAAGCAACTCGGCTTACCGATCGCCCATTTTATTGCCGCCACCAATGCCAACGATACCGTACCGCGCTATCTGGACAATGGGATATACCAACCCAAAGCGACCATCAGTACCGTTTCGAATGCCATGGATGTGAGCGATCCCAGTAATTTTATCCGTATACAGGAATTGTATGCCCGCGACCGGGAGCAACTAAAAAAGGACTTCTCGTCCTATACGTTTAGTGACATCGAAACGCGAATCGCTATGGAATCGGTTTTCCAAAAAGTGCAGTATATCATGGATCCGCATGGCGCTGTTGGCTACCTCGGACTTCAGAAAAAGTTAGCGGAATATCCCAATGCTACCGGGTTATTTCTCGAAACGGCCCATCCGGTTAAATTCCTTGACACCGTTCAATCGTATTTAAACCACGGCTTGCTCATTCCGCTATCCCTTCAAGAAATGATGGACAAACCAAAACAAAGTATTCTGATTCGAAATTATGAAGATCTGAAAGATTATCTCAGACACTAAAACACTTTGCCACTCCGTAAAAAATCAATACATTAGCGGCCTAAAATAAATATACAGCACAAAATGAAAAATACAGCATTAACGCACGTTCACGAAAGTTTGGGAGCTAAAATGGTTCCGTTTGCAGGATATAACATGCCTGTTCAGTACGAAGGAGTTAACATTGAGCATGAAACGGTTCGTAACGGCGTAGGTGTTTTTGATGTATCCCATATGGGTGAATTTTTCCTTCGTGGCGAAAATGCCCTGGCTTTGATCCAAAAAGTAACGTCTAACGACGCTTCTAAATTAGTGGATGGAAAAGCTCAATACTCCTGTCTTCCAAATAACGAAGGCGGTATTGTGGACGATCTTATTATTTATAAAATTGCCGATAACAACTACCTGTTGGTCGTTAACGCTTCCAACATTGAAAAAGACTGGAACTGGATTTCACAACACAACGATTTGGGTGTGACTATGGAAAATGCATCCGATGCCTATTCGCTATTAGCCATCCAGGGACCAAAAGCAGCCGAAGCGATGCAATCGTTAACAGCAATCGATTTGGCTAACATGCCGTATTATTCGTTCCAAATGGGCGAATTTGCCGGTGTAAAAGACGTGATCATTTCGGCTACGGGTTATACCGGATCAGGCGGATTTGAAATCTATTTTAAAAATGAAGATGCCGAAACCATCTGGAACAACATATTCGAAGCCGGAGCGGCATTCGGAATCAAACCAATCGGATTGGCAGCTCGTGATACCTTACGTCTGGAAATGGGATTCTGCTTATACGGAAACGATATCAACGATACGACGTCGCCATTGGAAGCCGGATTGGGTTGGATCACTAAATTTGACAAAGAGTTTGTGAATTCCGCAAATCTGAAAGCACAAAAAGAAGCCGGCGTTACCCGAAAATTAGTTGCGTTCGAATTAACCGAAAGAGGTATTCCACGTCATGATTATGAAATCGTAGACAAAGACGGAAATGTAATCGGTATTGTAACTTCCGGAACCATGTCACCATCGCTAAACAAAGGTATTGGTTTAGGCTATGTACCGACTGCTTTTTCGGCAGTTGACAGCGAGATTGCGATTCGAATCCGAAAAAATGATGTAGCTGCAAAAGTGGTTAAATTACCATTTTACAAAAAATAATCACAGGAAAAGGGACTTTAAAAAGTCTCTTTTTTTGTTAAAGTGCAGTAATAATTTTATTTTTGCACGCTGTTTTTACAAAACTATAAACAAAATACAATTAACTCTTATGGGAAGAGCGTTTGAATTTAGAAAAGCAAGAAAAATGAAACGTTGGTCGGCAATGGCCAAAACGTTTACCAGAATTGGAAAAGATATCGTAATGGCGGTTAAAGAAGGCGGACCAAGCCCTGAAACCAACTCCCGCTTGCGTGCGGTGATGCAAAATGCCAAAGCGGCCAACATGCCAAAAGATAACGTAGAGCGTGCGATTAAAAAAGCATCCGATAAAGATACGGCCAACTATAAGGAGGTTTTATTTGAAGGATATGCACCCCACGGAATCGCGATTTTGATCGAAACGGCTACCGACAATAACAACCGTACTGTAGCCAATATCCGTAGCTATTTTAACAAATGCAACGGTACGATGGGTACACAAGGTTCCGTTGAATTTATGTTTGATCATACTTGTAATTTCCGAATCCCGGCTGAAGGTCAGGATGTAGAGGAACTGGAATTGGAAATGATCGATTTTGGTGTGGAAGAAATCTTTGCCGACGAAGACGGTATCATGATGTATGCGCCATTCGAAAGTTTTGGTTCGATCCAGAAAGAATTGGAAAACCGCAATATCGAGATCCTTTCGTCTGGTTTTGACCGTATTCCGCAAGTAACCAAAACCCTTACTGCCGATCAGGTAGCGGATGTGGAAAAACTATTGGAAAAAATTGAAGAAGATGACGACGTGATGAACGTATACCATACGATGGTTGAGGCTGAATAAGCTTTCACTACACTTTACATAAAAAAACTACGATAGCAATGTCGTAGTTTTTTTGTTTATATAACGCACGGATTAAACCCGAGGCTTTAGCCGAACAGACGAAGTAAATCCGCGCGATCGGAATTAAACACCTGACCCGTTTTAAAAACGGGTCAGGTGTTTTTTATTATAAGCCTCTTTCTTTTAGCTGTTCCTTTAACGCAGTGTATTTTTTATTGTTCTTTGTAGCAATAGGTATATAGACAAGCGGAATAAAGGTAAATATGCCAAAGCCACCTTTAACAGTGCCATAAAAGGCTACTCCTATTAAAGCACCAATAATCCCGGCATCGTAAATTCGGGTGGTTTTCATTTTTTTTATTTCCTGTAATAGCTCTTCGTTTGTTAAGGCTCCTGGTTCTTTTTGTTCCATTTTTTATAGTAGTTTTTGGTGGTTTGGTTTTTGGGTTGTATCTGCTCTTCTATTCCATCGAGCCGATTATTTCGATTACGAATGTAGTAAAATAAAAATTCTCTTTGGTGGGTGAAAATAAAAAATACTTATAGTAGAAACTATCTATTAGTAAAGCAATGAATTCTTTTCAAATTTTTGTAGATTTATCGGATACAATTCCAACCGAACGCATCGGCAAGATCATGCAGGAGCGGTTGTGAATTCCTTTCAAATTTTTGTAGTTTTATCGGATACAATTCCAACTATTCTCAAAAAAAACTTGAAACCGCTTTGTTGTGAATTCCTTTCATTTTTTTGTAGTTTTATCGAATACGATTCCAACTTATGAATTTAATGAGCGCCTCGATTTACAGTTGAGAATTCCTTTCAAATTTTTGTAGTTTTATCGAATACGATTCCAACCAAAACCCGCGATTGAGGCCGCGCCAACTCGTTGTGAATTCCTTTCAAATTTTTGTAGTTTTATCGAATACGATTCCAACATTATATAGGAATTCATTTGATCAGGAATTGTTGTGAATTCCTTTCAAATTTTTGTAGTTTTATCGAATACGATTCCAACCTGGTTCATGGCGTAAAATTATAACTCATTGTTGTGAATTCCTTTCAAATTTTTGTAGTTTTATCGAATACGATTCCAACCGGCAAATATTTTTTCGCGCTCGTTTGGATGTTGTGAATTCCTTTCAAATTTTTGTAGTTTTATCGAATACGATTCCACCCCCCACAATCGGCTGTTATCACAATTAACTGTTGTGAATTCCTTTCAAATTTTTGTAGTTTTATCGAATACGATTCCAACGATAATTTCTTTTATATATGCTTGGTTTTCGTTGTGAATTCCTTTCAAATTTTTGTAGTTTTATCGAATACGATTCCAACAGTGTCTTTTGACGGCTCTTCTTCAGTTTCGTTGTGAATTCCTTTCAAATTTTTGTAGTTTTATCGAATACGATTCCAACCGCGTAGAAATTTTATAGTTATTGAGAAAGGTTGTGAATTCCTTTCAAATTTTTG
Source organism: Flavobacterium sp. (assembly GCF_030146175.1). Lineage (GTDB taxonomy): Bacteria > Bacteroidota > Bacteroidia > Flavobacteriales > Flavobacteriaceae > Flavobacterium. Next base: position 1,131 of record NZ_JASLCE010000095.1, on the reverse strand, counting down.
TAGTTTTATCGAATACGATTCCAACCTCTTTGGAAGCCTTGTAAATACAAGGATTTTGATATAATATACAGAATAAAAAACAATAAAAAATGCCTGATAAAATGAATTATCAAGGCATTTTTTTATTTCTATTAGAACAGTTCCAATTGTTGTGGGATACTTGGTAATTCCGTTTCCTTTTTAGCAAAAAATAATTCCATTTGCTCAAATTGCTTATCGGTAATCGACAAAATACCTACCTTTCCTTCATTGGGTAAACTTTTTTTTATTCTTTTGATATGAACTTCTACATTCTCTTTACTTGGACAATGTCGTAAATAGATCGAAAACTGAAACATATTAAATCCGTCGTCCAACAATGCTTTACGAAATTTAGAAGCAACACTTCGCTGTTTTTTCGTTTCGGTTGGCAAATCAAAAAACACCATAATCCACATAATCCGATAGGCATTAAAACGGCTAAAACTCATCTAAAAATAGGGTAATGAATCACTCTACTTACTCCCATATAACAGCGGCATAATGAACTCGTCGTAATGCTTAGCGCTGTCATTAATGGTCGCTGTAAACCATTGATGTAAACATCTCGTGTCGCCAATTGTAATAAATGGGATTTAGCATTCTTATCCAATTCATGTGTTGCTATTGGATTAGCCATCCATTCCCAAACCATCTCGTCTACATAAGGTCGGTAAGGCTCCATTATATCGTCTGCAAGACAATATGCATTGTACTTATTTCTGTGAAAAATTCCAATAGTAGGATGTAAACCGCTACACACCAAAGCACGTGCCACCATGCTTCTTAAAATAGCATATCCAAAATTTAAAAAATTATTAGGAGCCTCTCCTTTTCGTTCCCGTAAAAAATTATCAAACAACTGACTCCAGTAATATTGTGCCGCAATTCCTTCCATATTTGTACTATCTCCCGATTTAACCTCATTCATATATTTACTTAATGTATCGTGCGGTAACTTTAATTTTCGTAAAAGTTCTTTTTGCTGAAAAATTTTAGATTCAACTGTTTGCTTCCAAAGCTGTTTTCGCAAAGGCTCCGAAATCGTAATCTGGTGCTTTAATCGTTCCGAATGTTCCACATGCCCACTTATCGGTAACATCAATCCCAAAG
>NZ_JASLCE010000073.1 GCF_030146175.1 Flavobacterium sp. | reverse complement strand
TATCTTTTATCTTTTATCTTTTATCTTTTATCTTTTATCTTTTATCTTTTATCTTTTATCTTTTTATTTATTATAATTCAAGATTCGGTTTTACCAATGCCTGCATATTCCGGATAAATGCTTCCAGTTCGGCCAGTCGGTTTATCGTTTCTTTTTCGCCGCTTTCGGTGAGTTTGTAATACTTCCGCAGTCGATTGCCGGCTTTTTCCATTTCGACATCCAAAAAACCTTCGGCTTCCAGTTTATGTAAGGCCGGATAAAGTGCTCCTTCGGTCACATTTAGCTCGCCATCGGTTAGTTGCTTTACTTTTTGGGTAATTTCATAGCCATACATCCGTCCGTTTTCTTCTAACAACCTCATAATGATCGTTGTAAGGCTTCCTTTATACAATTGTGAATTTTTCATCTTCTTTTAAAATGTAAACAAATATATACATAAGTTATTTATGCATCTGTATTTGATGTATTATTTTTTGTGATAAGATTTACGAAAAGGGCTAAGGTTTAGTACATTTGTAGCAAACAAACATACCATGTCAACATTTCACGCATTAACAGTAAAAGAAGTCAGAAGAGAGACTGCAAAAGCCGTTTCGGTTTCTTTTGAGGTTCCGGAATCTTTACAGCCCGAATACCAATTTATAGCAGGTCAGTATCTTAACTTAAAATATTCCCCGGACGGAAAAGAGATCCGTAGGGCCTATTCGATCTGTTCTTCGCCGAACAGCGGTGAATTGCGAATTGCAGTTAAAGCGGTTTCTGATGGTTTCTTTTCGACCTATGCCAATGAAAAATTAAAAGCCGGTGATACGATCGAGGTTGGCGTTCCGGAAGGAAAATTCACGTTCGAACCGAAAGCCGACAATCAGCGTAGTTATGCCGCTTTTGCAGCCGGTAGTGGTATTACACCAATAATGGCTATTATTCTTTCGGTTTTGGAAAACGAACCAAACAGTACTTTTGTTTTGGTTTACGGAAATAAATCGCCGGAAGACACCATTTTCTATAAAAAATTACACGATTTACAACTACAATACGTCGGTCGCTTTTTTGTACACTATGTATTTAGTCAGGCGCGTGCGGAAGATTCACTTTTTGGCCGTATCGAACGATCGACGGTGAATTTTGTAATCAAAAACAAACATGCTTCGTTGTCGTTTGCCAAATATTATTTGTGCGGACCAGAGGAAATGATTGCTACCGTAAGTACTGTTTTAAAAGAAAACAACGTAGCGGAAAAAGATATCAAATTTGAGCTTTTTACGACATCCTCCAACGAAACCAAAATTGAAAAAACCTTGGGCGGACATACCAAAATTACCGTTTTGGTAGACGATGAGGAAACCACGTTTGAAATGGCGCAGAAACAAACGATTCTGGAAGCCGCTTTAAAACAAGGTGTTGATGCTCCGTATTCCTGTCAGGGCGGAATTTGCAGCAGTTGTTTGGCACGAATCACGAGTGGATCGGCTGAAATGAAAAAGAATTCCATTCTGACCGATCGCGAAATCGCCGAAGGATTAATCCTGACGTGTCAGGCGCATCCGACTTCCGATGAAATTTATATCGATTACGATGATGTATAATATAACAAAAGCCTTTCGAATGAAAGGCTTTTTTATTTGAGAACTGCTTAAATACCTGTCAGGTTTCAAAAACCTGACAGGTATAAACAGGTTATATCTGCTTTTGACACCTAACCGGTTTTTAAAACGGGTCAGGCGTAGTTTTATCCTATTGATTCTATTTTCGCGATAATTTGTTCCGGATGTATCGTACGCATGGCATCTTCGTAACCTTCTACCAATTTATTTCCATAGACTGATGTTGGTAATAACGGGTATTTTTCCCGATCGGGAAGCACCGAATTTTCCAATGGTTGGTTAAACGGTGTAAATCCGGCATAGGGATGCGTCGCGCCCCATATCGTAACCACCTTAACACCTAACATCGCTGCAATATGTCCGTTTCCGGAATCCATACTGACCATAAGATCCAGGTTGCTGATTACTTCCATTTCCTGTGGCAATTTTAATTTTCCGGCAATCACCACAATCGCGGGATTTCCATTTTGCATGGCCTGCAATTGCTCCACTTCATCCTGTCCGCCTCCAAAAAGAAATAGCTTATAATTTGATTTTTTAGCCAGTTCGTCCACTACCTGTTGCATCAAATCCAACGGATACATTTTGGTATCATATTGTGCGAATGGCGCAATTCCGATCCATTTTTCCTGTTTTGATCCGGTAACTTGTAAAGTCGTTTCACTTAAGATGGCTTTTGGTGGAAAAACCGGATGATTCAAGTCGATCGGGAATCCTAACTTTTTAAAAGCCAGTGCATGACGCTCAAATGTGGACAATAAGGGTTGGAATATTTTGTTTTCGGCGCGGGTTAAGGCTTCTTTTTCTTTTCGGCCTTTGTCCATATACACGACCTTTTTTCCGATCAGCCCGAATAATTTCCGGATAACTTTTGATCGGATGGCATTGTGTAAATCGGCCACAGCATCGGCTTTTAAATTTCTCAGATCCCAGAAAAGGCGTAGCAAACCCTTTGGTCCTTTATGCCTGCCGTGTAAATCGACATCAAAAAAAACCACATTGGGAATTCCGCTAAAAAATGGTTTAAAAAACGGACGGGATACGACCGTAATCTTTACATCGGGATATTGTGAAACAAAAGCGCGCAATACCGGTGCAACCATTGCCACATCGCCCATTGCCGACAGTCGTATTACTAAAATATGTTTGATCTTAGACATGTTGTCCGATGGCTACTTTTTATTTTGATATAATACCGGGTTTAATTCCTCGTCATTATACATCTTCATCTGTTTGTACACTTTCATGTATTTATCACCATTCGCGATATCGGTAAGTAAATCGTCGATCGCTGTCGTCAGGTCTTTTTTCTGTTCCAACAATACATTTAGTTTCTCCTGACATTTTGCACGGTGTTCTGCCGTAGCTTCCACACGATTCGCTTCTTCGTTCATGTGATAAATTTTCAAAGCCAGAATAGACAAACGGTCGATCGCCCAAGCCGGGCTTTCCGAGTTGATTTTTGCGGTTGGTTTTACCGTAACATCAGCATATTTCTGAAGAAAATAACTATCGATATATTCCACCATATCCGTACGCTCCTGATTTGATGCGTCGATTCTTCTTTTTAAAACCAAAGCCGCTTCCGGATTGATCTGCGGATCCCGTATAATGTCTTCAAAATGCCATTGTACCGTATCGATCCAGTTTTTCAGATACAACAGGTGCTCAATCTGATCTTTTGGATACGGATTGTTAATCGGTTGATCTACATTATCATATTGATGATAATCGTTGATACTTTCCTCGAAAATGGAGAAGGCAAATTGTGAAAACATAGTTTAAATTTTATTTACAAATATAGTTTTTATACTTTTATCCTACTAATACAAATTTTATCCCGAAAATGCATATCCATTATATCTCTGAAAACAACAGTATTCTTAATCATTTCCTATCACAAATCCGCGATGTTACGATCCAGAAAGACAGTATGCGTTTTCGTAAAAATATCGAACGAATCGGTGAAGTGATGGCGTATGAATTGAGTAAGATTCTGACCTATAAAGAGATTGATGTACAGACGCCATTAGGTATCAAAAAAACAACCGCTTTGGAAGATAATGTGGTGTTGTGTTCTATTTTAAGAGCCGGATTGGCATTGCACACCGGTTTTATGAATTTCTTTGACGATGCCGAAAACGGTTTTGTTTCGGCCATGCGTTTTCACCCGAATAACGATGATTATTTCGAAATCAAAGTGGAATATCAGGCCGCTCCGTCGTTTGAAAACAAAAACCTGATTCTGATCGATCCGATGCTGGCAACAGGACAATCACTGGTAGCGGTTTTCCAAAAACTGATGTCGGAAGAAACCCCGAAAGAAATCCATATTGCTGTTGTAATCGCTACTCCGGAAGGAATCGAATACCTCGAAAAAAACCTGCCAAACAACTGTCACCTTTGGGTAGCCGCTCTGGACGAAGGCTTAAATGCTAAAAATTATATCGTTCCGGGATTGGGTGATGCCGGCGATTTGGCTTACGGTAGTAAATTATAGTACCTGCGCGAAAAAGATAAAAAAGCTGATCACAATCAGGGAATACATCACACTTTCCCGTACCCATTTATTGTCCAGACTTTCAATAAAATTGGTTCCCATTACCGCTAACGGAAAAAAGGTAAAAGCCAGGAAACTATTGTTTTTACTGGCTGAAAGGACATAAATTCCAACACCTAATACAAAAGAAAACAATACTTTTTTGTAGGACGACTGCATATTTAACGGTCGGTTGGACAATGCCAGTAATTGTGTCACAAAAAACAATACCGCTATCGATGAGAAAATGGCCAGCGCGATATTCTGATAGATATTTTCAAAGTAGGTAAAATCAAAACTGATATAGGCTTTGTCCAATACAATAAATAAAAGATCCCGCTCTCCGGCGATAACCGCCAATGTAAACAAAATACCTACCGTAAAAAGCGCTATAAACGGAATAATCCAGTTTCGGTAATCCCGCGATACGTGAAATACAATCGATACAAATACCAATACAATAAAAAGGATACTCCAGAAGTGAAATAGCGTCGCTACAAAAATCCACAGCGAAGCATCGAAGATTTTTTCTTTGGGTGTTATTAGCGATTGTAAGGATATTAATCGTCTGAGTGACAGCAGTATAAAAAAGTTAGCCAGGATAATATTGGTGTTTACCAAAACCGATGGAAACAGGATATGGAACAACAAAAACAAGAAGGGTGCATAACTGTTGTCCTTGCTCAATCCGTTTCTTTTGGTAACGAAACGAACCAGAAACAACGACCCCGTTAATACTACTAACAAGCCTATTTTTTGTACTACCGTGGTATAATATTCGGTCCACTCCGGGTATTGGGTTAGGTATAAAAAGTAAAATAAAACCAGTAATAAACTAATTATCGCATAATTTAACGGTCTAGATTTATTAAAAAGGCTTGCTATCATGTAGATATTTTATATTTTTGTGACTGTAAATATAATACTTAAACAAAAATGAAAGCATTTTTTGAAGGAATACAGTACTTATTCGTAGACATACTATTCGCCCCTATGGATTTGATGCGAAAATTGGAATTATCAAACTGGTGGGCTGCGAATCTTTTAAACTGGATTTTCATCATCATCTGTTGTGGTGCTACTTACTACTGGATTAAAGAGTTAAAGAAACACAAAGATAGCGGAGAGGATAGTCAAGATACTACAGCCCACTCGTTTTTAAAATAATATTAGAGGTCGAAACCGATATCTTTTCTAAAATACATCTTATCAAAATTTAGTTTATCTATATTTTGATAAGATTTTTTTATGGCTTCCTGAAACGTATCCCCATAGGACGTTACGGCCAAAACACGACCTCCGTTGGTAACCACCTGATCATTTTGTAAGGTTGTACCGGCATGAAAAACAATGGATCCGTCTACTTGTTCCAATCCGGAAATGGCTTTTCCTTTTTCATAATCTTCCGGATAGCCACCCGAAACCACCATAATGGTCGTGGCACTTCTCGGATCGATTTCCAATTCCTCCTGATCCAGTGTTTGTGTGGCAACTGCTTTAAACAGGCTTACCAAATCCGATTTCAAACGCGGCATTACCACTTCTGTTTCCGGATCGCCCATACGAACGTTATATTCGATTACAAACGGTTCGTTTCCAACTTTGATCAAACCGATAAATACAAATCCTTTATACGGAATTCCGTCTTTTTGCAATCCGTCGATTGTTGGTTTTACAATACGACTTTCTATTTTTTCCATCAAAACAGCATCAGCAAACGGTACCGGCGAAACGGCTCCCATTCCTCCGGTGTTTAATCCGGTGTCGCCTTCTCCAATTCGTTTGTAGTCTTTTGCTGTTGGTAATATTTTATAGTTCTTCCCGTCGGTCAATACGAAACAGCTCAATTCGATTCCGTCCAAAAATTCTTCGATGACAACTTTCGCGCTGGCACTTCCAAATTTTTCGTTTACCAACATGTTTCGCAATTCGGCTTGTGCTTCGGCCAAATCCTGAATGATCAAAACGCCTTTTCCGGCAGCCAGTCCATCTGCTTTTAAAACGTACGGTGGTTGTAACGTGGTTAAGAATTGACATCCGGCTTCTACGGTGTCTTTTGTAAAACTGTCGTAAGCAGCCGTTGGGATATTGTGTTTTACCAAAAATTCTTTGGCGAATTCTTTACTTCCTTCTAATTGTGCTCCAATTTTTGACGGGCCAATTACCGGAATGTCTTTTAATACCACATCCTGTTGAAAATAGTCGAAAATCCCTTTTACCAACGGGTCTTCCGGTCCTACCACAACCATATCCACTTTTTCGGTCAACACCAGGTTTTTAACCGCTTCAAAATCGTTTGGATTGATGTTTACGTTTTCGGCTATCGCTGCAGTACCTGCATTTCCAGGCGCTACCAGTAGTTTTGAACAGTGTTCGCTTTGTAGCATTTTCCAGGCTAAAGCATGTTCTCTTCCGCCGGATCCTAATAATAAAATTGTCATTTGTTGTGTTGTTTTTTGAAACGTCAAAAATACTCCGTTTTGAATGGATATTATAATTTTAATGCTAAAAAGTTTATCCCACTATAGGCTGCTTCGTTTGTTTTTCTAACTTTGACTAAAATTGACACCCGTGTTCCGACTATTCGATTTCTCTTTAAAAATCAGTGGTTTCCCAATGAAGGAAGCACAATCGGAATTTGAATCCATTCGTGCAGTTCCGGAAAAAGACTACCCGGATTATATCGCTGTTAAACAAAAGGAAATCGCGACATTCCATCTGGAAAACAATTCTTTTTACCAAAAATTGGTCGGAAAAAAAACGTTTGACAACTGGTCGGAATTACCGGTACTGACTAAAAAAGATTTGCAACAACCCTTGGAAAATCGCCTTTCTAAAGGCTATACCGGTTCCAATACGTTTGTAAATAAAACCTCCGGTTCCAGTGGCGATCCGTTTATTTTTGCAAAAGATAAATATGTACATGCGCTAACCTGGGCGTCCTTTTTTTATCGTTTCGGTTGGTATGGTATCGATTTCAACACGTCGTATCAGGCTCGTTTTTATGGCATTCCATTGGACAAAGCGGGTTATTATAAAGAGCGTTTAAAAGATTATTTAGGCAACCGCTATCGCTTTCCGATATTTGATTTATCCGACGGTTTTCTGGAACGGGTTTTAGAAAAATTCAAAAAACAAAAGTTCGATTATATCAACGGTTATACCAGTTCGATTGTTTTGTTTGCCAAATTTTTAAAAGCCCGGAATATCGTACTTAAAACCGTTTGCCCGACTTTAAAGGTTTGTATGGTCACTTCGGAGATGCTTTTTGAGAATGATAAAATTTTACTGGAAACGCAGTTTGGGATCCCTATTGTAAACGAATATGGTGCTTCCGAATTGGATCTGATCGCCTTTCAAAATCCCGAAGGGGAATGGCAGGTCAATACCGAAACGCTATTTGTAGAAATCCTCGACGAAGAGAATCGGCCGCTTCCCTACGGACAGGAAGGCCGCATTGTGATTACGTCTTTATACAATAAAGCGCATCCTTTTATTCGCTATGATATTGGTGATATCGGCGCATTGGACGAATCGAGTACGGCTAAAAAAACAATTTTAAAAAAACTAACGGGACGTACGAATGATGTGGCCGTTTTGCCAAGCGGTAAAAAAGCGCCGGGACTTACGTTTTATTATATCACCAAAAGTATTATCGAAGACGACGGTAATGTAAAGGAATTTATCATCAAACAAATCCAGCGGGATACTTTTGAAATCGATTATGTGAGTGATTTCGAATTAACAGCGGATCAAATTCAAAAAATTGAAGCCGCTATTGCACTGTATCTGGAAACCGGACTTACTTTTATTTTTAATCGGAAAACAACTTTATCCCGAACCAACAGAGGGAAGTTGAAACAATTCCAGTCGTTGTTATAGTTTCTCTATAAAACGGGGTTTTATCAGCAATTGTGTAAACAAAAATCCAATCATACAAAAGAAGGCGCCGATATTGCTTTTTCCATGAAAATCGCGGTAGATACGGTAATTGTGTTGTAACAAACTTCGTTTTGACGCCGAAATAGAGTCTTTTCGGATTCGGTATAATGCCAGACTTTCCGGAACGGGTTGTGCGGTTTTTATCTTTTTTAAAATGGTTAGCCAGACAATCCAGTCCTGGCGTTTTCGGAAGGATGCTATCGGAATTTTTCCGAAATAATCCGTATCGTATATTCCGGTCAGGTTTCCTATAAAATTACAAAAGAACAATTGGCGGTAACTGAGTCGTAGTGGTGCTTTGATTCTTTTCTGTAAGGAGTCTCCATTTTCGTCGATACAATCGTAAAATGAAAAGGTAAAAGGGAGTTTGTTTTGGGCTAAAAAAGCGAGTTGCTTTTCCAGTTTTTCCGGTTTCCATAAATCATCGGCATCCAAAAAAGCAATATACCGACCGGATGCTTTTTCCAAAGCGTGATTTCGGGCCACACCCGCTCCTGAGTTACGGTCTAATTCATAAAATCGGATCCGGTTGTCTTGTTCGGCAAATGTTTTGACTATCGCTACGGTTTCATCCGTGGAACAATCATCAACAATAAGCATTTCCCAATCCGGATAGGTCTGGTTTTGAACCGACAGGATGGTTGCGCTTATAAATGGAGCGGAATTAAATGTTGGTGTTATTATGGATACCCGCTGTGACATTAATAGGCTTTTTCGTCTCCTTTAATGGCATTGTGAACGGTGAGATAAATAATTTTTATATCGAGTAAAAGCGACCAGTTTTCCAAATAGAAAATATCGTATTTCACCCGGTTAATAATGTCGTAGTTCGTTTCCACTTCCCCTCGATAACCATTGGTTTGTGCCAGTCCGGTAATTCCGGGTTTGATAAAATGACGTACCATAAATTTATCCACACTTCGGGCATACATTTCGGTATGACTCACCATGTGTGGCCTCGGTCCTACAACCGACATGTCGCCAAGGATCACATTAAAGAACTGCGGTAATTCATCGATACTCGTCTTACGGATAAAACGGCCAATTCTGGTAATTCGGGGGTCATTTTTAGAAACCTGCTCCAAATCGGCAATTTCATTCGGACGCATCGAACGGAATTTATAGCAGTTAAACTCTTTGTAGTTTAGTCCGTTTCGCTTTTGTTTAAAGAATATAGGTCCTCTTGATTCCATTTTTATCAGAATGGCTAACAATGGTGTTAACCAGGAAAGCAATCCAATGATAATTAATAGTGAGAAAAAAATATCGAAAACCCTTTTTACAATTTTATTAAACGGCTTGTCCAGCGGAATGTTTCGCATCGATATAATAGGAATATAGCCGTAGTAGTCGTAAACCAGATTACGGGAAAGGATTTCCTTGTTGTCCGGTAAAAATTTGAGCAACTTCAGATTATTATCGGTAAAGTCGACAAACTTACTCACCTGAGAATTGGATAAATCCTGCAGGGAACAATAGATTTCATCAATATTCCGATCCAATGCAAATTTAAAACAGGACGTAATGTTTTCGCTCGACTCGTTTTTGTCAAAATGGAATACTTTTTCCAATTTATAGCCATAATCCGGATTTTCGGTAAAAAACTCCTGAAGCTGACAAATATTTTTACTTTGTCCGACGATGATAACCCTACGGAAGTTTCCTCCGAAAACAACCCGAAACCGTTTTAGAAAATAGAATACTGCAAATTTAAACGCTGCGACCAGTGCCATTGCAGTGGTTGTGTATTTTATGGTTTCCGAAGGTTGGGAATATTTGGAGAAATACCCGATATAGGCAAAACTAAATACCAGGAACAAGGCATATTGCTTTAGTATTTTTCCAAATATCTCGATCGCTTTTGTATAACGATAGACTTCATAAAAACCAATATTCAGCGCAATGGTAATCCAGGTGATACTGATGAATATATTATAATAAAATCCTATTGTTTCGGGTAATAAAACCCCTGTCAGGATATTGATAATAATCAAATCCAACAAATAAGAAAAAGGTCTAATATATCCGGAATACCGGCCGGTAGTTCTACGCACTAAAATATATATTTAGAAAAATCCTTATGTTCTTCTTTTAATAATTCCTCTGTCGATAATGATTTGAAATACTCATAGGTGATTTTCATTCCTTCCGAACGGGATACTTTGGCTTCCCAACCTAGGATTTCTCTTGCCTTAGTAATATCCGGTTGTCGTTGCAGCGGATCATTTACCGGTAGCGGATGATATACCACTTTCTGATTGGTACCGGTAAGTTTGATGATTTCTTCTGCGAAATCTTTTATCGTAATTTCATCCGGATTACCAATATTAACCGGTAACACATAATCCGAGTGCAGTAATCGGAAGATTCCCTCTACCTGATCGTCTACATAACAGAACGAACGGGTTTGCGAACCATCACCAAAAATAGTAAGATCTTCGCCTCGTAATGCCTGACCGATGAATGCCGGAATAACACGACCGTCGTTTAAACGCATTCGCGGCCCATAGGTATTAAAAATCCGAACAATACGGGTTTCTACACCATGGAAAGTATGGTAGGCCATTGTAATGGATTCCTGAAAACGCTTGGCTTCATCGTATACACCTCGTGGCCCGATGGTATTTACATTTCCGTAATATTCTTCGGTTTGCGGATGTATTAACGGATCGCCGTATACCTCCGAAGTCGATGCAATTAAAATTCTTGCTTTTTTTACACGGGCTAATCCTAACAGATTGTGCGTTCCTAACGATCCTACTTTTAAGGTTTGTATTGGAATTTTAAGATAATCGATCGGACTTGCCGGAGAGGCAAAATGCAGTATATAGTCTAATTGACCTGGAACATGGACAAACTTGGTTATATCGTGGTGGTAAAACTCAAAGTTTTGATTTTTAAACAAATGCTCAATATTTTTTAAGTCCCCCGTGATCAGATTGTCCATCCCAATCACAAAGTAGCCTTCCGCAATAAATCTGTCGCATAAATGTGATCCTAAAAACCCTGCTGCTCCTGTAATTAATATTCTTTTCATGTATTCCAATTAATGGTTGCAATATATAAAAAAACCTTGGTCCGCTTTTAGTTAAATTTAACAAAAATCAATAATTAACGATTCCCTCCGGATCCCGTAAAATTTAATCATTTAATTAAAAAGAATAAAACTGTTTTTATTTCATTCTAAAATCTATATTTGCAATATAAGGCCGATGTGGCACGGATTTTATGTTGCATTTTTAGGGTTATTTTATGTATATTTGCTTTTTTGTAAAAATACTTGCAAAAAAACACGAAATGTTTTTTTACCAACATTTTGTTTTCAGAATTTCCCTCCACATTTTATCCTTTCAGAAAAAACATTACAATATTGTGAATATCATTCAAAGTTATCATTCGAAAACGCAAAACACTAATGATATTCAGTCAATATTCATAAATAATTATGATCAAAGACATTACTTTTATTACCGTAAATTACGCCCCTGAAGATACTGCTATTGGTTTATACACCTCACAATTAGCCGAGTTCCTGGTTACAAAAGGATATAATGTTTCGGTAATAACCGGGTTTCCGTATTATCCAATGTGGAAAATTCCGGAACACTATCAGGACAAACCGCGCTTTTATTCGGAAGAAATTAATGGTGTAACCATTTACCGTTATAAGTTTTATGTACCGGAAAACCGGAATTTTTTCCACCGTATACTCCATATACTCTCTTTTAATTTCGGAAATGTCTTTAACCTAAAGAAAATCAAAAAGGCCGATCTGGTTTTTTGTAATATCCCTTTTACCACCAATGTGGTGCTTGGATTGTTTTTAAAAAGACGCCTGAAAGCCAAATTATGGACTTCCATTAAAGATTTTGAGTTCGATGCCGCCTATGAATCCGGTTTGCTAAAGCAAAATCCGATCTCCGCTGCGTTTAAAAAACTATTATACAAAATTGAAGCCTATCTGTTTGTAAAATCGGATATTATTAGTTCCATCAGTTTTAAAATGGTGGATCGGATTAAATTAAAAGCCCCTCAAACCAATCCTGTTTTTTTCCCGGACTGGGTCGATGTGGATTTTATAAATCCGGATAATTACAAGCAACACGACTATATTTCAAAAGATAAATTTACCGTTTTATACTCTGGCAATATCGGTCAGAAACAAAATTGGGAAGTTTATATTAACTTAGCCAAAAAGTTGCAGCAGTTCCCGGACATCGATTTTGTATTGGTGGGCGAAGGTGCTTATAAAAATGAGTTGCTTCAGGTTTTAAAAGACAATAACCTGATGGGATTCATTCGCTATTACGAACCGATACCCTATGAGGATCTGTCGAATTTATTATGTAGCGCCGATTTACATGTGCTATTTCAGAAATCTGATGTGATCGATTCGGTTATGCCTTCAAAAATATTAGGGATGATGAGTAGCGCGCGACCATCGGTTATCACTGGTGATCTGAGTTCGGAAGTGGCACGACATATTAACTCCTCGCAGGGATGGGGTTATTATACCAATGAAGACAGTGACGCCATTTACAATGCAGTGCTGACATTAAAGAACGATAAAAATTTACAAAAAGAAACCGGAGAAAAAGCGCGTGCCTATATGGTCGAGAATTTCTCCAAGAATATGATTTTAAATTCATTTATTGAAAAGATCAATACATTATAATTAATACTATAATTATGAAAAAAATAATAGTTTTAGGTGGAGGTGGTTTTATTGGAGGCCATTTGGCAAAACGATTAAAAAATGAAGGAAATTTTGTCCGCATTTGCGATATAAAAAATCATGAATATTTTGCACACGAGGAAATCTGTGATGAATTTATAAAAGGGGATCTAACCGATCCTGTTTTGGTTGCCCGCGTAATCGACGAAGGTGTCGATGAAGTATACCAGCTGGCTGCCGATATGGGTGGTGCCGGTTATATCTTTACCGGAGAAAACGATGCGAATGTGATGCATAATTCCGCTATGATCAACCTAAACGTCGCCAAAGAATCGGTGGTGAAAAAGGTGAAAAAAGTTTTTTATTCGTCTTCAGCCTGTATGTATCCGGAATACAACCAATTGGATCCATCCAACCCGAACTGTGAAGAGTCATCGGCCTATCCGGCAAATCCGGATTCGGAATATGGTTGGGAAAAATTATTTTCCGAAAGATTATTCCTGGCTTTTAACCGAAACTATAAATTAGATGTTCGCGTAGCGCGTTTTCACAATATTTTCGGACCGCAGGGAACCTGGAAAGACGGTAAAGAAAAAGCGCCGGCTGCCATGTGTCGTAAAGTGGCCGAATCGGAACCGGGATCACAAATCGAAGTATGGGGCGACGGACAACAAACCCGTTCTTTCCTTTATGTTGACGAATGTGTGGAAGCGGTCTTGCGTTTGATGGAATCCGATTTCTTAGGTCCGGTGAATATCGGTTCGGAAGAAATGGTTACGATCAACCAGCTGGCTGAAATGGCAATCGCTATTTCCGGAAAAGATATTACGATTAAAAACATCGAAGGTCAGGAGTTTTTCGACAAATATGGTTTCAAATGTCCTACCGGTGTACGTGGTCGTAATTCCGATAACCGTTTGTACAAAGAAAAAATCGGTTGGGAAGTTTCAGAACCGTTACGTGACGGAATGGTGAAAACCTTTAGCTGGATTAACCAGATGGTACACGAAAACAGTTATAAAATATAATTTTCGCTGAAGCAAATTAATCCTTTCAACGGCTGTTTGAAAGTAGTACAATCGCGCTATGAACTCTAAAAGTCCTTTGGCTTTATTCCAAAAATTAAAAAACAATCATCTGTTGATGAGTGGTTTTTACAAAGGCGGTTCCGGATTAGCACTGTTTATTTCCATTCCATTGTTGATCAAGTATCTTGGGAATGAAGATTATGGCATCTGGGTTTTAGTGTTTACGGTTTTTCAATGGGTTTTACTTATGGATTTTGGAATCCAGAGTGCACTCAAAACAAAAATCCCGATTCTGCTTCACAATAACGAAATAGATTTAATAAAAGGCTATATTAAAAGCACCTATAAATATGGTGCTTATATAGCCTTATGTATTTTTATACTTGCCACGGCTTATGTGTCTCTTTTTGACATCAAAACGGCGCTGAATATCTCCTTTCACACCCGGTCGTTTGTCTGGCTTCTTTTTACGGTTAATATTTTCTTCTTTTGCTCCAATCTGGTTGCCGGTATCCATAAATCGTTGTATGTCGCTTATCTAAAAGGTAAATATGCCGAAGAATCGCTTGCCGTGAATCAGTTCGGTTTTCTGTTCCTGTTTGGTATTGCGATGTTCTTTTTTCCGGATATCCGTCCGGAATACAAACTGTTACTGGTTTCGGTTCTGAATGGCGGTTTCTGCTTGCTCGTAAATATCGGATATACGATTCGCTTCTTTAAAATGGAGCAATTAAATCTGAATACAAAACAAAAACCACCTAAGCATTTTATCCGTGAAACACTAAAAATCGGAATGAAATTTATGGTTATCCAATTGTGTATGATCTTGTTTTTTACGGTGGATAACTATATTATTTCGAACAATTTTAGTCCTAAAGACGTCGTTCCTTATGACTCGGTTAATAAAATCTTCCAACTTCCGGTAATGGTACTATTCGCAGCATTATCGCCTATGTGGTCGATGTTTGCAAAAGATTATGTTGAAAAAAAACGTCAGAATTTATTGTTGAGTTTTAAACGTTTTAATCTTTTTTCAATTGGGATAACCCTTGCTATTGCCATTCTGGCGCTTATCTGTCCGTTTATTATTTCGATATGGATTAAAGAACCGCTCTTGATTCCGGACAATCTTGTACTTTTGATAGCAATTATAACCGCTATTCGGATTTTCACTACGTTTTACACTAATTTCCTTAATGGAATTGGAAGGTTAAATCGTTATACTGTCATTATAGTAGTAAGTTTAATTGTAAAAATTCCTTTAACCTATTTTTTGATATCTTTAGGATACGGTATAAACAGTGTCGCTATTTCAACGGTATGTATCTTGATTTTTTGGCTCATTTTTATTCCTTTAGAATGCTATAGCATTGTTCGTCGTATTTCAAAATAGTTGGTTATCGATAGTGTGGATTTGGATTATAAAAAACAACGATTAAATACTGTGTTCTAAAATTTCTTTTATTTATATCTTTTTCCAGATGATTTTTATATGTAAAAGAAATCTTAAATTTGACAGCCCTATTCTTTTAAAACCCAAACAAAAAGAAACCAAGGTGTTTAAACAAAAGTACTTCCAATATAACGGCGTACTTTTTTAGTTTTGGGAACAGAATATTTTATTTAAAATTTAATTTATGTCAAAAATTCTTATCACTGGTGGCTCTGGTTTTATTGGTACGAACCTAGTAGAATATCTTAGTTTAAAAAATCATGATATTGTTAACTACGATATTAAGGAACCTAAAAACAAAGCATTTTTTAAAAACTGGGTTCAGGGTGATATTCTGGATAAAGAAAAACTTCAGGCTTGTTTCGATACATTTAACCCGGAATATGTAGTACACCTTGCGGCGCGAACCGATTTGAATGAAAATCATTCTTTAAAAGGATATGCTGCAAATATAGAAGGGGTTCACAATATTGTTGCCATTATTAATGCCTCAACTTCTGTTAAAAGAACAATATATGCCTCCAGTCGGATGGTGTGTCGAATCGATTATATCCCGAAAGATTTTAACGATTTTTGTCCGCCAAATCTATACGGGGAAAGCAAAATGATCGGCGAAAAATATGTAAAAGAAAATGCCAATCACGATTTTGTTGTCGTTCGACCAACTTCAATCTGGGGTCCTTATTTTGAAATTCCATATAAAACGTTTTTTGATACCGTTCGAAAAAAAATGTTTTTTATCCCGAAAAACCATAACCCGAAAAAATCGTTTGGTTTTGTTTTAAATTCCATTTTCCAATTGGAAAAAATGCTTTTTGCCCCTAAGGAAAATCTAAATCAATGTTATTATCTAACCGATTATCCGCCATTACAATTAAAAGAATGGGCGAATATGGTTTCAGCCGAATTTGATAACGGTAAAATAATGGAAATCCCAATGTTGCCACTAAAAATAATCGCCACATTTGGAGATCTGTTTTATAAAATGGGATGGAAAAATCCACCTTTAACATCGTTCCGATTAAATAACCTGATTACGCATATGGTGTATGACACTACCGATTTGGAAAAATTATGTGGCGATTTGCCGTATACCGTTCAAGAAGGGGTAAAAATGACAACGTCCTGGATGAAACAAAGCAATTCTTAAATAGTCGCCGCATTACATTAGAGTGCCACTAAACAGAATTACAATTAAATAATTATATGTATAAAAACTACTTTTTTAACTATGTTCCATAAATTGTCCGTAATTATTCCTGCTTATAATGAAGGAAAAACGATTCATTTGATACTTGATAAACTAAAAAAAGTAGTTCTTGAAAAGGATATCCAAAAAGAAATCATTATTGTAAACGATTGTTCAAAAGACAATACCGAAGAGGCTATTTTGAATTATATTTCAAATAACCCGGAGATGAATATCCAGTATTTTAAACACGAGGTTAATCAAGGGAAAGGAGCCGCTTTGCATACCGGAATTCAAAAAGCTACCGGAAATTATATGATCATACAAGATGCGGATCTGGAATATGATCCGGAAGAATATAACCTGCTTTTAAAACCGGTTTTATCCGGTTTTGCCGATGTTGTTTACGGTTCCCGTTTTATGGGCGGTAATCCGCACCGCATCCTGTTTTTCTGGCATACCATTGGAAATAAGTTTCTAACATTTCTTTCGAATATGTTCACGAATTTGAATCTTACCGATATGGAAACCTGTTATAAACTTTTTAATACACAGATTATTCAAAGTATTCCATTACGGGAAAAACGTTTTGGATTTGAACCGGAGGTAACTGCGAAAATTTCACGGGTTCCGAATATCCGTATTTATGAAGTTGGAATTTCCTATTATGGCAGAACCTATGAAGAAGGAAAAAAAATTGGGTGGAAAGACGGTTTTCGCGCTATCTATTGTATTTTAAAATATGGATTGTTTAAAATAAAGTAATATGTATGTTCTTGTAGTTTGCTTTCTGGTTATCAGCTTTATTTTTATCGTAATCGGTAAGAGTTTTGTATTGTATTTTGATACCAATGCAAAAGATAATTATTCGGCCACCGATTCCTTTTTTATCGGATTGTGTCTAACCGGAACTGTATTAAATATCTGGTCGCTATTTTTGCCGACCGATTTTTTCGCGCTACTCTTTCTGATTCTTTTAACTGCCTTTTTATTTTATCGCAATTCCGGTTATTTTATACCTAAGGTTAAAGCTTTGTTCCATCGGATAAAATCAGAAAAGCTTTTTTCGTTATTATTACTTGTTGCTACGGCAATACTCCTTTTGTTTGCCATTATACTTCCTAAAAATTTCGATACATTCTTATATCATGTAAATGCTATTCAGTGGAATGAAATGTATCGCGTCGTACCTGGATTGGCTAATTTTCACGATCGATTCGGATTTAATTCTTCCATGATGGTTTTGAGTGCCGCGTTTACTTTTAACGCGGTTTACAATCAGTATATTTTTGCCATTAGTTCTGTATCTTTTTTAGTGTTTTTTTTCTGGCTGTTACGTCACATTTATTTTCGAAAAGGCGCCATTGGTATTATGGCACTACTTTTTTTATATTTTTTCACGCAACAGTACGGTTCCGATATTTCGTCACCCAGTACCGATTTACTTCCAAATATTCTGGTTGGGTTCGTTTTACTTTCTTTATTGTTCGAAAACAATTCCCTGCAAAAAAAATACCTGCTTTATAGCATAATCCCACTTTTCAGTCTTACGCTTAAGTTATCGATTTTCCCAATTGCCTTTTTAGGACTTGCGGTGTTATTTAATGATTTTAAAAATGTTGTTCCTCGTTTGAAAAGTCTGATCCTACTCGGTTCTTTTTTATTGATTCCCTGGTTGATCCGAAATGTCATTTTAACCGGATATCTTGTATTCCCAATGGATCAATTGCATCTTTTCAATTTTGACTGGACCGTACCAAAAGAAATTATTTCGGAAACAACAAAAGGAATTTATTCGTGGGCCCGAATTCCTCATAGAGATTTTAACGAAGTGCTGGCTATGTCTTTCCAGGAGTGGTTTCCAATATGGTGGAAAGCCGTCGTACCCCATAATCGTTTCCTTTTTATTCTAGCAGCTCTTGCGCCTGTTTCAGCCGTTATCTATTTTTTCACCCGAGGAAAAGAAGTGAAAAAAATTGGGCTTCTTGTCACCGGAATTGCTTTTTCCGGATTCCTGCTTTGGTTGTTTACAGCTCCTGATTTCCGATTCTCTTTTTCTTTTATTCTGGTTCTGGCTTTTTTCCCTGTTCTGATACTACAGTCCTTGATCGAAAAGTTTAAAGTTGTTTTTAATCCTCTTTTAATCGTATCGTTGCTTTTTTCTTTTTATATGATCTATCAAAGTGCTTATGCGCTTTTTTGGGAAGATTTCCGCAGAGGAAAAGATATGACGCTGTTTTATTTACCGGCTGACATTTATTATGTAAAGAAAAAACGAAACATTAAATTTGACAGTCATATTCTTTTAACACCCGAACAGAAAAAAATTGAGGTTTTCGAACCCAATCCAAATCACTATCAGTGTTATGACAAGTTTCCATGTACCTGGTTTTTTAATTCGAATATTAAATTAAGAGGCGAGGATTTACAATCGGGCTTTAAATATTAAATGTTTCAACCGCATAAAAAAACGGTTTCTGATTTACAGAAACCGTTTTTTTATGATCTATTATTGCCTTTACTCAAAATAAAACCCAACGCTATCCAATGTATCGTTTCGGTTTTTATTTTCTTTTTAACGTGTTCTGATATAATAAATCTATTTCAATGTATTTATTATCTTTCCCAAGATTAAAGTCAAGCATTCCTGCCAGTTCAAAGGATCTTTCATTCAGAAACGTATTCACCTCCGTAAACGTCGGCTGGTTTTTATAAAGCTGTTCCAGATTCGCTTCGATTACGATATAATCGATATTCTTAATAGACTCTGTTCCGCCTCTTAAAACTTCCAGCTCATAACCCTGAACATCCAGTTTTAGCAAGGTGGTCTGATTTTTATTATGCAACTCCGCTGCGAAAATTCCGTCAAGTGTTTTTATTTCAACATCAATCTGATCTAAAGCATTTTCTCCTTTCGGATAATGAACATTTTCAGCACTAAGATCTAAAATAGAACTGATATGCCCGTATTTGTGTCGGTTGAATTTTATAGAGCCGTTTTCATTTCCAAGCGCCATATTGTGGGTTCTGATCTTTTCGTTCTTTTTGAACATCTCCTCAATTTTTGGATATAGATTGGGTAGTGGTTCGAATGAGTCTATAGAAGCATTGGGATAAAAGTGGTTGGCAACTTTAGAAAACTGGCCGGAGTTGGCTCCCACGTCGATTATTCTGTCCAAATGAGGAATCGACTTCTGTAAATTAGAAACGACTTCAAAAGATGCTATAGAATATATGTTCCCTTTTATAAATTGTAAAATCCATTTCGATTTAGTTACTACAAATAATTGTTTTATTATAGTAGAGTATTTCATTATCTCTTAATTTTAGTAATGCAAGTTATAATAAAACCGATACATCAAAAAATAATCTCTGAAAATAATTCATTTAATACTTTATGCTATTTCTTTTTTATAAAATTATATTTGCAATTATAGTACTGTATCACAATACCTGAATATTCTGATTATTAATTTATATTTAACGTCTGAATTATTGTCCCTCTGATCAACAGTAGAAAACAGTATTTTAACAACGTATTACATACGCCATAATAGCTAGATCATAAAATGAAAATATCTATACGCAAATATCTTTTATATTCTTCAGTTTTTGCAATTTTCACGGAGGCTTTCTTTTTCCACCTTATTATAGACTGGAAACTTTTATATCTGATCATTCTTGTTAATTATTTTTTATTGCTTAGAATCAAAAAGCTGAAATTTAATATTTATTTCTTGCTTTTATTATTAGGTTTCCTCGTACATGCTTTAACTGCGAATACCCTTATTGACATCCCCTACCGCTATGCCATTGCACAGTTGATCGGGATTTCCATTTTAGGAATATACTATTATAATTTTATTCCGCTTTACCCGCTTTCACAAATTAAATCGGTCTATTCAAAAATGTGTCTCTATGTGGCAATTTTGGGATATCCGCTCTATTTTTTAAATATCAATGTTAATGATGGTCGGCTACAAAGTATTTTCACAGAACCGGCTCACTATGCAATCGTTGTGATTCCTGCCTGTTATTATTTTTTTAAAGAAAAAAAATATTGGTCTTTTGCTGCAATATTCGGGACATTAATTCTATCAAACTCTTCTTTGGGTTATATCGGTTGTGGGTTAATGTTTATTGTTCCTAATATTTCCCTGAAAAGGATTTCTTACCTCGTTTGTTTACTTCCTGTTATTATCGGTATTTTCATCTATATCTATCAGGAGTATCCGTTTTTTAAATTAAGAGTTGAAGAAACATATGAATCATTAAACGTAATCAATACCGGAAAATTTGATAATAAAACCAACCTTAGTTCTTATGCGTTGATTAGTAATCTCTACGTTGCAAAAAATAATATTCAAGATCATCCCTTAGGTACTGGTATCGGAAGTCATATTCATATGCATAAGGAAGTTTATCTGAAACAAATGCGGCCTCCTCAGTATATTCGGACCCAAAACAAACACACCATTAATGCACCCGATGCCAATTCCTTATTTACACGAATTGTTTCGGAAATGGGAATATTCGGATTTTTACTGATTTTTGTATTGCTGTACCTTGCTTTCAATGTGTTTCAATACAAAGATATGGCCTTGGCTCAAGGTCTTTTTATTTATATTCTTTTAAAATTATTCAGAGACGGACATTACTTCCCTCCAGAATTCTTCTTTTTTATATGGTTATTATACTATTCGTTAAAAGAAAAAACAGCTCTAAATAATAATAAGCCTTTACCTTAATTAGACCTCATGAAAACTATATATCAGGTTGCCGAAAATGTTTCGTTTGACAGTGGCGGCGTTCGAACTGTTTTGGTTAATTTAAACAATTACCTCAATTCAGACAATCACTATAAATCTGTTATTCTTACCAATAGAAAAGAACCTCAGGATAATTATACTGTTTTTCCTACAGACAAGCCTTGGGATTATTCCAAAGAATTTAAGAATTATATCCATTCCAATATCACCCGTGAAACGCTTTTACATATTCATGGTGTTTTTATGTATACGCAGTATATAACCGGTAAGCTGGCAAAAAGCAAAAACATTCCTTATGTCATAACACCACACGGAATGCTGGAACCTTGGCATTTGGGTGAAAAAAAACTGAAGAAGCAAATTTATTTGGCGCTGTTTCTGAATACATTGCTGAAAAATTCTAAAATAATACATGCCATAACTCCTATCGAAAAAGACAATCTTTTTAAACTAACAAACCATAAAAATATTGTTGAGATTCCGAATCTACTTCATTTTTCCAATCTACCGGCAAATCTGAATTACAATCCGGATGAAGAGTATCTGTTGTTTTTAGGTAGGATTCACCCTAAAAAAGGACTGGATATTTTGATTGAATCGATGTGTAAGATTCAAGATAAAAAAATCAAATTAAAGATTGTCGGCTCCGAAAACGATTATTCACCGGAGTTGCGAAAACGCTGTCAGGAATTAGGGCTGGAAAACAGAGTGGAATTTGTGGGTGGTGTTTTTGGCGACGAAAAATACCGTCTTTATGCGAATGCAAAAGCTTTTGTAGCGCCTTCTTATTCAGAAGCAGTGGGTATGGTCAATCTGGAAGCTGCCGCTTGCAAAACACCGGTTATCACAACCTTCAATACCGGTATTAATCCGGAATGGAATGGAAACGGAGGGATAATGATTAATCCTGTTTTGACCGAGTTGACAGATGCTATAAATCAAGTAACCAGTTGGAGTACAAACGAACGGGAAGAAAGAGGCGTAAATCTTTCAGCTTATGTTTATCAAAATTATAGCTGGGAAAAGAAGGGCCATCTATGGAATGATCTTTATGATATGTTATAAAAAAAGGGGACTATTTAGTCCCCTTTTTTTATTTTACCAATACGGCTTCCAATTGTTCGTTTCCAACCATTCTTGGTGGATACTCCCCGCCGAAATTCATAATATATCGTAAGCCTTTCGGATCCCATCCAACGCTATTACCCATATCAAAGTATTTCGCATGCATGTTGTTTGATCCATCAATAACGACTTTACCATTGTTTAATACATTGATTCCTTTAATCGTTACGTATTTCTGTTCTTTATTCGAACTTAAATCCACCTGAACATTTTCCATACTTAAACCTTGTGGTACATCTATTTTAATGTTCTGCATATTTGGCTGGCCTACTATTTTAAATTTTGTAGGGTGGTCATAATCCCAGTACCCTGCTTTTTTAAACACTAATAGTAGTTCATCATCTTTTTCATAAATTGCATCAAGTGTGATCGCATAATTATCTGCTACTACCACTTCTTTTTGCTCAGAAGAAGTTTCCGCCTCTTCTTTTTTGTTATCTCTACCACAGGAGAATAAAAGAATACTACCTAAAAACAATAAGCCAATTTTTTTCATTTTTTCTGTTTTTGAATGAACAAATTTATCATATTTTTTTATATGTCTTAAAAAAATTTTATTTATTTAAAATAATATATTTGCCATTGAATCGACGCTTTGATGCGTCCTGACAGTCTATAATCAAAATATTGATTATCATATTAATACAATAAAAATATGCGACTACGTATAAAAGAAATCTCCGAAAAATTATTTTTATTTTTTATTCCCCTGCTTTTTATTTTCCCTTTCTTCAAAGAAAATATCTCAACCTTCTTTTTTATATTGGTTGCTTTAAATACCGGGCTTTACAGTTATTCCACGAAAAGCTATAGAAATTTTGATTTTAAAGTTTTATACCTAACCATTCCGTTTTGGATCATAACGGTGTTTAGTCTTTTGCGAATGGAACTGGTCGAAAATCTGGTGGCGATCAATCACGCTTTGTTTTTTTTACTGTTTCCGGTTGTTTTTTCATTAATCCCGAAGACGTTCTTTTCCGGTGAAAAAGTGAATCTGTATCTCACCATCTTTAAAAATACCTGTCTGATTATTGCCGTTAGTTATATCGTTGCATTTTTGTATAAATACGACTTTTCAGATTTCTTTGTATATCAGTATAACATTCCGAAATTCCGTGATTTCGTATATTCCGAAATTCCTTTTTTCCGAATACATCCGACGTATTATTCATCTATGATAATTGTGTGTACCGCTTTTAGTTTTAAAAAGGTGCTGGAAAAGAAAGCCTATTTCGAATTGTTTTATGTTGCAGCATTCCTACTGATTACCTTTTTATTGCTTTCAAAAATAAACATCCTCTTTCTGTTTGCCCTTTTAATTTGTATGCCATTAACACTGCGCCATTTTAGTCTGAAAAGAAAAGTAATGGTCACGGTTTCTTTTCTCTTACTCGGAAGCATTCTTGCTTTTTCGATACCCGGAGTTAAAAACCGATTTGTAGAAATGTACAACAGTTATAATAATCCGCCTAAAGGGCTTTCTTATGATTCTACAAATGTGCGTCTTTCGATAACGAAATGTAGTATCGAATTAGCTAAAGAACATTATTTGTTTGGAGTGGGTTTTGGTAAACTTCAGGAAAGTTTGGACGAATGTTATAAAACCAACTATGATTCTGATTTTTTTGTAACGATTAAGTACATGACGCATAATTACTTTTTATATATGCTTATTTCGGCAGGTATTTTCGCACTACTATTCTTCCTGTTTTATTGCTATAAAGTTTTTCGCGTTGTATTAAAAGTCGATCAGTTCTTACTCTATGTAATGACACTAAACATCCTGATCATTTGTTTTACCGAAGATTTCTTTTACAGACATTATGGTATTTTCTTTTTCCATCTGATTCTGATGACATTCCTTAGAAACGATGCTTTCCGGAAAAATCCGACTTCGGATGAATTAAAAAATCCTGAAAATTAAAGCTGCTGTAGTGCTTTGGATAACGATACTTCCCAATTGGTACTATCGGTTTTAAAAATGTTTTTGATTTTCTGCTTATCCAATACACTGTATTTTGGACGTTGCGCCGGTGTTGGATATGCTGTTGTAGGTATTGAATTTACTGTAATGGCGGTATGACTTAATTCGAATATTTTCTTAGCGAAATCGTACCAACTACATACGCCTTCATTGCTAAAGTTATAAATTCCATACGGTTTACTATCATTTTGAAAATCATAACGGATTATTGTAATGAGTGCTTCGGCCAGATCAACTGCATAAGTGGGTGTTCCAATCTGATCATCGACTACGTTAAGGGTATCCCGTTCGGAAGCCAGTCGTAACATCGTTTTCATAAAGTTGTTCCCAAATTCGGAATAGACCCAGGATGTCCTCACAATGTAGTATTTTGACCAGGTTATTTTTATAGCCTGTTCCCCTTCCAACTTTGTTTTTCCATAAACGCCTTTCGGATTGGGTATATCATCTTCAGTATAGGGCGTACTCTTTTCGCCATCAAAAACAAAATCCGTTGAAATATGAAGTAAAACGGTATTCGTTTTGGCGCAGGCTTCCGCCAGATTTTGCGGTCCTTTTACATTTACCTGAAATGCTTTTTCCGGCTCACTTTCGGCTTTGTCAACAGCAGTATAAGCCGCCGTATTAATACAGTAGGCCGGCTGTGTTTTCCGAAAAAAAGCAATAGTCTTTTCTGTATCCGTTATATCCAAATCAGCAGACGAAGCAAAAACAAAATCAATTTCCGGGTAGTTTTCCGAAATAGATTGTAATGATTGTCCTAATTGTCCCGACGAACCGGTTACCAGTACTACCATATCTTTCGGGCTTTATCAAATGTGGGCAAAAACTGGTCTTTTTCGGAAATCAATAATTCCGAAGCTTCCAGTTTCCAGTCAATCGACAGGTTCGGGTCATTATAAATGATTCCGCCTTCGGATTCTTTATTGTAAAAATTGTCGCATTTATAGAAAAAAGTAGCCGTTTCGCTAAGTACCAAAAAACCGTGTGCAAATCCTCTTGGGATAAATAACTGCTTTTGGTTTTCGGCTGATAATACTTCTGCTACATACTGACCATAGGTTTCCGACTCCGGACGGATGTCGACTGCTACATCCAACACTTCTCCCTGTAAAACGCGAACCAATTTTGCCTGTGCGTGTTCTCCGGTCTGATAATGTAATCCCCGTAGTACACCTCTGGACGAAAATGACTGGTTGTCCTGAACAAAATGAACGTCCTCACCGGTTCCATCGCGGAATGTTTTTTCATTAAAACTTTCCATAAAATAACCTCTCGCATCCTGAATCACTTTGGGTTCAAGTATATAACAGCCGGATAGTTTTGTAGGAGTAATCGTCATTTTTTTATTCTAATATGCTTAATAAGTGTTTTCCATAGCCGCTCTTTAATAACGGTTCCGCCAAAAGTTGCAATTGTTCGGCATCAATAAATCCCATTCGGTAGGCCGCTTCTTCAATGGCTCCGATTTTTAATCCCTGGCGTTCTTCGATAACCTGTACAAACTGTCCGGCCTGCATTAACGACTGGAACGTTCCGGTATCAAGCCAGGCGGTT
Source organism: Flavobacterium sp. (assembly GCF_030146175.1). Taxonomy (GTDB): domain Bacteria; phylum Bacteroidota; class Bacteroidia; order Flavobacteriales; family Flavobacteriaceae; genus Flavobacterium. Next base: position 53,866 of record NZ_JASLCE010000073.1, on the reverse strand, counting down.
CCACGGTCTAAAATACTCACCTGAAGTTTTTTTCTTTCGAGGTATTCTTTGTTTACATCGGTTATTTCCAGTTCGCCGCGATTACTCGGTTTGATATTTTCGGCTATCGAAACGACATCATTATCATAAAAATAGATTCCCGGTACCGCATAATTTGATTTCGGATAAATCGGTTTCTCTTCTATCGAAAGTACTTTCCCATCCTTATCAAAATCAACCACGCCATAACGTTCCGGGTCGTGTACGTGATAGGCATAAATGATCCCGCCATCCGGATTGTTATTCGCCTGAAGTAATTCGGCTAATCCGGTTCCGTAAAAAATATTATCCCCTAAAATCAGCGCTACTTTATCGTCTTTAATAAAATCTTTACCAATAATAAAGGCCTCCGCAAGTCCGTTAGGGTTTTCCTGTACGGCATATTCAAAACGACAACCCAGTTTACTTCCGTCGCCTAATAATTGACGAAAGAGTGGTAAATCATGTGGTGTAGAAATGATCAGTATTTCACGGATTCCTGCCCACATTAATGTCGACAGCGGATAATAAATCATTGGCTTATCATAGATAGGCATTAACTGTTTGCTCACGGCCAGCGTAAGCGGGTGTAATCTGGTGCCGGAGCCTCCTGCTAATATTATCCCTTTCATTTTATGAAATGCTTTATTATTTTTTGTCAAATTTGTTTAGATACCAGGCAATGGTTTTCCGAATTCCGGTTTCGAAATTTTCATCGGCTTTCCAGCCCAATTCCGTTTCAATCTTAGTTGCATCGATCGCATAACGCAAATCGTGTCCCGGGCGGTCTTTTACAAAAACAATCTGTTCTTGATAACGGCCTTCGGTTTTAGGTTGCATTTCGTCTAATAGCTCACAAATTGTATTGGCTATATACAGGTTGTTGCGCTCGTTTCGCCCTCCGATATTATAGGTTTCGCCTGCTTTTCCGTTTTTAAAAACCAACTCGATTCCTTTACAGTGATCCAACACATACAACCAGTCTCTTACATTTTGTCCATCGCCATAAATCGGAATGTTTTCTCCCGAAATCGCTTTGCGGATAATGGTTGGAATCAACTTTTCATTGTGCTGTTTCGGACCGTAATTATTGGAACAGTTTGTCGTTACCACCTGCATTCCATAGGTATGAAAATAACTTCTTACAATCATATCGGACGAAGCTTTTGAAGCCGAATATGGACTATTGGGCGCATAGGGTGTTTCTTCTGTAAACAATCCGGTGGCACCTAACGTTCCGTAAACCTCATCGGTTGAAATATGATGGAAACGCGATTGTTCATATCCTTCTTTATAGTGATTCGGTCCCGTCATCCAATGTTTACGAGCGGTATCCAACAGATTGAATGTTCCGATGACATTGGTTCGGATAAAAGCTTCCGGTCCGGAGATTGAATTGTCCACATGCGACTCGGCTGCAAAATGGATCACATCCGAAAAATCATATTTTTCAAAAAGCGTCTCGATCAACTCACGGTCGCAGATATCGCCTTGTACAAAAGTATAACGACTGTGATTGGCCACTTCTTCCAGATTGGCCAAATCTCCTGCATAGGTCAGCTTGTCTAAATTAACTACGTTTATATCCGGATTCCCTTCTATAAAATAGGTTACAAAATTGGCTCCTATAAATCCCGCACCTCCGGTTATCAGTATGTTTTTCATGCTTATACTAAGTTTCTTTTAATCATTTGTTTTTTATAGAAAGAACGCAGCATTCCGGCTAATAAAAACAATCCGACAAAAAGTACCGGCAAAATCAGTTTCATTTTACCATTAACCGATTTGGTATTGCGTACATTTATTGTGGAACTACTTTCTTTTATAATTTCTTTAAAATCATTCATCTGCACATTCAGATAGCCTAACTCATTTACCAATTGGTCTTTCGTTTTGATCACGTCATTTAACTGCGTGTTTTCATTATAGTAAACCAACTTATCACTTTTTTGTTGCGAACTGGTATTTTCCGAAAACTGGTTTAAAATCCCATTGATTTGGTTAACCGTTTCCTGATTTGTTTGAATTTTTAGCTCCAGATTTTTGATTTTTTCTTTCTGAACATTTTTATAATAATCACTATCGTTAAAGAACTTCATTAACGGTTCCAGTGTATTATTTCTTTGTGTTAATCCATGCGTTAAAAAAGATATCGTGTGGAATTTATAATTCTTACTTGTGATTTTGTCTTCCAATATTTTTTGCATATCGTTGTCTTCAGCCATCAATTTAATCATCTGGAAGTTCTCTTCACTATTATCGATAAAACGATAAATATCGATGATGGGTTCAATTTCAATCTTCGATATTTTCTTAGGTTCTTTTATACCTAAACCAGTTAAAAACGTATAATCACGTTCTTTAATTTTTGCATTTAATAACTCTACTTTGGCATACAAATAATCAACACTTTCAAAATTAGGAATTACTATTATTTGATTGCTATATACTTTTTCTGATTTATCCAGATAAAATCCTAATCCTGCTCCTATAATAAACAAAATGGATATGATTATTATATTGCGTTTTAAAAATAAGACACCATCGAAAATCCAGTCTAAAAAGTACTGAAAGGCATTTCCAATTTTCTTGGAAACTTGTGACAAATCGATTTCCTGATCTTCTGAATGCGTCGCGTTAGAGTTATTATTCATAGTAAGTGATAGGTTTTATTTTATATTAAAAATTTGCTCTAAAATCTTAATCGTAATTAAATACGTTGGTTTAACTCCGGTTGTTCCTAATCCTCCCGAAGCTAATGTACTTCCAGTTTCCAATGGGTTATCCGATGCATAATACGCATAGCGTACTTTTACATTTGACGGGATACTTTTTCTAATTTTGGAAGCCGACTGAATGGCTTTTTGATAGTAGGCTCCTTCCATTTCCAGTCCAATCACACCCCAGGTCGATTCGTGGAAAAATTTTAACAGGTCTTTATTTTGTAACGATGTTCCTAATACCGTTATCATTGGTCCTGCAAAAACCGGAATCTCATTTCCTTCAAACATTTCGGCCGAAAGTTCATTGTCAAACGGATAGTTATCTCCTGTTCCTTCGTTGATATGTGCCGATGGAATCATGATGTCGCCTTTTCCTCCTTCTAAAATACCGGCTTTACCCATAATCGAAACCGATTCTACGTTCAGGAATACTTTTTCCTGTCCGTCTTTATACGGTTTTAATAGTTCGTCGATCGTTTCGTAGGCCTGCTCACCAAAGGCATAATCCATCACGATAATCACCGGATGTTCGCCTTCGACTTTTGCATTAGGAAATGCCGATTTATTCCAGTCAATTTTTGCCGTATCGAAAATCTGAACGTCAATGTTGGTTCCCGAAGTATCCGGAAGCGAAATCATACCGTGTTTTATCGCGAATTCTTCCGCTTTCGCTCGTAAATCATTATTGGATGATTTGCTCAGTTCTTCGTAAATCACAAAATCCGACTGGTCTTTGAATTTCCCTTTTAATACGTGTGTCGCAAATAAGGAATTCATCACACTGTGCATATTCGCACTGATCACATGAATCGGACGGTGGATTAATTTATTTTTCAGTAAAACTTTTTTGATGTTGTTCGCCCAGATCTCTCCATGGATATGGTGTCCCAAACGTTCTCTCAGAATCGGGCTAAAAGTAATGGTTCGCTTGTTATTGTCGACCACCTCTTCTATCGCCAGTTTCCCTAACCAGTAAATGATGTGCAGAAAACGTTCCGGTGCTTGTTGGGTTGCAAAACTGTCGTAAATATCCAATACCTCAGCAAACGTTCTTCCTAAAATATTTGATACATGCGAAATCGCTTTTTCGCGTTCCACCAACGTCAGTTTTTTATTCTGAAGGATAACCTGCTCCAGTTTTTCCCAGTCACGTGTTAAACGACCATCTTCATCGATTAATACCCGGTCTTTGATTTTATGCGATTCGATAAAAATAAAAGTAAGGTGCGTTAAAATATCATAGATATCCGAACGGCCACGGGTAATTTCGATATTCATCTGCTCATCGTCGATACGGTAACAGTTTCGTCTTCTTTTTGGCGGTACTATCGCCTGAAAATGCGACTTCGAATACCCTTCATCCGAGGTCAGGTTGATATAACGGCATTCTTCAATACCAATGGGTAAACGCTCAATTACATATAGTAATCCGTTTAACTCTACTTTTTCTTCTGCAATCGTCCCATATATTTCCGGATGTAAAGACAATAACGCTTCGCGTAAAGTTTCTCCCGAAATACCCATGGGTTTATAGAATCCTCTGTTAAACAAATGGCGCATGGTAATGTACAAACGTTCAATTGCTGCCGATGATTCCTGTGCGCGTGAGCGCGAAATGTTTTTAATCTCTTTCATATGCTTTCTATTTAGTAACCCACAAATGTAGGATTTTTATTTTTTAGTTTGTTAAAGTTAACTTTATCGCAAGTTCATTAAACTTGTTGTTATACTTCCCGATACCCGATTGGATTGGTTTGTCAAATCGCGACCATCGTCCCATCGTAAACCGCCAGGAAGTACTTTCTTCAGACGGTATTGTCCCTATTCTGGGTTCGTACCGGGTTCCGGAAAAGTTACTAACGGTATAACTCCCCGAAGCAGCATCATTTGATGCCATTTTAAAATCATATTTGTTTTCGTCGATAATAAGCCATTCTACGGCTACAAAGATGCCTTTTTTTCCGATTTCCAAATCATAGCCATCCAGTTTTACCACGGTGTTTTGTTTTCCTTTTGCCGCTTCGATCAGCAAAATTGTATCGGTTAGGTCTTTTCCCGGACTTCCATCTTCCGCTACTTCATAAAAATGCAGGATAAACTTTGCCGGATCCACTTCCGAGTCGGTCATGATCATCAACTCCTTAAGATAGGGTGTTTTGGCACTGTTCCCATCAAACGGAAAATAGCGCGCTACAATCCACGGATTTTTTCCACTGGAAAAGAAATGGTTGATTCCTCCTTTTTTATAATCGCCAACGGTTATCGTTTTATTGCCTTTTTTTCCGGCAATCATAACTTCCTGAAGCTGTAACGGACGCTGCTTTAACACAACTTTTGCCGCTTCGGTACCTTTTATTTTTGCCGTTTCATAACCCAACGCACTGAACACTAAAACCTTCTCCGGATTTTTTTCGAAAATAGTAAAATCTCCGTTCCCATCGGCTGTTGTTCCGTTATTTTCATCCTCAACCCAGATATTCACATAGGCGACCGGTTGTTGGTTTTCGTCAACGACAGTTCCTCGTATTTGCGCCGGACTATTTATCGAAAGGAACAATAGAAAAAATAACGCCTTATACATTATTCTTTCTTCAGTTTATCGGCAATTTTCCGGTCGTTCGAAAGGCGCGGTAATTTATTTTGGCCACCCAGTTTTCCTTCGGACTTCATATATTCCTGAAATGCATTTCTGGCTACTTTTGTCACAACCACCGTTCGCAATACATTTCCTGAAATCAAATCGTCATAATACACGTTTTGTGTCCGCATGGCTTTGTCTAGTTTTTGTTCGAATATGACCATGTCTTCCGGTTCCTGTTCAAATTCAATCAGCCATTCGTGATACGGTAAACCTTCGGTCGGTGTAATTTGCGGCGCTACGGTAAACTCATTAACCCGTACATCGGTATTTTCCATCGCTTCTTTTAACGCGGCTTCTACTTCTTTTCCGATCACGTGTTCACCAAATGCAGAAATATAATGTTTGATGCGTCCCGAAACCAGTACCCGATACGGTTGCAAACTCGTAAATTGAATGGTATCGCCTATATTATAAGACCATAATCCGGCGTTTGTAGAAATGATCAAAACATAATTGATTCCCAGTGCTACTTCACCTATGGTATAGCGTTTTGGGTTTTCCTGGAAAAATTCGTCACTTTTGATAAACTCGTAAAAGATACCCGAATTCAACAACAGTAGCATTCCTTTTTCTTTCTGGGTGTCCTGATAGGCAAAAAAGCCTTCGGAAGCCGGAAATAATTCAATACTGTCGACTTTGCGTCCAATCAGGTTTTCGAATTTCGCCCGATAGGGTTCGTAATTCACGCCACCGTAGATAAACAGGTTAAAGTTTTTAAAGATTTCGCCTACCGGTTTGTTGCCTTTTTCTTTTAGTTTTTCAAAATACATCTGTACCCACGACGGAATTCCGGAGATGACTGTCATGTTTTCGTGGAAGGTTTCCTCTACTATCGCGTCGACTTTGGTTTCCCAATCTTCAATACAGTTGGTTTCCCAGCTTGGCATTCGATTTTTTTGTAAATATTTCGGAACATAATGCGCCACAATCCCCGAAAGTCGGCCCAGTTTGATTCCGTTTTTCTCGTCCAGTACCGGGCTTCCCTGTAAAAAAATCATTTTGCCGTCTACAAACGATGCGTTTCCGGTTTCATGGATATAATGTAAAATGGCATTCCGTGCCGCTTCAATATGATACGGCATCGATTCTTTGGTTAGCGGAATGTATTTGGCTCCGGAAGTCGTTCCGGACGTCTTCGCCAGGTATACCGGTTTTCCTTTCCATAATACGTCAGCCTCACCTGTTAACATCCTGTCGATATAAGGTCGCAGTTGTTCATAATCGCGAACCGGTACCTGTTTCTGGAAATCGTCTACCGATGTGAACGTCTCAAACTGATGGTCTTTTCCAAATTGGGTGTTTTGAGCCGAACGAATCAGTTCCCAAAATATTTTTTGTTGGGTTGCAACCGGATTGTCCGCCCATTTTCGCGTATTCTTATAAATTTTTCCAGCTAGTACTTTAGCAACAATCGATTTTATCGACATTTGATTTTATTTAGGATTATCGGCAAACTTTTTTTTCAATGCTTTTTCGGTTCGGTATATCAGAATAAAAACAAAAAGCAATACCAGAGCCATACTTATAACGAATTCACCATTCTTTAGGCTGGGCCATATCAAAGGTGTCATTGCCAGTACCAGCAATATACCACCACTTTTGATCAATTCTATCGCGGAATATTTTTGTGCAAATTGCCATCGTTCCGGCGATTTCATAGAACCCGATGTACGGTAGCCGTATAAACTATTTATTTTTTTAGGCGGAAAACAATACTGAATTAGTCCGGCAAGGATAAAAATTCCACCACATAATAAAGGTAACTGTAACAGATTTGTTGTCCACTCCATAGTTAGGTTATTCAAAATCAATAAACTGAGTCGGATCGATCGGGTAACCGTCTTTCCAGAGTTCAAAGTGTAATTGTACATCCGGATAGGTTCCGGTAATTCCGGCCAGAGCAATTACTTCTCCGGATTTAACCACATCCCCTTCCGATTTGGTTAAGGATGCCGCTCGTTTATAAACCGAAATAATCCCGTCGTTATGTCTGATGATGATCACCTGTCCATTGGTTGGCGTCCAATCGGAAAAAACAACCGTCCCGTTTGCAATCGATTTAATCGGCGTATTTTTTGTCAGCGCAACACTAATATTATAATGTTTGTTTTTGGAATTGTATTTTTCTACAATATGTCCTTTTACCGGTGGCAATAAAACCAGATTTACCCTTGGTTTGGCTTTTTCAAAAACATTGTATTTGTCTTCCAGTCGAACCTGTTCCCGTAGTTTTAAATCGGTTTGCGACGGATTTAGATCGGCAACCTCCGTGTTTTTATCTTCTACCTTAATGGAATCTTTGTTTAACTTGGCATAGTCCAGATCGCCGGTAAGCACTTTTTTAATCGACTCCACATACAGGTTGTTCTGCCGGATTACTTGTTCCAGTGAATCGGATTTTATGGCCAGTTGTGTGGCTTCCTTTTTAAGTTTGGTCGAAGAATAACCCGGGATGTATTCCCGTAAAGGCGTAAAGGCAATAATAAACGTGGTGGCAGTAATCAGGAATATCGTAGATACGGTGAGACTCACAAAAACGTTCATCAGATTTAACTTCAGAGAAAATATTTCTTCAAACGTATCTTCATTCAATATAACCAATCGGTTTTTATTGAATAATTTCTTTTTTAAAAGCTGTCGTTTTAGTCGCTTCGCAGACATTATATTCTTTTAATTCACAAATATAATAATTTAATACCGGCTTTCTTAACCCTGCACCTATATTGATTTTTGTGATTTAGGTTAAAGAAATCCTAAATTTAGCCCCTTATCTTTAAAAAGCCTCAATTATTTATTTGTCTAATTGTATTTATACCTAACTTTGTTCTCTCGATTTACGAATTAATTTTTTGAAATAATAAACACAGTAACAATGGGAAAGCTTGGTGCAACAGAAATAATCCTGATCGTAGTGGTAATTGTACTTTTATTCGGTGGTAAAAAAATTCCTGAACTAATGAAAGGTTTGGGTTCCGGAATTAAAGAATTCAAAAATGCTGCTAAGGACGATCAACCTTCCGCTCCTAAGAAAGACGAAACCAAAGAGTAATTTTTTGTAATACTTTTTTTTAGAGGCTGTAAAAGTAAACGACTTTTTAAAAACAAAAGAGGCTGTTTATTTTTTACAGCCTCTTTTTATTTGTCTTTACAGTATCATACTTAACTGTATTCGTTTGCGGTCTTCGTCGACTTCGGTCACTTTTACCTGTACGTGCTGGTGTAGTTTTACCACTTCGTTTACATCGCTCACAAATCCTTCTTTGAGCTGGGAAATATGAACCAATCCGCTTTCTTTGATTCCGATATCCACAAAACATCCGAAATTGGTAATATTATTTACAATTCCCGGTAACACCATTCCAGTGCGCAAATCCCGGATCGTTTTAACATTGGCATCGAACTCGAATACCTTGGCCGCTTTCCTCGGATCCAATCCCGGTTTTTCCAACTCTTTTACAATGTCTTTTAAACTTAAAAGTCCAACCGCATCGGTGACATAGTTTTCCAAAGGTATCGCACTTATTTTTTCTTTATTCGCAATCAAATCGTTAACCGATATTTTAAGGTCTTTTGCCATTTTCTCAACAATTCCGTAGGCTTCCGGATGTACTGCCGAATTGTCTAACGGGTTTTTGGCATTCGTGATTCGGATAAAAGCCGCCGCCTGCTGAAAGGCTTTTTCACCCAGTCGCGGTACTTTTTTTAGTTGGTTCCGACTTTCGAAAGCACCGTTTTCCGATCGGTACGTCACAATGTTTTCGGCCATCTTCTCGCCTATTCCGGACACATAACTCAACAACGATTTACTCGCCGTATTGAGGTTAATTCCAACGGAGTTTACACAACGGGTAACCACGGTATCCAATTCGCTTTTAAGCTGCGTCTGATCGACATCATGTTGGTACTGCCCTACTCCTATCGATTTCGGGTCGATTTTTACCAGTTCGGCCAACGGATCCGATAATCGTCTTCCGATCGATACGGCACCACGTACGGTAACATCGTAATTCGGAAATTCGTCACGGGCAATTTTGGACGCCGAATATACCGACGCTCCGGCTTCGCTTACCACAAATACCTGTATCGGCTTGTCGAAAGCTATTTTTTTAATAAAAAATTCCGTTTCCCTGGAAGCCGTTCCATTTCCAATCGAAATCGCATCGACCTTATAGGAATTGACCATCGAGCGGATTTTTTTCATCGCCATCGCGGTGTCATTTTGTGGCGCATGCGGGAAAATGGTTTCGTTATATAACAAATCCCCTTTTTCGTCTAGGCAAACCACCTTACATCCGGTTCGGAATCCCGGGTCGATTGCCAGAATACGTTTTTCACCCAATGGCGGTGCCAGTAGCAATTGATTTAAATTTCCGGCGAATACCTGAATCGAACTGGCATCGGCTTTTGCTTTCGCTTCCTGTAAGGTTTCGTTCGAAATCGCCGGTTCCAGTAATCTTTTATAACTGTCGCCAATCGCTTTTTTAAGATGCGTGGCGGTCTCTTTCTTGTTTTTAATGATGTTTTCTTCGATAAACTCCAGCGCTTCCTCCTGTTCGATATCAACTTTTAATTTGATATAGCCTTCGTTTTCCGCACGTAACATGGCCAGTAAACGATGTGACGGTGCTTTGGTTATCGGTTCCGACCATTCGAAGTATTGTTCGAATTTTTTGGCACCTTCTTCGTCTTTTTTCGCTTTTACCACTTTGGTTTCGATCACCGCTTTACGCTGGAACATTCTTCGCAGGTTTTTACGGATATAAATGTTTTCATTAATCCATTCGGCTACAATATCACGCGCACCCTGAAGTGCTTCGTCTTCATTCCCCACTTTGTCATTCAGGTATTTCGATGCGATATAATCGAGATCATCGGCATTTTGTGCCATGATGATTTTAGCCAGCGGTTCCAATCCGTTTTCACGGGCCACGTCGGCTTTGGTTTTTCTTTTTTTCTTATATGGAAGGTAAAAATCTTCCAATTCGTTCAGGTCGAAACTATTGGTTATTTTCTGTTTCAGTTCCGGTGTTAAAGCATCCTGTTCCGCAATGGATTTTAAAATGGCCTCTTTTCGTTTAATAATAGCTTCGAAAGCCGCATTTAATTTGGCAATCTGTTCAATAACAACCTCATCCAGATTTCCGGTTTTGTCTTTTCGGTAACGGGCAATAAAGGGTATCGTACAATCTTCTGCCAAAAGCTGTAAGGTACTTTCTATGTTCTTTGGAGCCGTCGAAACATGCTTTAGTATATACTCAATATTCGTCATCCTATAAATAAATTGCTTGTTAAAATGTCGCAAACCCTGTTTTTAAAAAACGGATTGTGCAGGCTAAAATACTATCTTTGGCAGAAATTTTATAACAATGCAGCCATTATTCTGTTATGTCCTCAGCATGAATGTTTTCGCTTTTGTTGTTTTTGGCATCGATAAATGGCTGGCGGTTACCCAACGAAAACGGATATCCGAAAAAACATTGCTGGCTATTAGTTTTATTGGTGGAAGTATCGGTGCTATAGGTGCGATGCTGCTTTTTCGGCATAAAATAGCAAAACCGTCTTTTCTATGGAAATTTTCGGTGTTGCTGGTTTTGCAAATCGGAATACTGATGCTGCTCAAACATTATTTTGATCTTTGATATTATCATTTGATCATAATAAAAACCGTCCGGAAAAATTCCGCTGAAATCTATATATTTGTCCAATCCCTTACTAAATTCAAGACATTTTGATACCGAATCTTACAAAAAATAAGTTTTCCCGGTTTTCTTTTCTGCTACAACCCAAATATATTTTTGGTCTACTCGTGGCAGTGGCGGCTTTAATCGCCATTAAACAGTATAACCACGGCAGTTATAATAATTATTCGATTTTTAAATATACGTTCTGGCATTTAATCGAATCCAAATCGCTTTATGCGCATTATCCCGACGAATACTGGGATCGGAATCACTATGGTCCTGTTTTTGCCTTATTTATCGCTCCTTTTGCGCTGTTACCGGATTATTTGGGAATGCTGTTATGGAATGTATGCAGTGTACTTGTTTTTGCTTTCGGAATTAAAAGTTTACCGCTTTCGAATAAAGTAAAGGCTATTATCGCGCTAATCTGCGCCAATGAACTGATTACGGCTTTGCTAAGTTTTCAGTTTAATATTTTCCTGACGGGTGCTATTCTGATTGCCTTTTCCTATACGCTAAAAAACAAAAACGGAATCGCTACTTTTCCTATTATAAGTTGTACAATGATCAAATTATATGGAATCGTTGGTCTGGCGTTTTTCTTTTTTACGCAGAAAAAAATTCAGTTTATCCTTGGGCTTATTTTTTGGGCTGTTGTACTTTTTGTGGTACCGATGCTTTTGTCGTCGCCTAAGTTTATTATCGATACCTACGTAGAATGGTTCAATACCCTGGTTTATAAAAATTCGTCGAATATCAGTCTGGATTCGTATCAGGATATTTCCTTTATGGGAATGGTTCGACGGTCTTTGGGTGATCCTACCATTCCGAATACTCCGTTTTTACTGGGTGGTGTATTGCTTTTCGGTGCAACTTATCTCCGAATAAAACAATTTCAATTTCTGGAGTTTCGTTTGTTATTACTGGCGTCGACGTTGATTTTTACCGTAATTTTTAGCAGTGGCTCCGAATCGCCTACTTATATCATTGCGTTTACCGGTGTGGCCATCTGGTTTATGCGTAAATCGCAACATTCTAAATGGGAGATCGCCTTACTGATTTTTGCGATTTTACTAACATCCTTATCGCCAACGGATCTGTTTCCGAAAGCAGCTCGTGTTTTTATCCGCAATCATGCGTTAAAAGCTTTACCTTGCGTTATCATTTGGTTTACAATAATTTATGAAATGCTTACAAAAGATTTCAACCCTAAATCCGTTACCGTATGCGAAAATTAGTCTCTATTGTAATTCCTGCTTACAACGAAGCGGATAATATCCGGAATATCTTTACAAATATTCATTCCGTTTTTAGTACGTTGCCGTATAACTGGGAGGTTATTTTTGTGGACGATGGGAGTAGGGATGAAACACTGGTTACCGTAAAAGAACTGGCAAACGATTATAATAATGCTTATTTTTTGGAGTTTTCCAAGAATTTCGGACATCAACTGGCGGTAAAAGCCGGTTTGGACAATGCCTATGGTGATTGTGTGATTTCATTGGATTGCGATGCGCAACATCCGCCGGAAATCATTCCTGAAATGCTTCAAAAATGGGAGGAAGGTTTTGATATTGTGTACACCATTCGTGAGGAAGACAAACGACTTTCGAAAGCCAAAAGAAGCAGTTCGAATCTTTTTTATAAACTGGTTAATTCCCTTTCGGATATCGAACTCGAAGCCGGTACTGCCGATTTCAGACTGATGGATCGTACTGTAGTAAATGTGTTCCGAAACTTTCATGAAACCGAACCGTTTTTAAGAGGACTTACCAAATGGCTTGGTTTTAAACAATATGGTATCCGCTATGAACCGGCCGAACGTTTTGCCGGTACTAGTAAATATTCCTTTAAAAAAATGGTCCGCCTGGCTTTACATGGTGTGACTTCTTTTAGCATAAAACCTTTGTATACTGCTGTTTATGTAGGGTTGATCATGTCGCTGTTATCGCTATTGTATATCCCATATGTGGTATATGCGTTTTATAATCATATTGAAGTTTCCGGTTGGGCATCTATTATTATTACCATTGTTTTCTTTGGTGGTTTACAGCTTATCATGCTGGGAATTATTGGTATTTATGTAGGTAAGATGTTTATGCAAACCAAAAACCGACCGAATTATATTATCCGTTCTACCAATTTAAAAGATCAGTCATGATTTTATTAAGTTTTGATATTGAAGAATTCGACATGCCGTTCGAATACGGAAAAGACATCTCATTCGATGATCAGATTCAGTTATCTATTACCGGTTCGCATGCAATATTGGATATTCTCCAAAAACATCAGGTAAAAGCGACGTTCTTTAGTACGGCCACTTTTGCCATTAATGCACCCGAAATTATCGAACGTATTAAAAGGGAAGGGCATGAGCTGGCTTCACATACGTATTACCATTCCAATTTTGAAGTACCGCATTTAAAGGAATCCAAAGAAAAACTGGAAGAATTGTCCGGTATGACCGTGACCGGTTTCCGTATGCCGCGCATGATGCCGGTAGACGAAAAAGAAGTGGCCAAAGCCGGATATCTTTATAACAGTTCGATCAATCCGACTTATCTTCCCGGAAGGTATAACAACCTGCATATTTCCCGGACTTATTATAAGAAAGACAACGTTTTGCAGATACCGGCTTCAGTGAGTCCATTGGTACGGTTTCCGCTTTTCTGGTTGTCGTTTCACAATCTTCCGTTGGGTTTGTATAGTCGCATTGCCAAATGGACCTATAAAAAAGATAAGTACCTCAACATTTATTTTCATCCGTGGGAGTTTACCGATCTGGACGATTTCGAACGTTTTGGATTCCCGGGTTATGTCCGTAAAAATACCGGTGTAAAAATGGAAAACCGATTGGATCAGTTTATTTCGAATATGAAAAAAAGCAAGTTACCGTTCGGTACTTTTCAGGAGTTTATTAAAGATATTCTCTAAAATACACTAAGCCGCTACACCTGACAGGTTTTAAAAACCTGTCAGGTGTGCTTAACAAATAGAAAAGACTTCCAAATGGAAGCCTTTTTATTATAACCCTGTCGGGTCTTTTCTCTTTTCTCTGGTCTATTGACAAACCGGGATTTTATTCACACGATTGGCATGACGTCCACCTTCAAAAGCCGTTGCTAAAAAGGTATCCACCATTTCGATAGTCTGTTTAATCGAGGTAAATCGCGCCGGAATACTGATAATATTCGCATCGTTATGCTGACGTGCCAATGCTGCAATTTCTTTTGTCCAGCATAAAGCCGCACGGATTCCCTGGTGTTTGTTAACCGTAATGGCAATACCGTTTCCGCTTCCGCAGATCACAATACCAAAATCGGCTCTTCCTTCTGTAACATCCAATGCAACCGGGTGACCGAAATCAGGATAATCCACACTGTCGAAAGTGTCTGTCCCATGATTCGTTACCGTATGACCCTGGGCTTCCAGATGTTTTAAAATCGCTTGTTTATAGTCCGGACCGGCATGGTCGTTCCCAATTGAAATTCTCATTGTGTTGTTGTTTATTTGTTTACTGCAAAGTTAGCAAAGAATACTGTTAAACAATTTTTAAATTGGTGTCGTCGTTTAATTTTTTAAGAATCGCCCGTACGGCTTCAATATCATCCGGATGTACTTTTAGTTTAATTCCTCCCAAAGCCTGCGAATACATAGGCGCAATGTTCATCATCGTCTCATTTTCAAAAAAATAACGGATTTCCTGTTGCTCCAATAAATGCTTTAGCACGGCAATTTCGTGCGGATAATCAAAAACGGCTACCGTAACAAATTCACTCATCGTTTAAAGGTTTTGCTAAAGATACAAAAGTTATTATTTCTATAATTCTTATTCTTTCTTCCCCGATTGTGAATACTAATTCGTAATTTTAGCAGTATATTAGAAAAGAATTTATGAGTAAGAAACACAAAAAGTTAGGTAATAAAGGGAAAGATTTTTCTGCAAAAATTTTTAAAATCCTTTCCAAAGATCCTAACAAAACATTCAACTACAAACAAATAGCTGCTGTTTTGGAACTGAATGATACCCAAAGTCGGAATGAAATCATCAAAGAATTAAAATACCTTACCTCCAAAGAAAAGATCGAAGAAGTGGACCGCGGTAAATACCGTATCATCACAAAAGCTGATTATTTTGAAGGTGTAATCGATATGACCAGTCGGAAAACGGCTTATTTTGTTTGTCCGGATCTGGAAGACGATGTCTTTATCCCAACCAATAATCTGAATCATTCCCTGGATGGCGATAAGGTAAAAATTTATATCTACAATCGCAGAAAAGGACGCAGACCGGAAGGGGAAGTCGTTGAAATTATCGAACGCAAAAAAACCGATTTTGTTGGTGTGATCGATATCCAAAAGAACTTTGCTTTTGTTACTTCAGCCAATCCAAAAATGTATACCGATATCTTTATCCCGAAAGAAAAAATGGGAGAGGCGCAAAACGGCGATGTCGTTCTGGTTCATATCGAAGACTGGCCGGCTAAAGCCGATAGTCCGTTTGGAGTGGTTACAAAAGTACTTGGAAAACCGGGCGAACACAATACCGAAATCCATGCGATCCTTGCGGAATACGGACTACCATACGATTTCCCGATAGAGGTGGAGGCCTATGCCAAAAAACTGGATACTTCCATTCAGGAAAGCGAAATTCTAAAACGCCGCGATATGCGGAATACGCTTACGTTTACAATCGACCCGAAAGATGCCAAGGATTTTGACGACGCCTTATCGTTCGAAAAACTTCCAAATGGAAACTATGAAATCGGAATCCATATTGCCGATGTTTCCCATTATGTTCAGGAAGGAACCGTATTGGACGATGAAGCGTACCAACGTGCCACATCCGTTTATCTGGTCGATCGTGTAGTGCCAATGCTTCCGGAAGTGCTTTCCAATTTTGCCTGTTCACTACGTCCACACGAAGAGAAATATACCTTTTCGGCCGTTTTTGAACTGAATGAAAAAGCCGAATTGGTTAACCAGTGGTTTGGTCGAACGGTAACCTATTCCGACCAGCGTTTTGCTTATGAAGAAGCGCAACACATTATCGAAACCGAAGGAAATCAGATTCCAGCCGAAATTTCGCTTACCGGAAACGAGTATACTGTCGATGCGCCTATAGTGGAAGCGACGCTAAAACTAAACGAACTGGCTAAGATCCTTAGAAAAAAACGAATGCAAAACGGTGCTATTTCATTCGATAAAGTAGAAGTAAAATTCCACCTGAACGAAAATGCCGAACCAACCGGAGTGTATTTTAAAGTAGCTAAAGATGCCAACCATCTGATTGAAGAATTTATGTTGCTGGCTAATAGAAAGGTGGCGGAATTCATCGGAAAACAAAAGAAAACGTTTGTGTATCGTATCCACGATGAACCGGATCAAGACAAGTTGATCAACTTACAAACCGTAATCGCTAAATTCGGTTATTCGATCAATTTTAAATCCAAAGATGCCATTTCAAAATCACTGAATACGTTGTTGGAAGATGTACAGGGCAAAAAAGAACAAAATCTGGTTGATACACTGGCCATTCGCAGTATGAGCAAAGCCAGTTATTCTACCGAAAACATAGGTCATTACGGACTAGCATTCGATTATTATTCGCATTTTACATCTCCAATTCGTCGTTATCCCGATGTTATGGCACACCGTTTGCTACAACATTACCTCGATGGCGGTGCTTCGGCCGATGCGGAAGTATATGAGGAAAAATGTATGCATTCCTCTACTATGGAAAGTCTGGCAGCCAATGCCGAACGCGACAGTATCAAGTATATGCAGGTGAAGTATATGCAGGATCATAAAGACGAAGAGTTTTTGGGCGTTATTTCCGGTGTGACCGAATGGGGTATTTATGTGGAAATTGTTGAAAATAAGTGCGAAGGAATGGTACGTATCCGCGAAATCCGCGACGATTACTATACGTTCGACGAAAAACAATATGCTTTGGTTGGCGAAATTTCACATAATATCATCCAATTGGGCGACGAAGTCATCGTAAAAGTTAAAAATGCCGATCTGGTTAAAAAACAACTGGATTTTCATTTTATCAAAAAGAAAGATTCGTAACATTTTAAAAACACAAAACGATGCTAAAAACAACTTTTAAAAACAGTTTCGCAATGGTCACATTCCTATTGGCAACCCAGTTTGGTTTTGCTCAGGTGACTAAAAACGTAGGTGATTTTACAGCGGTAAAAGTATTCGATAAAATATCGGCCCAATTGATTCCGGGTTCCGAAAACAAAATTGAACTAAAAGGTGAAGGCGCCGAAAAAGTAGAAATTGTAAATAAAAACGGCGATTTAAAAATCCGTATGCCGTTGGATAAATTTCTGAAAGGCGAAGATATTACAGCCATCATTTTCTATAAAAATATCGAAAGCATTGAAGCCAGTGAAGGTGCTTATGTGTCCAGCGATGTCATGGTAAAAGGAGTGGACTTTACTGTAAATGCCAACAAAGGCGGACAGATAAAAGTTGGTTTGAATGTTAAAAAAGCAAGTGTCCGCGCGACTACCGGTGGTGTGGTAAAATTAAATGGTAAAGCCGAAAACCAAGATATTGTGATCAATTCCGGTGGTATTGTAAATGCCAAAACTTTCGAAACCTCTCAAACGACTGTAGCTGTTAATGCCGGTGGTGAAGCCGATGTTTTTGCAACCGATCTGGTAGATGCCAAAACAAGAGCGGGCGGAGACATTACCATTTATGGAAACCCTAAAAAAGTAAATCAGAAAACTTTTGCAGGCGGAAATATTGACGTAATCAAAAAATAATTCCGTTACAACTGAAACAAAATATATAAAATCCCGACTAGTGAGTAGTCGGGGTTTCTTTTATACAATAAACCCGTTTTCCGGTCGATTTGAGACAATCGTTTTAAACCTATCGGATTTTTTAAACTATATTTGTAATTTAACATTGTAGTAACAGTGTTTTTACGCTTATTCACCTTAAATACCTTTTCATGATAGACGATATTCTTACCGGAATTCCGTTAGGATTCTTTTTAAGTTTTATGATCGGCCCTGTCTTTTTTGTTCTCTTGGAAACCAGTATTACCAAAGGATTTCGCGCGGCCATGTCATTTGACGTTGGAGTAGTCTTAGGTGATATCGTTTTTATTGCTATTGCTTACTTTAGTAGTGTCCGACTGATTCAAAGTATTAAGGACGATCCTGCTTTATTTATTTTTGGCGGTATCCTGATGTTTACTTATGGAATGATCACTTTTTTTAAACTCCGCAGACAAAGTAAATCGGTCGAAGAAGACGAGGAAGTTGTTGAGTTGATCAAAAGAGATTACTTCAGCCTTTTTATCAAGGGATTCCTACTTAATTTTATCAATATCGGGGTTTTAGGATTCTGGTTGGCGATTATCATTACTTTCGGACCAAAACTGGATATGGTACCTTCCCGTATGCTAACCTTTTTTAGTGCGGTTATTGGTTCCTATTTCATTACGGATATCGGAAAAATCTTATTAGCCAAACAACTTCGTAAAAAACTGACTCCATCTAACATTCTGAAAGTTAAAAAATTAAGCAGTATTTTGTTAATTGTTTTTGGATTGGTATTGATGTTCCAGGGATGGTTTCCTAAAGAAAAGGAATTTGTAAAAAATACACTGGAAAAAATCGAAGAGAAAAAATAATAGTAAATTATAGTTATAAAAAAAGAGCGGTTAATATAACCGCTCTTTTTGTTTCCTGAGGCATCGAGCGGATTCGAACCGCTGTGGACGGTTTTGCAGACCGCTGCCTAGCCTCTCGGCCACGATGCCAGTATTGTAGGGCGCAAACTTACTAAAATATTTTGAAATTCAAATTCAAATTCGACATTTTATTGTACTTATTTTATAATGCGCTCGTTTTCAACAGGCTGTTAACTACGGTATTCTTCCATTTGAACCGTAACCGCTTCCACATCGCCGCCAATTGGTGGGTTTAGCTTGGAGACCGCTACCGTAATTCTCGATACTGAAGGAATTTCCTTAAAAATCCGAACCAGAATACGCTTCGCTACATGTTCCAATAATTTCGAACGGATCGCCATTTCTTCCCGAACAATCCGGTTTAAATGTACATAATCGACCGTATCGACCAATTCATCTGTTTCCGACGGCTTCCGTAAATCTGTTTTTACTTCCAAATCCACACTGTAATCCGATCCGATTTTACTTTCTTCTTCCAAACATCCGTGAAACGAAAAGGTACGGATGTTTTTTAACTTAATGATTCCCATTTTTAAACGTATTCAATAATAGATTAGTCCTTCGACGGATAAAAGTACGAATTTTTAAAGCCATTTTGATAATAACCCCTTAAAGTTATACCGACATAAACAACATTTTTGGTAAATTTGCCTTTCTAATTTTATTTTATGTCAACAAAAGAAAAATCATTAAATTTTATCGAACAAATCATTGAGGAAGATTTAAAAAATGGTTTATCTCAAGATAAATTGCGATTCCGTTTTCCACCGGAACCTAATGGCTATTTACACATTGGCCATGCGAGTTCCATATGTCTTAATTTTGGATTAGGATTGGATTATCAGGCGCCGGTTAACCTGCGTTTTGATGATACCAACCCGGCTAAAGAGGAGCAGGAATACGTAGATGCAATCAAAAAAGACGTACAATGGTTAGGATACCAATGGGCAGAAGAATGTTATGCTTCCGACTATTTTCAACAATTGTATGACTGGACCGTAGCGCTAATCAAAAAAGGAAAAGCCTATGTCGACAGTCAGACTTCGGAAGAAATGGCCAAACAAAAAGGAACGCCTACACAAGCGGGTGTTAATAGTCCGTACCGAAACCGTTCGGTAGAAGAAAACCTGGATTTATTCGAACGAATGAAAAACGGTGAATTCGAAGAAGGTACGCATATTTTAAGAGCCAAAATCGATATGGCTTCTACCAACATGCTAATGCGTGATCCGATCATGTACCGTATTTTACACAAACACCACCACAGAACCGGTGAAAAATGGTGTATTTATCCAATGTACGACTGGGCACATGGCGAAAGCGATTACCTGGAGCAGATTTCACATTCGTTCTGTACACTGGAGTTTTTACCGCACCGTGAATTGTACGACTGGTTTTTAGATCAGATTATTGATACCGGCAAAGTACGTCCGAAACAACGTGAATTTGCACGTAGAAATCTTTCGCATACTGTTGTTAGTAAGCGTAAATTATTACAACTGGTTCAGGAAGGGCATGTTACCGGATGGGACGATCCGAGAATGTCGACCATTTCCGGAATGCGCAGAAGAGGTTATACACCAACTGCCATCCGTAATTTTGCCGATACGATTGGTATTGCCAAACGCGATAACCTGATTGACGTTTCCTTACTGGAATTCTGCGTTCGTGAAGATCTAAACAAAACGGCACCACGTGTAATGGCCGTATTGGATCCGGTTAAACTGATCCTTACCAATTATCCGGAAGGAAAAGAGGAGTGGTTGGATGCCGAAAACAATCAGGAAGAAGAAATAATGACCTATAGAAAAGTACCTTTTTCAAAAGAATTATATATTGAAAGAGAAGACTTTTTAGAAGAAGCTAACAGTAAATTTTTCCGTTTGACTCTTGGAAAAGAAGTGCGTTTAAAAAATGCCTATATCATTAAAGGGGAAAGCGTGGTTAAAGATGCTGATGGAAATATTACCGAAATCCATGCTACTTATGATGAAGACAGTAGAAGTGGAAGTGGTTCGGAAGCAAGTCAGCGTAAAGTAAAAGGTACCATTCACTGGGTATCGGTTGCACATGCTGTTCCGGCTGAGATCCGAATCTACGACCGTTTGTTTTCACATGAAAACCCGGATGGTAATAAAGATATTAATTTCAAGGAGTTTTTAAATCCTAATTCATTGGAAATCATTACCGGATACCTGGAGCCTAGCCTAAAAACGGCAGTCGATGGTGACCGATTCCAGTTCCAACGTTTGGGATATTTCTGTGTAGATCGCGACACTACTGCTGATAAACTGGTTTTTAATAAAACCGTTGGCCTTCGCGATACATGGGCAAAAGTAGAAAGTAAAGAATAAAGTTATGTTAGATCATTTTTTTGGAGAACAGGCCGTAGCCAATGTATATTTATATTCGGCTCCGTTGCATATCCTAATCATCTTATTTGAAATGTTTTACAGCTATTCGCATAAAAAGCATTTCTATAATACGAAAGATACGCTTACCAATATTTATATGGCATGTCTAAACTATGGTTTGGACATCATCATGAAAGCCTTTGCTATTGGGGTTATGTTCTACTTTTACGAACACCGCATTTTCGATCTGGAATACAGCAGTGTTTGGTATTGGATTGGTGTTTTCCTTTTACAGGATTTCGCCTATTATGTACATCATTATGTGGATCATCACTCCAGAATGTTCTGGGCTGTACACGTAACGCACCATAATTCCGGTTATTTTAATATTACCACAGGGTTTAGATCACCGGTTTTACAGCCTTTATACCGCTATTTGTTCTTTTCACCGATAGCATTTTTAGGTTTTAATCCGTGGCATATCATGGCCGCTTATGCGATTATTCAGATCTACGGAACCTGGGTACATACCAAAACCGTGAAAAGTATGGGTATTTTAGAATGGATTCTGGTAACACCATCCCATCACAGAGTACACCATGCTTCGAACGCTCGTTATCTGGATCGTAATATGGGAATGGGATTAATTATCTGGGATCGTATGTTTGGAACTTTTGAAAAAGAAGATCCGAATTATGAAGAAGTACGTTTCGGACTTACTTCCGAAATAGAAGATAAAGGACCTCTTAATATTGTATTCCACGAATGGAAAGATATCTGGAGAGATGCTTCCCAACCGGGGCTAAAATTTTCCGATCGTCTAAAATATATTTTTTATCCACCGGGATGGTCACACACCGGAGATTTTAAAACGTCTGCTAAACTTCGGGCTGAAGAAAAAGCAAATAGACAAAAATGATAAAAGGCTTCTAAAAAGAAGCCTTTTTCTATTATATATTATATCAATAAAAATAAAAATAATTATTATTAAAATCTATTAAAACTGACTTCATAAAACGCTTTTAAATCAATTATCTTTTTCAGGTAAATAGATTTTACATCTTTAAAAAAATACACTTTAAAATAGCTTTTAATCTCATTATTTTAAAAAACAAGTTTTTATTAACGACTTATTAACGTATTTATGAATATTAAATTCGTAAGTTTATAATTATTAATTTTTAAAAAGTGAGATTATGTCTAATAACACAGGTAACACATTATTGGCACTTTTAGCCGGAGCAGCTATCGGTGCCGGTGTCGGAATTTTATTTGCTCCCGATAAAGGATCTAAAACCCGAAAAAAAATTAAAGATGGTTTCGATCATGAAAGAGATCACTTACGAGACAAGTTTAACGAGGCAACCCATAACCTCAAAAATAAATTCAGCAGAGCCAAAATGGATTTGGAAAGTGAATTTGATCATCTAGTATCCAACGTTGATAATAAGACCGAAGATATTATCGCAACATTAGAAAAAAAACTGGACGATCTTAAAAAACAACACGCTAAAGCAACAAAATAAAGTAGGCTATGGCTTTTGAAAAATTAAAAGAAAATACCGAACAAATCCAGGATAATGCCAAAGCATTATTCGACTCCAACGTGGCCTACTATAAACTTTGGTTTTTTAGAGTAGCCATGAAATCGACTACGATGATACTTAAAATTTTTCTTTTGAGTATTTTCCTGATGTTGATGGTACTTTTCTTGTCTATAGCCGGTGCCTTTGCTTTAGGTAATATGTTGGGTAGTTATGCACTCGGTTTTTTAATTGTGGGTGTCATTTATCTGATCCTTTGTATCGTGGTTTACTATATCAAAGATAAAATCGTGGAAGGCCCGATACTGGAAAAATTCTCCGAATTCTTTTTTAATGATTAATTATGGAAAGAAAAAAATATTCGTCATATGATGAAATCAACCGTGAACTGGAAATCTTAAAAGTACAGAAAGAACTGGATTACAGACGTTTGGTCTATGCAGTCGAAAAAACACGGGATGACCTTACACCAAGAGTATTTACTTCCGGAGTGGTTCGTTCCATAGGTTCATTTTTTACGAAATCGGGAACACTTCAAAATCTTTTAATCGGTTTTATTTTTAACCGGTTATTCAAATAAAAAAGCGGCTAATGCCGCTTTTTTTGTTTTATTTATTCCGTTTCCGGAAATGCTGTGGTATCGTTATGATCCGATTTGTGGGAGTGGGAATCATCTGATTTCTTCTTTCCCTGTGCTTTCTTCATCGCTTCACCAACCTGATTCGAAGCTGTAAAAGAAGCTACCATGTTGTTTAACATATCACTTCCGGCTTGTGGTGAATTCGGTAATAAAATCAGATTCGAATTCGTATCCGATCCGATCGCTTGTAACGTATCATAATGTTGGGTTACAACGATTAATGCAGAAGCTTCCTGCGAGTTGATTCCTACTTTATTTAATACATCCACACTTTCTACCAATCCGCGGGCAATTTCACGACGCTGATCGGCAATACCCTGACCTTGTAAACGCTTACTTTCTGCTTCGGCTTTTGCTTTCGCTACAATACGGATTCTACTGGCTTCCGCTTCATATTCTGCAGCGGTTTTTTCACGATCGGCGGCATTAATACGGTTCATGGCATTTTTAACCTGAATATCCGGATCAATATCCGTAATCAACGTATTGATAATATCGTATCCGTAAGTTGTCATCGCTTCATTTAACTCGCGTTTTACAGCAATTGCAACGTCATCTTTTCTTTCAAAAACGTCATCCAGTTTTAATTTTGGTACCTCGGCACGTACCACGTCAAATACATACGACGTAATCTGATCGTGTGGGTATTCCAGTTTATAAAACGCGTCGTATACTTTATCCTGGATCACTTTAAACTGAACGGAAACTTTCATTTTAACGAATACGTTATCTTTTGTTTTCGTTTCAATGATCACATCCAACTGTTGGATTCTTAAATTCACTTTACCGGCAATACGGTCGATAACCGGAATTTTTAATTGTAATCCGGAATGACGGATGCTGTTGAATCTTCCAAAACGTTCCACAATCGCGGATGTTTGCTGTTTAACCGTAAAAAACGAGGCTAAAAAGAGAAATACGAGAATAACAATAATAACGTAACTAAACATAAAATGTAGTTTTAATGGTTTATTCGGTTAAGATACGAAATTCTATAAAAAAACCTCCTATAAAGGAGGTTTGGTCGTTATAAAGTACTAATTGCTTTTTGAATTCGCTGTACGGTTTCTTCTTTTCCGATCATTTCGACGATATCGAACAAATGCGGGCCTTTTAAAGCACCTACAAGGCTCAAACGGAACGGTTGCATCACTTTACCCATTCCAATCTCATTTTTGGTCATCCAGTCCTTTACAATCGTTTCAATGTTTACCGAAGTAAAGTCACCAATGTTTTCAACAACTGAAATCAATTCCTGCATGATCGAACCGGTGTCTTCTTTCCAGTTTTTAGCGGCTTTTTCATCGTAGGCAGCTGGCGCTACAAAAAAGAAATCCGATAAATCGTATAAGTCGGTTACAAAAGTAGCACGCTCTTTTACCAGTCCTACTACTTTTTCAACATAAGCGATGTCTTTGTTAATTCCTTTTTCTTTTAAAATAATATCAAATGGTTGAGCAAGAGAAGCATCGGATTGTTGTACCAGATAATGGTGGTTAAACCATTTGTTTTTTTCCGGGTCAAATTTCGCACCGGCTTTGTGTACACGTCCTAAATCAAACTTCGCAACCAATTCTTCCAATGTGAATAACTCCTGATCGGTTCCGTCGTTCCATCCTAATAAAGCCAGGAAGTTAACAACTGCACCTGGGAAAAATCCTTTTTCGCGGTATCCCGACGATTTTTCTCCCGAAACCGGATCGTTCCAATCCAATGGAAATACAGGGAATCCAAGTTTATCTCCGTCACGTTTGGAAAGTTTTCCATTTCCAACCGGTTTTAAAATTAACGGTAAGTGTGCAAATTTTGGAGCTTCCCATCCGAAAGCTTTGTATAACAATTCGTGTAAGGGTAGGGAAGGCAACCATTCTTCACCACGGATCACATGAGACGTTTCCATTAAATGGTCGTCTACAATATTCGCCAGGTGATAGGTTGGCATTCCGTCACTTTTAAACAATACTTTATCGTCTAATAAATTGGTATCAAATTTAATATCGCCACGGATAATGTCATTCAAGTGTAAAGTTTCTCCAACCGGTGTTTTAAAACGGATCACATATTCTTCACCATTGTTAATACGTTCCGCAACTTGTTCGGCCGAATGGGTAAGTGAATTATCCAATTGCTCGCGAACCGTATGGTTGTAGATAAAGGTTTTACCTTCCTGTTCGGCGGTTTTACGCAGGTTATCCAGACTTTCGGCTGTATCAAAAGCATAATACGCCCAACCACTGTTAATAAGTTGGTCGGCATATCCCTTATAAAGTTCTTTACGTTCACTCTGACGGTACGGTCCGAATTTTTCATTTTTACCAATTGTTTCATCCGGCGCAATACCTAACCATTCCAAAGCTTCCATAATATATGCTTCCGCTCCGGGTACAAAACGGTTCTGATCGGTATCTTCAATCCGAAGGTAAAACGTACCACCGTGTTTTTTAGCAAATAAATAATTAAATAAAGCGGTTCTAACGCCTCCTATATGTAAAGGTCCTGTAGGACTAGGTGCAAATCGCACACGAACTGGCTTTGACATTTTTTAAAAATTTTACGCAAAGATACAATTATGCTTTTTTCCTTCGAATTATTTTATCCGATACTGTTTATAAATAGGTTCATTTACTGTTTATCCTATCTGAAAAGTATTTTTCGCAATCTTTCCCGATAAAAATACCTTTGCTTTATCAAATCGGTAACGTTCTTCAAAATACATTATAGTATATAAGGTAATTAACAAATTGACATTGCTGATTATTCAATATAAAACCCTGTAAATCAGTAAACTTTATATCATTTTAACATTAAAAATGAGCTATGTTAATACAAATTTACATAGTATTGATTTTCAGTTAATTATAAGTTAACATAGATTGTTTATAACTTTAGATAGAAATTTATAAAAGATTTTTGGTTGTATCCTAAAATTTGCTAATCCAAAACCCAAATGAAATAACCAAATCTATTTTTTAAAATTTGTTTTGAAATTATTAATAGATAGTCAACAGTTATTAACAGAAATTAACAAGTAAACTTATTAATAAAAATAAGTATAAACGGTTTATTCACCATTGTTAATAACGTTTTAAAAAGACTTCATTTCTAAAGCTTTATCGATAAACAACACTGTTAATAAAACCGGATAAAATTGTATAACTCCAAAATAAGAAGAAAAATTTAAAAGTTATTGCCACTATTAACAAGCTATAATAACAAACAAATTTTTTAAAATTTTTAAAAGATCTTTTTTTATTATTTTAATGTTTGTTGACAACTTCTTTGAATTAATTCCTTTCTCTTGTTTCTTCCTTCTTTGTTCTTTCCTCTCCAAACGTTGTTTCTTCTGTAAAATAGTTAATTCCTGTTTCGATTAAAATTGTAATTTTATCGGTTATAAACAAATTTTGATAATTTGGAAACGAAAGAACTGATATTTCAAAAGCTTGAAGACTTTATAAAAAAGTTTTATACGAACGAATTGCTAAAAGGAATTATTCTTTTTACCGGTTTTGGTTTGCTGTATTTTATGGTCACGTTGCTCGTGGAACATTTTTTATGGCTTTCACCAAAGGGTAGAACAGTCTTGTTCTGGCTATTCATTTTGGTAGAACTTTTCTTTTTGTTACGGTTTATTTTGTTTCCGTTATTTAAACTTTTCAAATTACAAAAGGGAATCGATTACAAACAGGCGTCACTAATTATCGGTAATCACTTTTCGGAAGTAAATGATAAACTGACTAATTTTTTACAGTTGTATGGACAAAGTGATCAATCGGAATTACTATTGGCTTCGATCGAACAAAAAGCAATATCGTTAAAACCGGTTCCGTTTGGGAATGCGATTAACTTTAAAAAGAATACCAAGTATCTTCCATATGCTATAATCCCGTTGTTGGTTTTATTATTTTTTATGGTTTCCGGAAATTCAAATCTGATTACCGAAAGTTTGGATCGGGTAGTGCATTACAAAAAAGAATATACACCACCGGCTCCTTTTAGTTTTCAGATTATCAATAAAAATTTAACTGCCGAACAAGGTCAGGATTTTTTACTACAGGTCAAGACCAATGGAAATGTGATTCCCGAAAATGCCATGATTGCCATTGGTAATGAAAATTATTATTTAGAAACGGTACGACCGGGTGTATTTCAATATCAGTTTGAAAAGATTACAAAGAATACCGATTTTAAACTGTTGGCCAACGAAGTCGTTTCGAATACCTATCAGGTAAATGTCGTGGCGGTTCCGACCATTGCTAATTTTGAAATGGTATTGAACTTTCCTTCCTACCTCGGAAAAAAACCGGAATTGATTCAAGGTAATGGTAATGCCATCGTACCGGAAGGAACATCAATTACCTGGAAAGTTAATGCGTTGGCAACGAGCAAAGTGGTTTGGAAAGATGCTACGGTTAATGATGCATTTAAACGCAATGAAAATCAATTTAGTTTATCCAAAAGAATACTTCAAAATACAGAATATCAAATACTTACTTCAAATGAAAAGGTAACGGATCACGAAAAATTACAGTATCAGATTACGACCGTTAAAGATCAGTTTCCGACTATTTCGGTACAATCGGCTCCGGATTCGTTAAAGTTGAAAAAGAATATGGTGATTGGTCAGGTTTCCGATGATTATGGATTGACTAAGTTACACGTGGTTTATTATTCGAAAGAAAAACCAATTCAGGTTTCCCGTGGAACCATTCCGGTAAAACGTGAAACATTTGATCAGTTTGTATATACGTTTCCAAATGGTTTAACGATTCAACCCGGAGTGGAATACGATTATTATTTTGAGATTTTTGATAATGATGCCATTCATAATTTCAAAAGTTCCAAGTCTTCTGTTTTTTCACATCGTGAATTAACGGCCGAAGAAAAAGAAGATAAGATTTTACAGGAGCAAAATAGTAATATCAACAGCCTTGAAAAGTCAATTAAAAACCAGGATAAGCAATTATCCGAACTGGATAAATTACAAAAACTAGGAAAAGAAAAAACAAACCTGGATTTTAAAGATCAGAAAAAAGTGCAGGATTTCATTAACCGTCAGAAACAACAGGACGAGATGATGAAAGAGTTTTCTAAAAAAATGCAAGACAATCTGGAGCAATTCAATCCGGAAAAAAAGGATGAGTTCAAAGACGAATTGATGCGTCGATTGGAAAAGAATGAAAAGGAAATTGAAAAAAATGAAAAGCTTTTAAAAGAACTTGATGAATTAACGAACAAGTTAAAAGAGGAAGAACTTTTTGAAAAGATTGATAAGTTAAAACAAAATACAAAGGATCAGTCAAAAAATCTGGAGCAGCTGGTTGAACTTACGAAACGTTTTTATGTTGAAAAAAAGGCGGAACAGTTAGCGGACAAACTGGATAAGTTAAGTGAAAAACAAGACAAACTTTCCGATAGTAACGACAACAATAAAAAGGATCAGGATAAGATTAACGAAGATTTTAATAAACTTCAGGAAGATCTTCGCGACCTTGAAAAACAAAATCAGGATTTAAAAGCACCAATGGATATTCCTTCAAACAAAGAAGAGGAGAAAGGAATCAAAGAAGATATGAAAAATGCTTCGGAGGAATTGCAAAAGCAAAACCAGTCGAAAGCAAAACCGAAGCAAAAATCAGCTTCTCAGAAAATGAAAAAGATGGCACAGCAAATGCAGTCATCTATGGAATCTGGTGAAATGGACCAGCTGGAAGAAGACACCAAAATGCTACGTCAGATTCTGGATAATCTATTAGCCTTTTCGTTTTCTCAGGAAAGTTTGATGAAGAATTTTAAATCGTCCGGTGATCGAAGTCTTGGTTTTAATAAGATGTTGAAAAAGCAACAGGATTTAAAATTACAGTTCAAACATGTCGATGATAGTCTTTTTGCGATGTCGTTACGCAATCCTAAAATCACCGAAATGATCACGAGTGAAGTAGGGAACGTACATTACAACATCGATAAATCGCTAACCAATTTTACAGATAATAACATTGGTCGTGGTGTTTCGCATCAACAGTATACGATTACGTCTTCGAATAAATTAGCTGATTTTCTAAGTGATGTGATGAACCAAATGCAGATGGAAATGCAAATGCAATCGTCCGGTCAGGGAAAAGGAAAACCAAAACCGGGTAGTAAAGGAAGTGGTATGCAATTACCGGACATCATCAAAAAGCAGGAAGGACTGAGTGAAAAGATGAAAGAGGGAATGAAAAAAGGAAAAGGTGAAAAGCCTGGTGATGGAAAACCGAACAAAGGCGGTAAAGAGGGAAAAGAAGGATCGGATGGAAAAGACGGAAATGATGGCGAAGGCGATGCAGGTGAAATTTTAGAAATTTATAAAGAGCAACAGCGCCTTCGTGAAGCATTACAAAAGGCTTTGGAAAAAGAAGGAATGGGAGGAAATGGTCAGAATGCACTGAACCAGATGAAGGATATTGAGAAGCAATTATTAAACAAAGGTTTTAAAAACGAAACCTTACAACGGATGTTAAACCTGAAGCACGAACTATTAAAATTGGATAATGCGATCCAGCAACAGGGGGAAGAAAATAAGAGGCAGTCGCAAACCAATAAAAAAGAATTTAATGGTTCTGGTAATCAATTACCTGCTGCTTTAAAAGAATATTTGAATAGTGTTGAAATTTTAAACCGACAAAGCTTACCTTTGCGCCCAAATTTTAACCAGAAGGTTCAAAACTATTTTAAGAAAGATGATTAGTTTTAATTACGAAACCGATTTCTCTTTAGAAAACGAGACGGCTTATGAAGAATGGATTACTGCTGTAATCGAATCGGAAAACAAGCACGAAGGAGAGATCAATTATATATTTTGTGACGACGAGTATTTGCATAAAATCAATATGGAATACCTCGATCATGATACGCTTACAGACATTATTAGCTTCGATTACACTGTAGGAAACGAATTACATGGGGATATATTTGTTTCTGTGGAACGTGTACGGGATAATGCGGCTGATTTTAATGTTTCTTTTGAGGAAGAAATGAAAAGAGTAATGATTCACGGTATATTACATTACTGTGGTTATAAAGATAAATCAGAAAAAGACGAGCTATTGATGCGTGCTAAGGAAGATGAAAAAGTTGCTATGTTCCACGTGGAACATTAAACATCTTAATTCTTTTATAAAGTTTTTATTTGGTTTTCTTCTTCTACGTAGCTTTGTAGAAAATATTTTTTAAATTAATTGAAACAGTAAAATGTTTCACGTGGAACAATGAGTTTATTTCAAGATAAATATGATGTAATCGTAGTGGGCGCCGGTCACGCTGGTTCCGAGGCTGCCGCCTCGGCCGCGAATATGGGATCCAAAACGCTGCTGATTACAATGAGTTTGCAAAACATCGCACAGATGTCGTGCAACCCGGCTATGGGTGGTATTGCAAAAGGACAAATCGTTCGGGAGATTGATGCGTTGGGAGGTTATTCCGGAATTGTATCGGATAAAACAGCCATCCAGTTCAAGATGCTGAATAAATCGAAAGGACCCGCTATGTGGTCGCCGCGTGTGCAATCCGATCGTATGCGTTTTGCAGAAGAGTGGCGATTGATGTTGGAACAAACGCCAAATCTGGATTTTTATCAGGAAATGGTGTCCGGAATTCTAACCGAAAATGGAAAGATTGTCGGTGTGCGGACTTCGCTTGGAATTGAAATCAAAGCGAAAACGGTAGTGCTAACGAATGGTACTTTTTTAAATGGTTTGATTCATATCGGAGAAAAACAATTTGGTGGTGGACGTGCCGGCGAAAGTGCTGCGCATGGAATCACCGAAGATTTGATAAAGTTAGGATTTACTTCGGGTCGAATGAAAACAGGAACACCACCACGTGTAGATGGTCGTTCGCTGGATTATTCGAAAATGGAGATTCAACCGGGGGATGAGAATCCTTCGAAATTTTCGTATCTGGATATCACAAAACCATTAACGGTTCAGAAACCGTGTCATATGACCTACACTTCGGAACTGGTTCACGATTTGCTTCGTGAAGGTTTTGATCGTTCGCCTATGTTTAATGGGCGAATCAAAAGTTTAGGGCCACGTTATTGTCCGTCGATTGAAGATAAAATCAATCGATTTGCCGATAAAGAACGCCACCAGCTTTTTGTAGAACCGGAAGGATGGAATACAGTGGAAGTGTATGTAAATGGATTTTCAACTTCATTACCGGAAGATGTACAGTTTAAAGCGTTGCGTTCGGTAGTTGGTTTTGAAAATGTAAAATTCTTCCGTCCGGGATATGCGATCGAATACGATTATTTTCCACCAACGCAATTAAAGCATACGTTGGAAACCAAATTAATTGAGGGCTTGTTTTTTGCCGGACAGATTAATGGTACAACCGGATATGAGGAAGCAGCTTCACAAGGTTTGATCGCCGGAATGAATGCACACTTAAAAGCATACGATCAGGATCCGTTTGTTTTAAAACGTAACGAAGCGTATATCGGAGTATTGATTGATGATTTAATTACCAAAGGAACGGAAGAACCATATCGTATGTTTACGTCACGTGCCGAATACCGTACGTTATTACGACAAGATAATGCCGATTTCCGTTTAACGCCAATGGCACACGCAGTTGGTTTGGCTACCGATGAACGATTAAAACGAATGGAGCAGAAGCAAAGTCAGTCGGATGCTTTTGTTTCGTTTTTTAAAGAAACGAGTGTAAAAGTAGCAGAAGCAAATCCAATTTTAGAATCTAAAGGTTCCGCACCGATTTCGCAACCGGATAAAATGTTTAAAGTATTTTCCCGTCCGCAATTGGATTTGGAAGATATTTTAAAATTCGAAAAAGTAAAAGAATATGTAGCCGAACACGAATTGGATTTGGAAGTAATCGAACAAGCCGAAATCCAGGTAAAATATTCCGGTTATATTGAAAAAGAAAAAAATAACGCCGATAAGTTAAACCGACTCGAAGATGTACGTATTCCGGAAAACTTCGATTACGATAAAATAAAATCGCTTTCGTTTGAAGCTCGGGAAAAATTAAAGAAAATTAAACCGGTTTCCGTTTCGCAGGCTTCCCGAATCAGTGGTGTTTCGCCAAGTGATGTTTCGGTATTATTAGTTCATATGGGACGATAAAAAAATAATCAAACTAAAACAGCCATGATAAATAAAGTATCTTTGGCTGTTTTTATTTTATGTTCCACGTGAAACTATCTCGCGAAGCCTTATAAACAAAGGAATCTTTAAAAAATAAATTTTTTAGCATTAATGAATTTTTCAAATAATACCGTTTTTATAAAAGTAAAAGACCATTCCGTTTCCAAAGAAAATTTTGAATTGCTTTTGGACGAAGAATTACAATTATTAAAAACAGCTCCGCAACCTAGCCTGGAAAAATTACCATCTTATTATGAAAGCGATGATTACATTTCGCATACCGATGGGAAACGTTCGCTATTCGAAAAAGTGTATCATTTAATCAAACGAAAAGCCATTCGCGATAAAGTAAAATTAATTTCTTCTTTTCAACCGGAAAGAGGAGCACTTTTGGATATCGGTGCCGGAACAGGTGATTTTCTTTTGGAAGCACAAAGTCAGGGATGGAATGCAATTGGAATTGAACCAAGTGAAAAAGCAAAAGGAATTGCTATCGGAAAAGGAATTCAATTTGCTGAGACTTTAGAACAATTAGAAAACCAGTCGTTCGATGTGATTACGATGTGGCATGTATTGGAACATGTTCCGGATTTAGAAAATCAGATTGCAACTTTAAAGCGATTATTAAAACCAACCGGTACTATAATTATTGCCGTTCCCAATTATAAATCATACGACGCAAATTATTACGGTGCCTTTTGGGCGGCCTATGATGTACCGCGTCACCTTTGGCATTTTTCAAAAACTTCGATTGAAAAACTTTTTGGACGTGAACATATCCAACTGGTAAAAATCAAACCGATGCTTTTTGACAGTTTTTATGTTTCCCTTTTATCTGAAAAATATAAAAATGGGAAAATGAATTTTTTAAAGGGCTTTTGGATTGGTTTGCGATCAAATATAGCTGCAAAGCAAAATTTTGAGTATTCATCGCATATTTACATTCTAAAAAACAGATAAAATTTAAAATAAAATTAAATAATCCACGATCAAAGGTTGAAATGTGCCATCTATCGGGGATTTTTTAAAAGTCGCTTAAAACGCTTTATTTAAAGCCGTTTTTTATAAGATTTTCTTATTATTTTTTAAATAACAGATAAGAAAACTTTATAGATTGAAAAAATGGTTTAAAATCTTATTTTAAACTTTAGGTCGCACAACTTTTGGAACTTTAATACGAATTCTTATTTTTACATAAATTTTAAAAATCACAATTGATAAAATGAAAAAATCCTTTTTAATTATCGGACTTGCGTTGGCAATGTTTTCTTGCAACAAAGAAGGAGCAACGACTGCTTCTGGAAATAAAACGGCTTATGTGGATACTTCTAAATTGATAGAAGAAAACCAGGAGGCTAAAGATATTGAGTCAAAATACAAAACCAAGTCGCAAGAGATGGGAAGAGAATTAGAAGGTGAAGCCAAACAATTCCAATCTGACGCTGCTAATTTTCAAAGAGACGCACAAGTTAAAGGTATGGCCTGGGCACAACAAAAAGGAGCTGAGTTGCAAAAAAGAGAGCAACAAATCAGTATGAAACAACAAGCGATGCTACAAACATTGCAACAGGAAAGTGGTAAAGAAATGGATTCTTTGGTAAAAAGAATTAAAGAATATATCAAAGACTACGGTAAGAAAAACAATTACGAATATATCTATGGAACAGGTGATGCCGCTTCAATCTTATATGGTAAGGATGGTCTGGATATAACGGAGAAAATCAGTAAAGAATTAAACGATAAGTACAAATCTTCCGATAAGAAAGAAGAGAAAACTGAAGAAAAAAAATAATGAAAAGCCTTCCTTGTGAAGGCTTTTTTATTGAAAATCAGATAAATAATTGTATTTTTAGTTTTTAAAATATACGCCAAATGGAAACTATTTCGAATGCTGCTGCCTATGTATTGCGTTTTATCAACCAAACGCAAAAGTCGGTTTTCCTTACGGGTAAAGCGGGAACCGGTAAAACAACACTACTCCGTGAAATCATTACTACAACACACAAGAATACTGTTGTTGTAGCACCTACGGGTATTGCCGCTTTGAATGCGGGTGGTGTTACAATACATTCGATGTTTCAGCTACCATTTGCTGCGTTTCTTCCGGATGCCAATACGGATCCGTATATTTCCGAAAATTCACGTTTCGAAAATAGAAATACCTTAAGCCGGCATTTTAAAATGAATGGTGCCAAGCGCGCCGTAATTCAGAACATGGAATTGCTGGTAATCGACGAAGTCAGTATGCTTCGCGTGGATATCATGGATGCTATGGATTTTATGCTTCGTAAAGTCCGTAGAAATGAAATGCCTTTTGGCGGCGTTCAAGTATTATTTATAGGAGATTTACTACAATTACCACCCGTTATCAAAAATGAAGAATGGTCGGTTTTGCAGCGTTACTATCGTGGAAAATTCTTTTTTCATTCCCATGTGATTCAGCAAAACCCGCCATTGTATATCGAACTGGATAAAATTTTCCGGCAAACGGATTCCGAATTTATTTCCGTTTTAAACAACCTGCGAAATAATACCGTCACTACAAATGACCTGGCTATTTTAAACCAATATGTTCAGCCGAATTTCGATTTTAAAAAGAATCCCGGTTTTATTACGCTTACCACGCACAATGCTAAAGCCGATGCAATAAACAGTAATGCCTTGGCGGAGCTCGATGGAGAAGCATATACCTTTCAACCGGAAATTGTAGGTGACTTCCCGGATAAGATTTATCCGGTGGAAGAACAGCTCAAATTAAAAGTTGGCGCACAGGTTATGTTTGTTAAAAACGATCTTTCGTTTGAAAAACAATATTTTAACGGAAAAATGGGCGTTGTAAAATCGATTTCGCCCCGCGAAATTTTTGTGCATTTTCCGGAAGAAAATAAAACCATTGAAGTCGAACGCTATGAATGGAAAAACATCCGCTACTATGTAGACGAGATGACAAAGGAAATCGAAGAAGAGATTTTAGGCACTTTTACGCATTATCCGATCAAATTGGCCTGGGCGATTACCGTACACAAAAGCCAGGGTTTGACGTTCGACAAAGCAGCGCTCGATGTATCACAGGTTTTCCTACCCGGACAAGCCTATGTTGCTCTTTCGCGTTTGCGTTCGTTAAAAGGGCTTATTTTGCTTTCTGCGATACAAATGAATGGCATTTCCAACGATGGCGATGTGATGGATTATGCACAAAGTCGGGTTTCGGTCGAAAAACTGGAAGGAGAATTGGTATCTGAAACGCGTGTTTTTTTACTTAATTATCTGAAAGACAGTTTTAACTGGCACGAACTGGCCACGCAATGGAACAAACATCAGCAAACCTATTTGTCTGAAACTGGAAAATCACCCAAAGGGCAGTCGAAGGTCTGGGCGCAACAACAATCATTGGCCGTACATGAATTACGGGAACCGTCGCAAAAATTTATCGCGCAGTTAACAAAATTGTTCCAGCAGGAACCGATCGATCTCGTTTTTATCGAAGAGCGAATCAACAAAGCATTCGATTATTTTTTTCCGAAATTGGATGAGCTGACGTTTGAGCTGTACTGGAAAATAGAGGAAATAAAACGGCTAAAAAAAGTAAAAGCCTTTTTTGAAGAATTGTCAGAACTGGAAGAACTGCAGACCAATGCGGTT
Organism: Flavobacterium sp.; assembly: GCF_030146175.1. Taxonomy (GTDB): domain Bacteria; phylum Bacteroidota; class Bacteroidia; order Flavobacteriales; family Flavobacteriaceae; genus Flavobacterium. The sequence goes on along the minus strand of NZ_JASLCE010000073.1, from coordinate 17,754 downwards.
TTACGATTGCTAAAAGTCAAATTGTTGGTACGTGCCGTTCTGGAAAACAAAGAAATATCAAAAGAAGTATTGGTATCGCCGTACTTGCAAAAATACAAACAGGATAAAATAGAAATTATCCGGGAAGCCTTGCGAAAAACAGCGGTTACGCTTATCGAGGATGAAGACGATATCGAACGGTACACCTCCAAAAAGAAAAAAACAAAAGAACCGAAAAAATCAACCTACGAAGAGACGCTGGAATTGTGGTCACAAAACCTTTCGATTCCCGAAATTGCGGGAATCCGAAAACTTACCGTGGGTACGGTATATACCCATTTTTCAAAACTGATTCAGATGGAAGCGATTGAAATTTCGGATGTTTTGCCACAGGATAAACTCAAAAAACTGGCATCGGCTTTTAAAGAATATAGCGGAGAAGGATTGGGAGAAATAAAAGAAAAATACGGCGACGAATTTAGCTGGGAAGAACTCCGCCTGTATAAAGCCGTTTTACTTAAAAACTAAAAGACCGGATAAAAAAACACCTGACAGGTTTCGAAAACCTGTCAGGTGTAATATTTTAAAAAATAAAGTTATTTCTTATAGCCAATAAACCGCTAAAATAGCTGGAATAAAATAGATTACGATGGTTCGTGCACCGTCATAATCTTTCGCAATACGTTGTCCGAATAATAAAAACAATAGCGTAACGCAGGAAAAAGTCGCACCATAATGACCAAATGTCGTTACACCGTTCATTACCAGTTGCGCAATTCCGATAACACATAAAGCGCCGGCAATTACTTCCAATACTAAGATTAAAAATAGGGATTGGGGTACCTGATTTTTGATAAATGTTTGTGCAAAATGACCTTTAAGCCATGCTACGTTTCCTTTCCAGTCCATAATTTTATCATAGCCGGATTGTAAAAAAGTGATGGCCAAAAAAGCCAGAATTAAAATTCCGAAAATTTCCGTATTCGTCATGGTGTTTATTTTTTATGAATTAAACGTGTTAGTTTTATCGATAAATCGGTCAGGATAATTTTTGCGTTTCCGTTACGCTCAATATGGTAAATGGCATCCGACAATTCTTTAAAAATATCGTTGATATTGTTACCGTTTACGAAAGGTGCAAAATTCTCCAGTTTAAATTTTTCAACCGTAGGTTCTATATAAACCAGAGAAGGGGATTGGTAGTTGAGTAATAAGGCCTGACGGAACATTTCAATACAAAAATGCAAAAATTGTTTTTGTGCTTCACGACCAATTCCGGCAATAGACTCACTCCATGAAATCAGATCCTGAATCGCCGCTGCATTTCCTTTGGCGCGAAACGCTGCCCGTACCCATTGTACAAACCAGGCTTCAAACGGATAATCGTCCTCGGTTGTGTGTAGCAATTGTAAAGCTTTATTATAATTTCCCTGTGCCTGATGGGCTATTTTAAAAGCCGTTTTTTCGTCTGTTTTTTCACGTGAAACCAAAGCGTCGGCGATAATACTTTCCGGAAGTCCGCCAAAATGCAATACCTGACAACGGGATAAAATCGTTTGCAGGATATCGTTTTCATTTTCGGTGATCAATAGGAATACCGTTTTTTGTGGTGGTTCTTCCAGTAATTTTAAAAGTTTGTTCGACGTGGCGATATTCATTTTATCGGCCATCCAGATAATCATCACTTTATAACCGCCTTCGTAGGCTTTGAGCGATAAGGATTTTACAATTTCCTGTGCTTCGTCTACACCAATTTGTCCCTGTTTGTTCTGAATCCCAATAGTTTTATACCAATCAAAAAGACTACCGTAGGGTGTTTGGGTTACAAACTCACGCCAGTATTTTAGAAAATTGGCACTTACCGGGTGACTTTTTATTTCGTCATTGGTCGAAACCGGAAATACAAAATGCAAATCGGGATGTGAAAAATGTTCGAATTTCAGATTACAGGCTTCATTTCCCGAAGTGTTTTCTCCGTTGGTATTGGAACATAAAATATATTGGGCATACGAAATGGCCATCGCCAGTGTACCCGATCCTTCCGGACCAACAAAAAGCTGTGCATGTGGGATGCGTCCGGAATCGGCGCTTTTGGTCAGATGGCTTTTAATATGGGCTTGTCCTAAAATTTCTGAAAATAGCATAGAGCAAATATAGAATAAAACACCAACAGTAAAAACAGCTTTCTCGCTCACCGCAAAAATTGCATTATTTACCGCAATTATTTATCGCTTCAATCAAATAACTGTATTTTTGATAGGTTAACTGTTAGAAAAATGAAAAAGAAGATTTCGTTTTATGCCTACCACTTTTGCATTTGCCTGTCATTTCTGGTATTGCCGTATCTGTTATCTTCGCAAACGAGTATCATCCGGATTCCGGATATTCTTCATAATGGCCACGACAGGACGTACTTTTCGGTTTATGTAGGCTTGCTCGTTTTTTTCTATGTGAACTATTACTATTTTATTCCAAAGCTTTATTTTTCAAATAAGAAGACGCTCTATTTTGTGTTGCTTTTTGTTTTTCTGATCGTATTGCTTTTTACCTCTCATTTTTTCGACAAACCGGATATCGATCTTTTTAATATCGAAAGAATGGCACGCCCAAAACCAATTCATCCGCCGGGACCAAAACCCGGATTTGGTCCCGGTCCGATGCAAAAACCTAACGAGCACTTTAATACGGTATTGATTTATTTAATTGGTGTTTTAACAAGTCTTTTCTTAGCAATTAATAGAAGATTGCAACATGTGGAGCGCGATAAAATGCAGGCTGAAATTTCATTGCTTAAAGCGCAAATCAATCCGCACTTTTTATTTAATACACTCAACAGTATTTATGCATTGGCGATTCGGAAAGATAATCGTACCGCCGATGCCATTGTGCAGCTTTCGGAACTGATGCGCTACATCATCCGCGATGCACACGACGATACCATTGCATTGGATAAGGAATTAAATTATATCCACAATTATATCGAATTGCAACGATCGCGGCTCGGGAATACCGTTACGATCGGGTATGACGCTCCGGAAGGACATTTCGAAAAGAAAATAACACCATTGCTTCTGATTTCGTTTATCGAAAATGCCTTTAAACACGGGGTAAATCCGGACGAGAATTCGGAAATCCGGATTCAGATTCTGATTAACGATACGACTTTGCAATTGTTGGTTTTTAATAAAAAAGTCAGTTCGGTTCAAACCGAAAAAGGAATGGGATTGCAAAACACGATGGAACGACTGGAACGTCTTTATCCCGATAAATACGATCTGGAAATTACCGAAACAAAAGAAAGTTATACTACCGTACTAACGCTCGAATTATGATTTACGCTATAGCACTCGACGATGAACCGCCTGCTTTGGAAGTGTTGCAAAGTTTTTGCGACCAGATCGAAGGTATTGAATTGAAAAAAATATTTACCCGATCGGACGAAGCATTAAAATACCTGAAAAAATATCCAACGGATTTACTGTTTCTCGATATCAATATGCCATCGATTTCGGGTATTGATTTTTTTAAAAAAGTACCCCATAAAATCAGTGTGATTTTTACAACGGCTTATTCGGAATTTGCAGTGGAAGGTTTTACGCTCAACGCTACGGATTACCTGCTAAAACCGTTTTCGTTTTCACGCTTTGAACAGGCGGTTGAAAAAGCCAAAAGCCAGTTGGTACAGGATCAGAAAAATACGGCAACCGATTCGCAGTTTCTTTTTATTCGCGCGGATTATAGTCTGATAAAAATTCCGGTTACCGAAATCCTGTTCATCGAAGGACTGGACGATTATCTGAAAATCCATATCCGGAATCAGAAAACCGTGGTGGCTCGAATGACGATGAAAAGCATTCTGGAGAAATTACCGACGGATGCCTTTTTTAGAGTGCATCGTTCGTTTATCGTTTCGCTATCCAAAATCGATCGGGTGAAAAGTAAAATCATTTTTATTGATAAGGAGGAAATACCGGTTAGCGCCACCTACGAAGCCGATTTTTTTAAAATTTTAGAAAACAGATAAATGACAAAATTCATACAACAACAGGCGCAAATCTATAAAGCGCATCTGAGAGGTCATTTTGAAACGGATATCCATCGTTGTTTGGCCACTTTTAACTTTGAAACGTATCAGGAGGAAAGCCGGAAACCGTATCATTTGCTAGAGGTGTTGAACGAAGAAATGCTGGCGGCCAAAGAAACAGTTCGGTATTCCGTTACCGATAATCAAAGTATTCTGATTGTTCCGTTAGCTGGTGCGATCGATTGTATAACGGCTTCCGGAACGTATTTTATCCACATCGAGGAATGTTATTTTTTTTCTGCTTCCGATGGACAAGGTTTTGCGTTACAGAATCCCTACGAAAACAGACAGGTGAATTACCTTCAAATTCGTTTCAAAACAACAGCGGAATTGGAGTTGGCTTTATTTTCGTTTGATTTGAATCAAAGGAACGAAATGTTGCAGGTTATCGAACATCCGGATTTTGCCATGCGCATCGGAATATTCGACGGACGGAAAGAGGATGTCTATATACCGCAAAATAAAAACAACGGTATTTTTGCCTTTGTACTAAACGGGGCTTTCGAATTCCAGAACCGACTTGTCGAAAACCGCGATGGCCTGGCTATCGATGCCTCCGAAACCATTGAATTCGAATCGCTTGCCGAAAACAGTATGCTTTTGCTGTTCGAATGCTATGCTTAAAATGACATTTACCGCAAAATAAAAACAGTTTACCTCATTTTTTTGGCTTTCCCTGTTAACAAATTTAATTTTGAGTAACGAAAAAGCTAAAAGAGTATGGAAAGAAAAGTATTTTTAAAAAACAGTCTGGGTTTCCTTGGAATGGTTGCTGCGGCACCATCACTTTTGCGTGCTATGGGTACCGAAAAAGAAATGCCGGAAGAAACAACTGCCGCATTGGCGTGTAGTGTGACCAACAGTGAAACGGCTGGACCTTTTCCAACCATTTCGCCGGCTTCATGGGTACGAACCAACATTATTGGCGACCGTACCGGTGTTCCTTTTACGATTAATATTACCGTAAAAAATGTCAATGGAAATTGTAATGCTTTTTCCGGTGCTATTGTCGATATCTGGCATTGTGATAAAGACGGTAATTATTCCGAATATGGCGGAACCGGTATGCAACCAACCAATTATACAACCAACCACTTTTTAAGAGGAAGACAAACTACTGATGCTAACGGACTTGTTAGTTATACCTCCATTTTTCCGGGATGGTATACCGGAAGAGCGACGCATATTCACGTGCATATTTACAATGCGTCCGGAACCTCACTTCTGATCACCCAAATTGCTTTCCCGGAAGGAGCTAACAGTGCGGTGGTTCAGGTGAATTCGGCTACGAGTTATGGTTATACCAAAGGGATGTCGGGTTATACATACAATGCAACCGATAATGTTTTTTCGGATGGCGTTACCAACGAGCTTGGTGCGGTTACCGGAAGCATCGCCGAAGGCTTTACGTTATCCCATACGATTTTTGTAGCCGGACCGACGCTTGGAATCGAGGATGTTACCATTTCGGAATTCCAGTTAAGTCAGAATTTTCCGAATCCATTTACCGATAGCACCAAAATTCCACTGGAGTTAAATTCCTATTCAAAAGTAAAAATGGAATTATACGATCTTACCGGAAGACTCATCGATACACCCATAAATGAGGAGTATCCGGCAGGAACCAATTATTTATTGATCAGCAGAAAAAGTCTGAGTAGCGGTTATTATATTTACAGAGTTATAATAGAAAATGAAAACGGTGTTTTCACAGAAAGTAAAAAAATGATAGTCCAATAATAACTCAGGCAAACAGAAGAAGATACTCGAAACGGTATCTTCTTTTTTGCTTTAACACCTTGTAAGATGAAGTTTTCTAAAATCCGAATGGCTTTCCGATTGGTGATCGATAGCTCCACTACTGTGACCTGGCAAAAATATGTTTTTGAAGATACCTATCGGGAATACCGGATGCAACAACAGTTGTACAATAATCCGGAAAATCCAAAACCGACTTTTCGGGAGTTGTTATACGAAAATGAAAAAGCCGAAAAGCTGCATTTTTTAACCGGAATGGCAGCCGAACCCTATATCCGTCAGCTTAAAGGAAACATCTACGAGTTGCAGGATGCGCTGGGAAATTCCTATTTGCCATTTGTAAATTATAAACTCGACATTGTGAATACCGATAGCAACGATCCGTCGCGTCATAAAATCGGAATTACATTTTATACGCCGCTGATGGTACTGGTCGATATTGTCGACAGGCATTATTTGCTTTCCAAAGATACCGATGCTACGGCGCACTGGGAAATCCTTTCGTTCCCGATGCATCCCAATCTGGCGATTTGCTATCTCGAAAAAGAAAACGAATAACCGGGAATTACGTATTTCTTTTCAAAAATCATTTCCGCAGTAAAAGCCGCATTTCGGCTCGGATAAATAAACATTACGCATTTACCCACTTAAAAAATTTAAATAAAATAGAAAAAAGGGCATAAAAAATAAAAATACTATATTTGTAGATTATTAAACAAACAATCAACAAAGAAAATACAATGAAAACCCTTACAGATTTTAATTTTAAAGATAAAAAAGCGATTATCCGTGTTGACTTTAATGTGCCGCTTAACGAAAATTTCGAAGTAACCGATGCAACCCGTATCGAAGCAGCCAAGCCAACGATCGATAAAATTTTAAATGAGGGTGGAAGCGTTATTCTAATGTCCCATTTAGGACGTCCGAAAGGCGTAGAAGAAAAATATTCATTAAAACATATTGTAGCAAAAACCGCTGAGGTATTAGGTGTTCCGGTAACATTTGCATCCGATTGTATTGGTTCGGTAGCCGAAAATGCTGCAGCCAACTTAAAACCGGGTGAAGTATTGCTATTGGAAAACCTGCGTTTCCACGCCGAAGAAGAAAAAGGCGATGTGGAATTTGCTAAAAAACTAGCCAAATTGGGAGACATCTATGTGAATGATGCTTTCGGAACGGCACACAGAGCGCATGCTTCAACAACGATTATTGCCCAGTTCTTTCCGGAAAGCAAATGCTTCGGATTCCTGTTGGCAAAAGAAATCGAAAGTTTAAACAAAGTATTACACCAAGCCGAAAAACCGGTAACGGCTGTTTTGGGCGGATCCAAAGTATCGTCTAAAATTACCGTAATTGAGAATATCCTGGATAAAATTGACCATATGATTATTGGTGGCGGAATGACATTTACCTTTATCAAAGCATTGGGCGGCCATATCGGAAATTCCATTTGTGAAGACGATAAGCTGGAATTAGCATTAGACATTATAGCACAAGCAAAAGCCAAAAATGTACAAATTCACCTTCCGGTAGATGTAGTGGCTGCTGATGCTTTTTCAAACGAAGCCAATACCCAAATTGTTGATGTCAATCAGATTCCGGATGGATGGCAGGGATTGGACGTGGGACCAAAATCATTGGAAGCGTTAAAAGACGTAATCAAAAACTCAAAAACAATTTTATGGAACGGACCATTGGGTGTTTTTGAATTGGAAAAATTTGCCGAAGGAACCATTACCCTTGGAAACTTTATTGCCGAAGCCACTAAAAACGGTGCTTTTTCACTTGTAGGCGGTGGTGATTCTGTAGCTGCAGTAAAACAATTTGGATTGGAACCGAAAATGAGCTATGTTTCCACCGGTGGAGGAGCAATGTTGGAAATGCTGGAAGGGAAAACATTGCCCGGAATCGCGGCCATTTTGGAATAAATTGCCATTTTTAACAATATTTAAACAAAATATAAGTTATTAGCTATTATGTTTGCATGGCTTACATAAGAAATTGAAATTTAACATGTTATAAGATAGAATGTATGGATAATAAAAAATTATTGTCTTTGTTTTTAGGTCTGATCAGTCTGGGCGCTATGGCTCAGGAGACAGCCGAAAATGAAGTCCCGGCTAAACCGGAAATCAAATTGTCCTATCTGGACTCTCTAAAATCGACGTTCGTAAAATATGAAACCAGTGCCTGCATCGACGAAATGTGGATGAAGGAATTAAGCAATCAGGATTTGTTTACCGATATGGAATCCGATCTTGCCAAAGTAAATATCGATCAGGAAGTAGCCTACGACCTGCCAACAGATTTACTGAAAGACCGCTTAAAAAGACTGGACGAAAAATCACCTTTCAACATCGAATACAATCAGGGACTTGAAAATATTATTAAATCATTCCTGAAAAACAGACCGAAGGCTTTCGAAAGAATGATGGCCATTTCGGAATATTATTTCCCGATGTTTGAAGAAAAGCTTGCCAAATATAATATTCCATTGGAAGTTAAATATTTAGCGGTTGTGGAATCAGCTTTAAATCCAAAAGCAAAATCAAGAGTCGGCGCTACCGGATTATGGCAGTTTATGTATGCTACCGGAAAACAATACAACCTGGAAGTGAATTCCTATGTAGACGAGCGTAGCGATCCGATGAAAGCAACGGAAGCCGCTTGTCAGTATTTGTCGACCATGTACGGTATTTTTGGAGACTGGGATTTGGTTCTGGCATCCTATAACACCGGACCTGGAAACGTAGCCAAAGCAATCCGTCGTTCCGGAGGATTGACAAATTATTGGAATATCCGTAAATACATGCACAAGGAAACACAAGGGTATCTTCCGGCTTTCCTGGCAACGATGTATATCTACGAATACCGCAAAGAACACGGAATCGTTCCGAAACGCGCACCATTGACGTATTTTGAAACCGATACGCTAATGGTAAAACAAAAAATGTCGTTCAAACAACTTTCCGATTTATTGGATGTACCGGTAGAACAATTGCGTTTGTTAAACCCAATCTATAAACTGGATGTGGTTCCTTATGTAACCGATAAAGCCCATTACATTCGTTTGCCAAAACAAAAAGCAGGAATGTTTGTTTCGAATGAAGATAAGATTTATGCATACGTGCAATATGAAGAAGAGAAACGTGAAAAACCGTTTACCACGACCAACATTCGTAAAGATGCCATTGCACAACGTACCACAAAACGCGATTCGCTTGCTATAGCCAATGTCGAAGATTTCCCGATGAAGGCGGTTAAAAAGACGCGTATTAAATATTATACCGTTAAGCGTGGCGATAACCTTTCGGAGATTTCTTCAAAAAACAATGTGACCGTTGCCGAATTGAAGAAATGGAACAAGCTGAAAAAGAATACCGTTAATGCCGGACAAAAACTAAAAATTGAATTCGAAACCAACGTTATGGTAGCCGACCGATCGGCAGCCAAAAAGAAAACGGCGGAACCAAAAGTGACCGAGCCTAAAATTGTAGAGCCAAAAGCCATCGAAAACGATTTGTATGTTGTTCAGAAAGGGGATAATCTTACTGCTATTGCCGAAAAGAATAAAGTAACCATTGATCAACTGAAAGAGTGGAATAACATCGAAAGTAACGAAATCAAAATCGGTCAGAAACTAACCATTCAGGAGCCGGCTCAGGAAACGGTAGCAGTGGTTGAAAAAGCTGAAAAAGAAGTTAAAAAAGAAATCATAAACCGTGATAACAGCAAAGAACGTAACTACAACAAAGAAAGAATGTATATCGTTCAGAAAGGAGATTCACTGTTTAGCATCGCTAAAAAGCACCCGGGTATTACGGTAGCCGAAATTAAAAAATGGAATAACATCGATAACGAAAATATCAAACCCGGAATGAAACTTAAAATCAACGGGTAGATTTCCCCAAAGAATCCGTGAAAAAAGCAATCTTATTTGCAATACTCTTACAAATGCTTTCTCTTGTTTCCTGTAAAGACAGACAGAAACAAGGGGAAGCATTTTTGCCTGAATCAAAAGGAAATATTAATGAGATTGCCATTGTGATCGACGATGTAATGTGGAACGGGGAAGTAGGCGATAGTCTTCGTAAAAAACTGGCTTATCCGGTTGACGGATTGCCGCAGGAAGAACCGATTTTTACCATCAACCAGTACTCTCCGAAAATTTTTGAAGGCATCGTAACACAAAGTCGGAATATTTTGGTCGTGTCTAAAGGACTGAACAAAGAATTCAAACACGTAGAAAACAAATATGCCAAACCGCAAAATGTTTTCTATATCACCGGCTATTCCATTCACGAGATTCTCGACCTGATCGAAACCCACTCGGAAACCCTTATTTCGATTATCAAATATTCCGAAATACATTATATCCAGCAAAAAATGGGTAAAGCCCGATTAAGTGACGATAAACTCCGGGGTGTTTTTATGATCAATATTGAGATTCCGGATACCTATCGTTATGCCGATGAAAAGGAATATTTTTATTGGATGAAGAAAGACATTCCTTCCGGCAGCTCCAGTCTTTTGGTTTATCAGGTTCCCATTTCGCAAATCGAAAGAAACAATGACATCGTCGGAAATATTATAAAAGTTCGCGATTCTGTTGGTGCTTTGTATATTCGCGGAACGATGGAACATTCCTCGATGATTACCGAAGAAGGCTATTCGCCGTATTTTATGAATACGCGACTCGACGGCAAAACCGCCTATGAAACCAAAGGAACCTGGGAACTTCAGAATAACTTTATGAGCGGACCGTTTCTGAATTATGCCATCCGCGATGAAAAAAATAAACGCTATCTGATTTTGGAAGGTTTTGTTTACGATCCGTCCAATGCCAAAAGAGATATGATTTTTGAACTGGAGGCGATTATGAAATCCGTTCACATACTGCAATAATTTAGTAACAACCATACAGACATGACTCTAAAATTCGAAATAAAGCGATTTAACGAACTTTCGCTTGCCGATCTATATTCTGCCTTACAACTGCGTTCGGAAATCTTTGTAGTGGAGCAGGATTGCGTTTATCTGGATATTGATGGTAAAGATCAAAAAGCATTACATCTAATGGGAACTTTTAACGGCGAATTAGTAGCATATTGCCGTTTGTTTCAGCCGGGCGATTATTTTCCAAATGCCGCATCCATCGGAAGGGTAGTGGTGAAACAATCGTACCGCGACCGCAAATGGGGCCATGATCTGATCCGCGAAGCCAAAAACGGAATCCAGTCGCATTACGGTACCGACACGATTACCATTTCGGCACAACTGTACCTGAAACGTTTTTACGAATCCCACGGGTTTGTTCAGGTTTCGGACGAATACCTGGAAGATAATATTCCGCATATCGAAATGCAGATAAAATAACGATTTACACTTTCGTAATAACCAATTCCACGCGACGGTCCTGATCCGGGCCGTTGCCTAAAGGTTGCGTGTTTCCGTAGCCTTTAAACGTCATTCGTTTTTTGTCGATTTTTTTCTGAATCAGAAATTTATAAACGGCTTGTGCGCGGTTGTGCGAAAGCATTCTCTTTTTGGTGTCTTTGTCGATCGCTTCTTTTTGGAATGTTGGCGTACAGCAAATATGTCCCTGAATTTCAAATTCCAGATTTTTGTATTTGTGTAGTAATTTGGCCACCCGCTCCAGTTCGTTTTTCGATTTTAGCGTTAAACGACTGCTTCCCTTATCAAAAAGAATTTTTTCAAGATAGATTCGGTCGCCAACAATCAGATCGCCTTTAATGGTCGAATGCATTCCGGGAATCGGTTTTGGTGGAACCGGTTTAAAGTTCATTACCACATCGACACGTCGGTTTTTCTGGCGTACTTCCGGAAGGTTATCCACAATATCGTCGTCAATTAAAACCCGACCTTTTCCTTCGATCGTTACAATGATCTTGTTTTTGATTCCCTTTTCAATAAGCTTATTCTTGATCGTATTGGCCCGATTGTTCGAAAGCTTATAGTTATAGGCATCTTTACCGCGATCGTCGCAATAACCGTAAATCTGGATGCTCTCGATGCGGGAAGTATCGATCGCCTTTACGAAAGCTACTACGTCATTGGCCTGTTTTTCTTCCAGGTTAAATTTGTCAAATTCAAAATAAACAGAATGTACAACCTCTTCCTGTGCTGTCAGAAACTGACACGTCAGCAAAAAAAGAAAAACAAGCGCAATACGTTTCATATTTCAAAGGTTATTTTCGGTCTTTAATTCGGGTCAGACTGATGTCTTCCGGCGGATGGATCACAATTGGATATTGTTCGATTTTTACCGAGCTGCTATCCAATCCGAATGCCTGTTCTTCGGATAAACTGATTTTTTTCAGGAAGAAATAAATATCCAGGATAATACGTTGGTACCAAGGGAAATCGTTGTCGTAGGACATGAATTTTTCGATCAGTACAAATTTGAAATCACCCAAAACGTTGTTTCGGTTTAGGGATTCATAACGACTGGTAATGTCTACTTCGCCGTTTTTAACCATATCCTGAACTACTTTTTTAAACAACAGGTTAATGCGCGGTGCGACACGGAATCCCAAATAGAAATCCACCCGGATAATATCGTCTTTTACAATCTCACGAACGCGGTATTCCATTTCATACGGTTCGTCGACTACGTTTACGTGAATCAGCCAGTAAATATCGGCTCGTTTCGGACGTTTTTGAAGAATGGAATAAATAATTTTCGATTCCACTTCGTCTCCGTGACTCGCATTGGTCATATAAACCAAATGCGTGGCATATTTTGGTATCGAAAGGTCGTTACTCAACTCGGAAATAACATTTTTAAACTTGTCGATTTTAACGAATTCGGTATAGTCTTTTCGGATCTTTTTAGCCGTAAACCAGGCAATCATAATAAAGGCCAGTAAACCGGCAATGAATACCGAAACATAACCACCATGCGGGAATTTTTCGATATTGGCCAAGAAGAACGAGATCTCAATGGTTAAGTATAACGCGATAACCAAGACGATAAAGATTGGGTTATATCGTTTTAAAACCATAAAGAAGCCTAGTAAAATGGTGGTCATAATCATACACATCACAATCGCCAATCCGTAGGCGGCTTCCATATTTCCGGATTCTTCGAAGTGTACCACGATAAATACACATCCGATAAATAACAACCAGTTGATTGATGGGATATATAATTGTCCTTTTAATTCGGTTGGGTATTTGATGCGTACTTTTGGCCATAGGTTTAGACGCATCGCTTCACTGATTAGTGTAAACGATCCGCTAATTAAAGCCTGAGAGGCAATTACCGCAGCCATCGTTGCAATCGCAATTCCGAATGGTAAAAACCAATCCGGCATAACCAGATAAAACGGGTTTCCGGGATTGTTTGCGTTTCCGCTTAGTTCCACTAAAGTACTTCCGGTATTGGAAATCAGATAAGCACCCTGACCGAAGTAGTTCAGTACCAGCATACTTTTTACAAATATCCAGCTGATTCGGATGTTTTTGATACCACAATGTCCAAGGTCGCTATATAAAGCTTCGGCTCCCGTGGTACACAGGAATACATAGCCTAAAACATAGAATCCTTCGTGGTGTATTTTTAATAAATGAAAAGCATAATATGGATTTAAGGCCTTTAAAACAGACACATTACCCAATAAATGGATCACACCCAATGTTCCGAGCATTCCAAACCATAATAACATTAAGGGTCCGAAGAATTTTCCAACCAGTTTGGTTCCGAATCGCTGAATAAAGAATAAAACAAATAAAATTCCAATAACAATCGGGATGGTGTTTAATTCCGGATTATAGGTTCGCAATCCTTCGATAGCCGAAGAAACGGAAATGGGCGGTGTAATAATACCGTCGGCAAGCAGGGCGCTTCCTCCGAGAATGGCGGGAACGATCAGCCAACGCTTTTTGAGTTTTTTGACAAGGGTGTAGAGCGAAAATATTCCTCCTTCCCCTTTATTGTCGGCACGTAGTGTGAGAATTACATACTTAAAAGTTGTCTGAATGGTTAGCGTCCAGAAAATACAGGAAATCGCACCAAGTACCACATCCGGATCGATAGCCTGTTTTCCAACAATGGCTTTCATTACGTATAATGGAGAGGTTCCGATATCTCCATAAATAATTCCTAATGTGACAATTAAACCACCTAGGGTCACTTTATTAAGGTGGTTACTGCTGTGTGTAGAACTCACGATGTGAAATATTTAAAATCACAAAATTATCATAAAAAACGAAAGTCCTACACAATTCTTGCGAAAATTAATTTTTAAGAATTTTATTGTATTCTGCCTGATTATTGAGTAATGCTTGCGCTTTTGTTATTTCTATGTTACTTTTTGTGTAATATTGATACAATCCTTCTTTATACTGATAGCGTTTTATGATTTCGTCAACGATAAGTTTTTTGATTTCAGACTTGTTTTTATCCAGTTCTTTTTCTTCACTTCGTTGTACTGCGGCCAGTAGTTGCTGATATTCGGCAGTAATACTTTCTTCGATTTTTTCCTTTTTGGCCGTGGTTAAGGTATTTTTTAAAGCCAGTTCGGTTTCGGTATCGAATTCGAATTTTTCCTTTTTCAAAAAGGCTTTGAATTCCGTAAAATCGGTATCCGAAAAAGTCGGAATGGTTGTTCCTAAATTCGGATTTTTATAATAATACTGCGTTACGTAGTTGAAAATCCCGTCGTTTTTTAGCAAAGCATCCGAGATGGTACTGGTTTTCGCTTCTGAAAGTTCGATGTCGGGTTGAATACCACCACCATCATAAACGGTTCTTCCTTTACGGGTTTTAAAAGCGTTATACTGACTCGCATCGGTACGAATCGCTTTTCCGTTTTTATCTTTTTTGGAATAATCCAATGCCTGAATACATCTTCCGGATGGCGTATAGTAGCGGGAAATGGTCACTTTTACCTGTGTTCCGTAGGTTAAATCCAACGGACGTTGTACCAGTCCTTTTCCGAAACTTCTGGCACCCACAATTACGGCTCTGTCCAGATCCTGTAACGCTCCGGCTACAATTTCGGACGCGGAAGCACTTTTTCCATCAACCAAAACAGCCAGTGGAATCGTAAGGTCAACCGGTTGTTTTTGTGTTTTATAACTGTTATTGTGTTTTTCAATTTTTGATTTTGTGGTTACGATTACTTCGTTTTGCGGTACAAAAAGATTACAGATGTTCACGGCTTCATGCAGTAGACCACCCGGATTTCCGCGTAAATCCAAAATAATTCGGGTCGCGCCCTGACTTTTTAATTTTTCCAGTGCGTCTTTGGTTTCAGCCGATGCTTTGGCATTAAACTGCGACAATACAATATAACCGGTTGTTTTGTCAGCTAGCAAAGCATAAAAAGGCACGGCCTTAATTTCGACTTCATCCAATACAATCTGCGTATTCATTAGTTTTCCCTGACGTTTGTATTGTATGTCGATCTTGGAATTTTTAGAACCTTTTAAAAGTTGGGCGGCATCGTCTTTAAAATCAACCAGGTTTACATCGCCAATTTGGACAATTTCGTCACCGGCTTTTAAACCGGCTTTGTCGGCGGGAAAGTTTTTGTACGGTTCACGAATGATCAACCGACCTTCACGGCGTGAGATATACGCACCGATTCCGGTATATTCACCGGTCGAATTAATTTTGAATTTGGCAA
Source organism: Flavobacterium sp. (assembly GCF_030146175.1). GTDB lineage: Bacteria > Bacteroidota > Bacteroidia > Flavobacteriales > Flavobacteriaceae > Flavobacterium. The sequence continues at coordinate 2,280 of NZ_JASLCE010000073.1, read as the reverse complement.
CATCCTGTTCGTTAAAGTAAACCGTATACGGATCCAGATCCAGCAACATGTTTTTAATGGCTTTGTCCATCAAATCGGCCGGATTAGTCTCGTCTACATAATTCTGATTGACGGTTTTAAATAGCGTTGTGAAGATTTCAATCTGCTTGGCAATCTCAAAAAAGTCATCCCTGAAACTGGCACCTACAAATAAAAAACCTCCTGCAACTACAGGAATGATATATCTTTTTTTAAACTGACGTAGCATTTTTTAAACGGATTTTTTGGTAAATCTTTTGCGTATATAAATCAAAAGTAACACGAAAATAAGGATAAATGGCCAAACTTGCAGTAGGTCAAGAAAGAAAGTTGAAATTCCGAAAAAGCCTTCTTTAAACGAATTCCACATTTTACTGCCGTAGGAAACGGTTGCGCCACTTTCGGAGGCATTTTGGGTATACATATCGATCGTGATGGTACTCATCGCAATCCGGCTTTGTAAATATTTTAATCGCCCTTCGATCGATTCGATTTCTTCGCGAACCGTAGCCAGTCCTTTTTCAATTTCCAGTATTTCGGAAACTTTAGTCGCTTTGTTTAATAAATCCAGGTAGCGTTTTTCCAACGTTTTTTTGGTGTTGATACGCGATTCGATATCGATATACTCCTCGGTTACATCCTCGGATGAAATTTCTTTCCGATCAAAATGAGAAACGCCTTTGCCGATATCGTTGATAAATGCGTCAAAAGCCGTATTCGGAATCCGAATCGTCAGGTCGCGGTACACCGAATTGTTACTTTTTCCGGTCACATCGTTTTGGATGGTAGCCTTATATTTTACAAGGGCTTTCTGAATATCGGCATACGACTGGTTGAGGTCGGATGTTTCAAACCGGAGGTTGGCATTTTTAATGATTTTGGCTTCGATAAGGGTTTCCGATCCACCGGAACCTGATGTTTCAGAAGCAGCCACAGGTGCGGCTTCCAGATTCATCATTTTGACATCCAGGGATTCCGCCACAGCCACATCTTCGGACTGTTGGTTTTTACAGCTAATAGAAAAGATAAGGACCGCTACAACAAGGAGAATTTTTTTCATAGAAAACACCATTAGTTTGATATACAACGTAAAATCACAACTAAAAGTACAATTTTAGATGGAATTGGAATTCGCTACAATGAAAAATCTTACAATTCTTTGTTTTGGATGGAGTCGGCAAACTTTTCAAAAAGCTGCACGGTTTTTTCTTCGATTTCCTGATACGACAAGCGTTCTTTGGTTTGATACAAAAACATAAAAGCATAGGGCTTGTCGGTCGAATCCAACAGCCTATTTTTGTTTAATCGATAGGTTTCGCGTAACACCCGTTTAAAATAATTGCGGTCTACGGCTTTTTTAAAATATTTTTTCGAAACGGAAACACCCATTTTGATTTTTTCACCCGATTCGTCCGATTCCAAAGGTACATATACCAAACGCAACGGGTATTTGGAAACCGACTTCCCCTGAGAGAACAATAAGTCGATTGTGCTTCGGCTTTTGAGTTTTTCGGTTTTCGGATAGGTATGCTTCATTCGGCAAAGGTACAAAAAGGTAGTATAAAACGGGTCAGGTATTATAAACCGGAATAGGTTTGTATGAGGTCGACACCGGAACTATTTGTTTTTGATCAGTTTCTTGGCGATTTCCCGTAGCATTTCCCGATTCTGATCCACATAAAACAAACCGGCCTGGATGAGTTCGTAGATGTTTTTTTGTGAGGTGTCATCCATTTCCGGTGAAGCATTTTTTAATTGTGGCATCAGTCGGTAATAATTTTTCTGGTTACGTGGCCCTAAGGTTTCGTACATTTTGGTTAAATGGTAATCGACGGTTTCCACGTTGGCCGACAGCAATATATCAATTAACGGCCCGATCCATTTGATTTTACCGGCGTTTTCAAACTTTTCGAAGGTATACGGTTTGTGTACTTCTCCGGTTCCGACTGAAACAATGATCATGTCATTAATAGCCGGATAATCGATTTTTTCCTTATCGCCTAAAATTTTCGAAAAGGCAATTTTCCGCGCTTCGGCATAGGCACACAACGCCGGATTATTGGCATAAACGCCACCGTCGATCAACGTAAATTCCTGCCCGTATAATGATTTTATTTTGGCCGGTTCAAAGTAAGTCGGTGCGGCACTTGTTGCCCGACAAACATCTCTGACGTAAAAGTTTTCCAGTGTCGAATCGGCTTCGTGACTGGTAAAAAATTTGGCTTTCCGCTGACCAATATCGTAGGATGTGATCAGACAGGG